>NZ_JAOQNS010000012.1 GCF_025961475.1 Rhodobium gokarnense | reverse complement strand
CGAGGGGCGCCAGGTCGCTGACCTGTGTGCGGCCGCAATCGACCGTTTGGAGGTTTTGGAGGCCGGCGAGGGGCGCCAGGTCGCTGACCTGTGTGTTGCTGCAATCGATCTCTTGGAGGTTTTGGAGGCCGGCGAGGGGCGCCAGGTCGCTGACCTGAGTGCGGCTGCAATCGACCGTTTGGAGGTTTTGGAGGCCGGCGAGGGGCGCCAGGTCGCTGACCTGTGTGCCGCTGCAATCGACCGTTTGGAGGTTTTGGAGGCCGGCGAGGGGCGCCAGGTCGCTGACCTGTGTGCCGCTGCAATTGATCGCTTCGAGCTGCGCCAGTGCGATCGGTATTGCGTCGGGCAACGCGCGTAACGCGTTGCAGCTTTTTTTGTCTTCTTCGTAAAGCGCAAAATACGGTTTTCTGCGGGCTGCCTCCGACAAGCCAAGGTAAAGACGTTTCACCCAACAGAGCTGCTGAAGGGCTTCCAAGAGCGCGTCTGGAAGAGACTCGAGCGCAAGACCGCCGAGATCCAGTTCTTCTGCGTGTTCGTCGCGGCAAAGCGCGATACGTCGCAGCGCTTCCTCCAGGCCCCCCTGTTCCGCTTCCCCCAGCGCCATTGCGCCCCTTTCATCTGCCGGGACCTGCCCGAACGACAACCACAGCCTTTATCGCCGACCGACACCTTAAACTGACGGTAGCTGTCTGCGTCAAGCGAGGGGAAGTCGGCTTCGGCCGTCTCAGTATGACCTGCCGCGCGGCCGATCCGCGCGGCGCGACCGGTACCCCGCCCCTGGCGGGACAGTGCTCCACCGGCAAACGCCGCTAGACGGTCGAGGCGGTCTGCCGGCTGAACAGCACCCGCATGGCCAGCCCCGCGAACACCCCGGCGACGATGCGCCGCTGCCAGCGCAGGACGCTCGGGTTATGCGCCAGCCAGGCCGAGGTCTTGCCGGCGAACAGGCACAGGGTGGAGATCACGGTGAAGTTCATCGCGTTGATGATCGCGATCAGGAGGAGGCTCTGAACGAAGACGCTGCCCCTGGCCGGATCAAGGAACTGCGGGAAGAGCACGATATAGAAGAACACCGCTTTCGGGCTCAAAAGGGCGTTGAGCGCCCCTTCCACGATGAAGCGAAGGCCGCTCTTGCCCGGTCGGGCGATGGTGCCGGGGCATTCCGCCGGCAGTCCGCCGGTTTCATGAAGCGATTTCCACGCCAGCCAGAGCAGATAGCCGGCGCCGACGACGCGCAGCACGTCATAGGCGATCGGGAAATACTGGAACAGCTTGGAAAGCCCCAGCCCGGCGGCGCCGGCATGGACGACGAGGCCGATGCAAACGCCGACGGCGCTCATCACCCCGGCGGACGGGCCGCCGATGATCGCCTTTGAGACGCAGAAAATCATGTTCGGTCCGGGCGTGAAGACGAACACTGCCACAGTGGCGATGAACAGGGTGAGGGTGACCGGATCGAGCATCGGCGTTTTCTGCTTCTCGGGAAAAGGACCCTTGGTGCAATCTCTCGGGCGTCGCGGCGGGCGGGCGACATCAGCTTCCGGCTTCTAGCAAACGGAGCGCAGCCTGGTAAGGGGGAGGGCGCGCCTTGAGCGATGCGCGCTCGAACCGATGTCGACGCGCCGCATCACCGGTAGCGCACGCCCTGCCGATCCAGCTCCTTCTGCACCGCCCCGATATCGACGGCATCGAGCTCGCAGCCGGCCTTGATCGACAGCGCGGCGGCAATGCCCGCGCCCTGGCCGGTGACGGCGCAGGCGGCCATGTTGCGGGTCGCGGCGTGGGCGATCCGGTCGCCGCCGATGGCGCGGCCGGCAACGAGCAGCCCGCGCACGGTCTTCGGCAGGAGGGACCGATAGGGGATGTGCAGGTAGCGCCCGGTGGTCGGCAGGACGAGGAGGCCGTAGCCGTCGATGAATTCCGGATAGATGCCGATGGAATCCTCGAACCGGCCCTCGTTGCGCGTGTCGTCCTCGGTGAGGTTGTAGACCGCATCGATCTTGCGGGTGTCCCGGATGCCGAGCGTCATGCCGAAATTGCGCAGCCGCGCGCCCGCGCAGCCCGGCGTGAAGCGGCGCAGCGCGTCGATCGCCAGCATCGCCTGGCGTCGCCCCTCGATCTCGAAGCGCGTCAGGTCGTCCGGGTCGGTGCCGTCGCAGCCGGCCATGTGGAGGAGGTTCATATAGGTGAGTTCGCCGCTGTCGTGGATCGCGCCCCAAGTGCCGGCGATGGTCGTCAGGTCCGGCGGGATCAGCCCGGCGTCGATCGCTTGGCGGAACGGCTTTTTCAGGAACGGCGAGAACATCTCGTCCTCCTTGCCGGAGGTCTCCATGTCCCACTCACCGCCGCCGCGCCAGTCGGCATAGCGCTGCGGGTCGGCTGCGACGCCGGCAAGGAAGGCGGCCTTGTCGACGCCGGCAAGATGGAACATCACCGAGGCGGCCAGCATCTCCTCCTTGGGCGTCATATGCGTCGGCGCACCGGCCCGCGCGGCGATGTCGGCATCGCCCGTCGCATCGATCACCCGGCGGGCGCGGATCGCCTCCCGCCCGGCCTTCGATTCCACGATAATGCCGGCGATACGATCGCCCTCCAGGATCGGCGCGACGAACATCCGGTGCAGCATCGGGTGGATGCCGGCCTCCTCGACCAGCACGTCCGCCACCCGCTTGAACCCCTCCGCGTCGATCTCGAAGGAATCCGACTGGGACTCCGGCACGGCCGCGCCCATCTCAAAGGCCCGCGTCTCGAACTCCCGCCCGATCCCGTTCGCCTCAACGGTCGCCTCGTGCCGATACCAGCCGATGCCCTCAACCCCGACGACGGTCAGATTCCCCCCGAAACACCCGAACCGCTCCACCAGCGTCACTCCAACCCCCGCCCGCGCCGCGGCCAGCGCCGCCGCAAGCCCGCCGGGGCCGGAGCCGACGACGAGGACGTCCGTTTCGTGGATGACGTCGATGTGGCGTTCGGGTTCTAGGATGGTGTTGGGGGGGGTGTTTTTGGAGTGTGCGGTCACAGAGTTCTCCCCAGCGCAAAGGCCGAGCTGTGGCGTGTTCGCTTAGTCGGGTCAAGGGGAGGGGAGGCGGAGGCCGTACCAATCGACAATCGAAGGCATCAGGCGTTTATTTGCGATTGCGGCCGCTAACAGTGTGTCCCAGTTGATTACCACAAATCTAATCGATAAATTGTTCTTATTCGTCTTCGCCGACAGCGTTTCAAAGAATTATTGGATTCAAGTTGGTTGCAAGACAAAAGGCGATTTGGGCATATGACAACAAATTGTCGATGAGGTATTTCCATGGCTGCCGAATCCAATGATGAAACTGAGGCGGAAATGCAATGGCGTCTAAACGTTTTAAAGCTGATGGCAGAAGAGGGGAAAATTCACATTTCTGAACATCTTTGGCAAGAGACCAAAGAAAGCTTGGAAAAAATCAGATATCGCCCCAATGGAACCATCGATTTAGATACCGTCGACGGACGAATTCGTTCGATGGCGCTTATGGCAGCGCATGTTCATGAAAGGGAGCAAGCCAAGCAAGCGATATCTTTATTTGATATTTCTTCCTATTATTTTGAAACTATTGAAAAAAATTTAGGATTTTTGAAAAAAGAAGCTGATGATCGTGGGTTGAATGCTTATGAATTTGCAAGCTTAGCGATTCGCAGTCAAGAATTTGTCGATGATGTTTCAGATAATGCGCCAAGGATAATAGAGTTTCTGGAGAGTTTCTGGAAAGACGTAGCTGATTCAGCGTACTACCACCTCCAAGACCTTCGGGGAACAAAAGGTGTTTTTGGGGGCGATTTATTCCCTAGTCATAAACATAATATATCGAGTAGTCTAAGTTTATATATCGATACGATTGTTCTTTCAGACCCGTTTTTACACAGCCGCCCTATTTTTCAGCACGCCGAGCCTGCAAATAAGGCATTCTTATTAGTGAAGCATGCGCTCAATGTGCTTCAGTATAAGAATCTTGCGGAAGCTGACGTCGGTGTCCCCATCGTAACGCTGGTTCCATTTAAGTCCACTATTGATGCGGATGAGAATGAATTTTTACAAAGCGTTGCTGCCGCCGACGCTCTCAAACACGCATCAAGGTTGTTTGGGAGAACTTTCACCGAAGAAACCGAGCTGTGGGAGTTTGTAGAGCCCTTAAATACGCCGGATCAAGTCGTTAGTTCGCTCGTGGAGCCCAGCCGGCTTCTCTTTGATACCGAATGGACCGAAGACTTGGAGAGCCAAATCAGGCGGTCTATCGAGACTGACTGGTCGGGCACGTTTGGAAGTGCCTTAGATGCCGGTGCGATGGTCGCGATCCAGTGTTTTGGAAGAATGGGTCAGGCTACCGATTTGCTTTTCAAGAGCAGATATCTTGGTGGCGTACCAATTGTTGATGCTCCGACGTCGTGGGAATACTTCAATTGGAAACTGGAATACAATTCTGCCGTAGAGCCAGAAAGTGATGTTCATCTACACATGGTCAAGGGCCTGCAACATGCGTCGACTTCGGACGAAAAGTGGCTTGGCAACATTCCTCCTGAGGCGATAATTGAGATGCGTCGGAGTGGTGCATTTCAAGAAATCCGGTCGGTTCTTTCTCAAGGCGTAGATGAGCTTTCTCAAGCCAATCCGAATAATTTTTTTAGGGCAAGCGATCAGATTGTTGAGAATATTAGAGATGCATTTGAAAAGCACACAAAAGAAGTACAGTCGCTTCGGCGTAAAACGGTAAAGTTCGCGGGACACGATATTGGGACAATGCTCGTCGCAGGTGCTATTGACATTGCGTCGATTGTCACTGGCACGCCGACGTTCGGCGCTGCCAGCTTCTGCGTCAATCAATTCATCGATGTGCCGAAGTTACGCCAGATTCCAGCCCGTTTCAGAGAGTTGAAGGGTGCGCACAAAGAATTAAAAAAATCACCTATAGGCTTATTGTTTAGACATAGGTCGGGTTAGATCAAAGTGCGAGGCCAACATAGTCGGGGTTTTATTTAACGAACGATCGCCACTATGTCCTATTTCTTTCCTACCCCCACATCCCGCGCATCCTCCCCTTCAAATCCACCCGCACCGCCCCTCGCGGCGCCGTCTCCCCCGCCGTCTCCGCCCTCGGCCAGGCCCCCTGCTCGAACCGCCCCAGAATCCCCTCCGGGATGAACCGCGTCCTTGACGCATAGACGTGGCGGTCGCCGCGTTGGCCCTGGACGTAGAAGCGTTGGGGGGTGATGAGGGCCAAAGAATCCTTGGCGCGGGTCATGGCCACATAGAGGAGGCGGCGTTCTTCTTCGATGTCGTCGCGCTCGCCGACGGCAAGGTCCGAGGGGATGCAGCCGTCGACGGCGTTGAGGACGAAGACGTTGGACCATTCCTGGCCCTTGGCCGAATGGATCGTGGAAAGGATCAAAAAATCCTCGTCGAGGAGCGGCGGGCCGGCCTCGTCGCTGGTGGCCGACGGCGGATCGAGGGTGAGGTCGGTGAGGAAGCGCTCGCGCGAGGGATAGTTGCCGGCGATCTGTTCGAGCTGGGAAAGGTCCGCCCGGCGCATCCGCGCGTCCTCGTGGAGGCGCTCCAGATGCGGCTCGTACCACAGGCGCACGGCTTCCAGGTCCGCCGGCCAGCCGGGTTTTGCGCGCAAGCGTGAGAAGAGCTCGGCAAAGGCCGGCCAGTCGGCCTGCGCCCTCTTCGGCGGGCGAAAGAGCTGCAGGCCGAGGGCGGGGTCCTCGAGCTGGCCCATGGCCTCCAGCGCGGCGCCGGCGCTCGTCGGGCCGATGCCGGGAAGGAGCTGGAAGGCGCGGAACGCGGCGACCCGGTCGCGCGGGTTTTCTGCGAGGCGCAGGACCGCGAGCACGTCCTTGACATGGGCGGCATCGAGGAATTTGAGGCCGCCGAACTTCACGAACGGGATGTTGCGTCTTGTCAGCTCGATCTCCAGCGCGCCGGAATGGTGCGAGGCGCGAAAGAGCACGGCCTGGTGCTTCAGGGCGGTGCCTTCCTCGTGCGCCGCAAGCACGCTCTCGCAGACGAAATCGGCCTGGCCCGCGTCGTCCTTGACCGTGACGATGCGCGGCTTGGCGAGAGAGGTCCGGCTCGACCAGAGGTTCTTGGTGAAGCGCTCCGGGGCCTCGGCGATGACGGCGTTGGCGGCCTCCAGGATCGCGTCGGTCGAGCGATAATTACGGTCGAGCGTGACGATGTCCGCGCGCGGCGAAAAGAGGTCAGGAAAATCGAGGATGTTGCGCACTTCCGCGGCCCGGAACCCGTAGATCGACTGGGCGTCGTCGCCGACGACGGTGACGCCCCGCCCGTCCGGCTTCAGCCGGGTCAGGATCCGCGCCTGCAAGCGGTTGGTGTCCTGGTATTCGTCGACCAGCACATGGTCGAAGCGCCCGCCGATTTCTTCCGCCAGCGCCGGCTCCGCGCACATCTCGCCCCACCACAGCAAGAGGTCGTCATAGTCCAGCACGTTCTCCGCCTGCTTGGCCGCCACATAGGCGCCGAAGAGGGCTTTCAGCTCCTCCGCAAAGCCCGCGCACCAGGGAAAGTGCTTGTCGAGCACGGCTTGCAGCTCGGCCTCGGCGTTCACCGTGCGCGAATAGATCTGCAGGCAGGTGTTTTTTTTCGGAAACCGGGTCGCGGATTGGGAAAGGCCGAGCTCGTGGCGGACGAGGTTCATCAGGTCCGCCGAATCCTCCCGGTCGTGGATCGAAAAGTTGGGGTCGAGGCCGACCGCAGGGGCGTATTCGCGCAGGAGCCGGGCGCCGATCGAATGGAAGGTGCCGGCGAAGGTGAGGCCCTCGGTGAGGACGGTTGCCTTCGGTCCCATGACCTCGCCGGCGATGCGCTCCACCCGGCGCGTCATTTCCGCCGCCGCGCGGCGCGAGAAAGTCATCAGCAGGATGCGGCGCGGATCGGCGCCGGCAACGATGAGGTTCGCGACCCGGTGGGCGAGTGTGTTGGTCTTGCCGGTGCCGGCGCCGGCGATGATCAGCAGGGGCCCGGCGATTTTTCCCCCACCATGCTCCACGGCCTGGCGCTGTTCGGCGTTGAGGCCGGCGAGGGGATCGGCGGGCGAATCGGTCGGGGCATCCATGGCCTCACGAAACGTTGTTTTGGTTTTGTTCGCAAGGGTGGGAACCGGTTGACCGATTTCAGTGAAAGGGGCCGGGGAGGGGACTAGCGTTCCGGCTGTCCCAACCAAGACCGTGTCCCGTTCGCGAAGGAATTCGCCATGTCGTCCCCTATTGCCCGTCGCCTCTGGCCGGCGCTTCTCCTCGCCCTCCTCGTCGGCGCCTGCGACCGGGAGCCGCCGAAGCACTGGATGACGGACACCAAGGTGCCGTTCGTCGACTACGGCCTCTTCTGGATGGACAACGACCGGCTGCTGTTCCAGCGCATGGAGTACGACGCCAAGCGGGCCGACAAGGACAACCCCTGGGCTGCCTTCACCTTTCCGCTGACCGTCTGGTCGGACAGCGGCGAGAAGACTCTGGCGACAAGCGACCTCACCAAGCCCTGCTATGCGGGCGGCATGATTTCTTATCGGGTCGAGCCGGACGGCGAAGAGGGAACGTTCTTCTTCGGCAAGCCGGGAGCGATGGCCGAGACGCCGCTTTCGGCAGAAGAGGAGGGGCAGGTCTTCAACCCCTTCACCTGCGGCTTTGAAAAAAGGCCGGAAGGCCTCGACGAGCACATCCTGGTGCCCCTGAGACCCGGCGACGGCATCGTTAACCTGGGGCGCCGGCGCACGGCCGATCCGGGCCGGCTGATGACGCCGGACGGGCAGGCGATCCCCCTGCCGTTCAGCCAGGGCAACGTGAAGCCGGAGGGCATTTCCGTCGACGGCGATAGTTATCTCGTGTTCGCCCGCACCAAACGCGGCGCGGAGTGCCGCCATGTCTGGCGGCTTGTGCCGGGCAAGGGCGCGGTGGAAGAAATATGCCTGCCGGAAATGAAGTCCTCGCGCGTGGTGAAGACCGCGCTCGGCTGGGCCCTCGACAAGCGCGAATACGACCGCGACGGCGGCATCGGCGATTCCGGCATTTTTCTGGTCCCGCCGGGTGGCGACCCCATAAAACTCGCCGCCGGCTTCACCGAAAACCTCGCCGTCTCCCCCAACGGCTGCCGCCTCGCCTTCGGCCAGGCCAAAGACCTCAACACCTCGTGCATGGACGGCACCTACAAGCAGAAGACGGTGAAGGTGATCGATCTGTGTGGGTTGAAGGGGGAGATTTTGGCGGGGGAGTGAGGGGTTGAGTTCTACTCTGCGGGCGTATATTAGCCGGTGTTCAACGCTCGGCGTCATGCTTGGCAGCTAGAGAGCAAATGCCAAAAGACTGAAGTCCGGTGAGTAACAGACCCGTTCTGAGCAATCCCGTCGGCCGGCGCCTAATCTGCGGCGGCTTCTTCTTCCGCATCAAGCGCAGAGATGCGTTCTTTGACTTCATCGCTTAGATAATCCGCATTGATCGTGCGAAGGTATCGCAGCGCTTCCTCGTCGTTCGCCTGATATTCAAGGCGCCGCTTGTAGAAGGTAAGCCGACCTTCCGCCTCTTGGATGATCTCGCCCCAAGTCCTCGCCCAAACCCTGATCTTGATCGGATCGTCCAATTCGAGCACCAAACCGTGAGGCTTGCCGGCCTGACGTGCCTCAAGCTCGGCGTCTTTCGTGAAGCGATTGGCAACAGCGACGAAATCCCATTCGACGTTCGAATGGTGGAATCGATCATCGAAGGCCACCGCTTTCGCGTATTTCTTAACCTGGTTGATTACCTCCTCGTTGAGCCTTTGGCTCGGTCTTTTCAATTCGACTACAAGGTGCTTGCGCTCGTCATCCGTGGGTGTAGGCACTCGGCAGGAGAGCATCAGGTCGACGATCGCCGCCTTTCCGTTCACATCCAGTACGGGGGCGTTGGGCGCAAGGTGCTCCCGCTGAGTACCTTCATCACTGTCGCTACCTAGGAGTTCGATATGGCTGCGAAGAACGGCCGATAAATCCTCGTCGTCATTCATCAAGTTGAATTGCTCACCAAAAATCCAAGTTTCCTGCGCGATTACGCGGTGAAGCTGTGAGCGTTCTAGCAATTGGCGTTTTGAGTTCGCCTCGAATATCAAAATTTGCAGTGCTCGCAGAAATTCTAACCGGTCGGTTACAGCCTTCGCTGCATTAATGACGGCCGTCAGTGAGGTCTTCCGTAGGAGATCGGCCAACTCTTCCTGCTTGCCTTTTGGCAGGTCAACGACTTTTTCCAAAATGGATGGTAAGGCGCCGGGCCCGGTCTCTATGGCTGCCTTGACGAGTTGGAGGATAAGTTTTTGCTGTTTGGACGGGGTCTTCTCGAACTCGGGGCTGTAATCGGCCAAATTCAGGGCGACGACATCGAAAATCTGCCTTTCATTGACTTCGATTAGATCAGAGGCTTTGCCTTCATAAGGGTAGATTTTAGAGTCTTTCCACTCTTGAATCTTACTGCGCGAGCGCTCTGCTTCCCGTTCGCGAAAGTGCTCCCTCAACTTCACCTTGGAGGCTTCAACGAGAGCCATCGACGGTGGATCAAGCTCAACTAATCCTTCAGTGTTGTCGTCTGCAAGATGCTGAAACTGGTCGGCGGTCAGATAGGCTGTGAAGTCGAATCCGCGCGCGTGGATGCCCGGTGCCATCGAATGGAAACTAAAACGGCCTGGTAGGCAAAGCATCAGTTTTCGTTCGACCCTTTTCTGCCACTCGATAATATCCAGAGTCGCCTTGTATTCATGGCCGTCTTCACTAAAGGTCGTGACGTCGTAATGCGTCACGTCTTTGATGGCTTCGGCAGTCTCAATCTGCTCGCCATCATAGATAATCCGAAAATTGGGGTCTTCATATAGTTTCAGGGCGAATACGTCGCGCAGATGCTCAGTAAAACCATCTTTGGCCCAAATCTCAAAATCGCGAATTACACTCTCAATCTCGACTGTGCAGCCAGTATTTTGAGTTGAGACGGAATCTGAAATTGAGAAGCGCTTCAAATCGGACTTGTCGCCGCTGATGGAGAATTTCTTTCCTGCGTGGCGCGAAACCCACGTCACGCGCTCTCCGAGAGCAAAAGCCTTGAAGCGGCCTTGACCCTTTTCGCCGTGGATCCATCGGCCACGATCAGTCTTAACTGCGAGCTTTTTCCAAGAACCGCCGAGAGATTGGAACAACGTATTCACTTCATCACTCGGAATGCCCGTGCCGTTGTCGACAATACGGATCAAGCCAAGTTTTGTTAGTTGACCTCCTTCAAGTTCAACTCTTACTTCTTGTGCATCAGCGTCATAAGCATTCCAAATCAGTTCTGAAATAGCCGCAATCGGCTTTGCGGTAGTAAGCCGCTGAATATGATCGTTTTCAACTTTCACTTCAATTTGCTGCACGGGAAGAGCCTCAGTGAGCGTTGAATTCACCAACTATTCTTATGTGTAGTAAACATTTTTAGGTCGACGGGTACCGAGTCAATAGAAACTCGTCCTCACCCCTTCTCCGCATTCTCCAGCCGGGCAATCAGGCTCGACGTATCCCAGCGCTTCCCGCCCATGGCTTGCACCTCAGCGTAGAACTGATCGACGAGGGCCGCCACTGGCAGTCTTGCACCGTTGTTGCGGGCTTCCGAGAGGCAGATTGAAAGGTCCTTGCGCATCCAGTCGACGGCGAAGCCGTAGTCGAACTTGCCGTCCAGCATGGTCTTCCAGCGGTTTTCCATCTGCCAGGACTGGGCCGCGCCCTTGGAGATGACGTCGATGACGGCGGCGACGTCGAGGCCGGCGGTCTTGGCGAAGTGGATGCCTTCCGAGAGCCCCTGGACGAGGCCGGCGATGCAGATCTGGTTGACCATCTTGGTGAGCTGGCCGCTACCGGCCGGGCCCATCAGGCCGACCATCTTGGCGTAGCAGTCGATCACCGGCCTGGCCTTGTCGAAAACGGCCTGGTCGCCGCCGACCATGACGGTGAGGGCGCCGTTCTCCGCGCCGGCCTGGCCGCCGGAGACGGGCGCATCGAGCGAGGCAAAGCCGCGCTCGCGGGCCACGGCGTCGAGCTCGCGGGCGATCTCCGCGCTCGCCGTCGTGTTGTCGATGAAGATCGCGCCGTCCTTCATGGCGGAAAAGGCGCCGTCCGGCCCGAGCGTCACCTGGCGGATGTCGTCGTCATTGCCGACGCAGGCAAAGACGAAGTCGCAGCCCTTGGCGGCCGCGGCTGGCGTCGGCGCATGGGCGCCGCCATGCTCGGCCACCCATTTTTCGGCCTTTTCGCTGGTGCGGTTGTAGACGGTGACGTCGTGGCCGCCACGCGCCTTGATGTGGCCCGCCATCGGGTATCCCATGACGCCAAGGCCGATGAATGCAACTTTCGCCATTTTGCCGCTCCGCGCTTCCTGTCGTGGCTGATAGGCGGGTCGGCGGCCGCCGCCCGCAAGGGTTTCTCCCGTTCTAGCCCATCGCGCCGACGCTGTCAGCGGGCGCACGGCGCGGTGTTGCGGCCGGGGGTGGGGTCAGTAGATCGAAAACGGAAAATACTTGGCGTTGATGATCTCGTAGATGCCGTCGGCCCGCATGGCGTCGATCGCTCCGTCGATCTTCTTCTTCAGGTCCTCGTCCTCCTTGCGCAGGCCGACGCCGATGCCCTGGCTGATGGTCATCTCCGGGCCGGCGATCTTGCAGCAGCGGCCGTCGTCGTGCTTGGCGAGCCAGTAGGTCGCCGCCAGCTTGTCGACGAAGACCGCGTCGATCCTGCCGGCTGCAAGGTCGAGGAACGCCTCTTCCTCCGTTGGGTAGGGGCGGACGGTCGTGCTCCAGTAGGTCTCTTCCAGAAAGCTCCGGTGGATCGTCCCTTCCTGCGCGCCGATGATGCGGTGATCGAGGGCGGTCCGGGAAAACACCGTGATCGCAGACGCCTTGGCCAGGACGAAGACGGATGCCGTGCGGTAGTAGCGCTTGGAAAAGGCGATCCGCTTGCGGCGCTCCTCGGTGATCGCCAGCGAGGAGATGATGGTGTCGAAGGCGCCGGCGGTCAGCCCGTCGATGATGTCCGGCCAGTCGCGGACGACGAAGGTGCACTCGGCCTTGAGCTTGGCGCAGATGACCCGCGCCACATCGACATCGAAGCCGCGCAGCTCGCCGAGCGCGTCGAAATAGTTGAACGGCGGATGGGCGCCCTCGATGCCGATCCGCAATGTCTTCCAGTCCTTTGCCGTCGCCGGCAGTGAGGCTGCCAGGACGACAATGGCCGCCAGGGCGGCGCTCAGCAGTCGCATCGTCTGTCCTTTGGCTCTAGCGCCGCCGGCGGGCCGCCGGGGACTCCCGCGATATGCGTTCCGGCCCCAGTATTGCAATTCATGGTTTCAAGTTGCTGAACATCAAATGTCATGGCTAAAGCGTGCGTTCGGCGATGCCGTAGGCGGAAAACGGGACGAACTCGACCACATCGCCCGCTGCGACCGCGGTCGTGTCCTCGGCCAGGAGGATGAGCCCGTCGGCCTCGCGCAGCGAGGAGATCAGCGCCGAACCGTCGCGGGCGAACTTCTTCACCACCATATGGCCGTCGGCGTCGCGGTTGAGGATGCCGCGCAGGAACTCGCGCCGCCCGGGCTTCTTGGCGAAATCGAAGGCGGCGGGAATGCGATAGGGGATCGGCGTCTGGAACCCGGCGCCGCCCATCGCGGACAGCACCGGCATGGCGTAGTTGAGGAAACAGACGAAGGCGGCGACCGGGTTGCCCGGCAGGCCGACGGCGATGCAGTCGCCGATCTGGCCGAAGCTGACCGGCCGTCCCGGCTTGATGGCGAGCTGCCAGAGATGCCGCGAGCCGAGGGCTGCGACCGCATCGGCAAGGTGGTCTTCGCCGCCATGGCTGACGCCGCCGGAAGTGATGAGGACGTCGTGGGAGCTTGCCGCCTCGGCGAGGCGTTCCCGGATGAGGATGGGGTCGTCGGCGAGGACGCCGAGGTCGCTGACGGCGACATTGGCGGCGGCAAGGAGTTCTGAGAGCAGGTAATGGTTGGCGTCGAACACCTGGCCGGGCGCGATCGGATTGCCCGGTCGGACGATTTCGTCGCCGGTGGAGACGAGCGCGGCGCGCAGCCGGCGATAGACCGTTACCTCGGCCTTGCCGGTGGACGCGATGGCGCCGACGTCCTGGGGCCGGAGCCTCAACCCCGGCGTCAGAAGCGCCGACCCGGCGGCAACGTCCTCGCCGGCCCGGCGCCGGTTGGCGCCCTGTTTCAGGCCGGGCGGGACGTTGACGACCGGCGGCTCGCCGTCGTCGATCCGGCAGTCCTCCTGCATGGCGACCGTATCGGCCCCCGGCGGCATCACCGCGCCGGTGAAGATCTGCGCCGCCGTTCCTTGTGCGAGCGGGGCACCTGCCGGATGGCCGGCGGCGATCCGCATGGAGACGGGAAGGCGCCCTTCCGACGCGACATAGTCGGCATGGCTGAAGGCGTAACCGTCGACCGCCGTGTTGTCGGCGAGCGGCACGTCGCGCGGCGCGACGATCTCCTCGGCGAGCACCCGCCCGCCGGCGGCGGCGAGCGGCACGGTCTCGCTGTCGACGACCGGACCGACCTGCGCCTCCAGCAGCGCCAGGGCTTCGCCGTGGGTCAGGCACTCCCGGTCGGTCGCGAAACAGTCGTCCTTGAGCCTGCTATCGGGCAGCCTGTTATTGGGCGGCATCTTTGTCCTCGGGCGCGATCGTGCGCAGCGCGAAGGTCTCGACGATGAAATCGGTGATCTCGGAGATGGAATCGAGGTCAAACACCGGCTTGTCGGTCTCCTCGACCGGGTGGTCCGAGGCGATCGCGATCACCGTGGGGTCGGTCAGCGCCAGCGGATCGTGCTTTCGCGCGTCGCTACGCCGGACCTCGATCTTGGGAAAATCCTCGCGCTTGTAACCTTCCACGACGATGATGTCGCGCGGCGCCATCCGCGGCAGGAAGTCGGCAAGGCCCGGCTCGTCCTCGCCGTCGCGGTTCTCGTGCATCAGCACCCAGCGATAGCCGGAAACGAGCGCCACCTCGACGGCGCCGGCCTCGCGGTGCTTGTAGGAGTCGGTGCCTTCATGGTCGACGTCGAAGGCATGGTGGGCGTGCTTGACGGTGGAGACCGTGTAGCCGCGCCTGGTCAGTTCGGCGACGACGCGCGCCACCAGGGTGGTCTTGCCGGAGTTCTTCCAGCCGGTCACGCCGACCACCGGCGTGTCGCCGGCCCCATAGAGTTTCGTCATGCTGTCAGTCCTTCCAGGACGGCTTCAGCCGTCTCTTTGTCTTCCGGTGCATTGATGTTGAAAAACGGATCGATTTCGATGCCGTCGATGAGAGGACCGGAAAAGCGTACCTCGACTTTCGTATGATGCGCTACCCAATCCTGCACTTTTCGGCTCTTTTCGGCCGTCAGCCAGGCCTGGAGGTCGTCGGCCAGACCGAGCGGCCAGAGCCCGAACACCGGCTGCAGCCGCTCGCCGGAAACGGCAAGGCCGATGAGATTCTCCGCATAGCCGGCAGCGCCGACGAGGCGGGCAACGAGGTCTTTGGGAAAGAACGGCGTATCGCCCGCCGCCGTCACCAGGAAGGAGGCCTTGGGGGCGGCCTCGCGGGCCCACAGCATGCCGGCCAGGATGCCGGCGAGTGGTCCCACAAAACCCTCGACGGGATCGGCGATGACCGGCAGATCAAAGTCCGCGAACCGGGCCGGATCGCCATTGGCGTTAAGCGCCAGCGCGCCGACCTGGGGCGCGAGCCGCTCCACCACATGGGCGAGAATCGGGCGGCCGCCGAGGTCGAGGAGCCCCTTGTCGCCGCCGCCCATGCGCCGGGACTTGCCGCCGGCCAGCACGCAGCCGGCAACGATCGGCGCATAGCGGGCCGGATCGTTGAGGAGGGTCTCGTCGAGGCCGGTGATCGGGCCGCGCGACGGGTCAGGGGAGGGATCGCGGCCGGACGTCATCTGCTCGCCTCCCGCCGCCATCGGCCGGCAGCCCTGTCCCGCGACAGGGAAGCGATTTCGGCCACCACGCTGGACAACATGTGATCGGGCATCATGTGGTTATGAGAAGTCTTCCGCCCTGCGGCAAGTGTGCCCCGCGACAAACGTGAAAATTCGGTATTGCGAACTTCACAATTTGAGCCCGGGGATTTACCCAAGGCAGAAGGCCGGCGCATTGACGCTGCGGGCGCGGGAATTACATTACCGGTTTCGAATATAAGCCGGCGCTGGTGCGGCGGGAAAAAGGGACAAAGGGACGGCAAGAATGAGTGAAGTCACCAAGGAAGTGATTCTGGAACGCTTGCAGAAGGTGCGCGGACCGGACGGCAACAGCGATCTCGTAGAGCTCGGGCTGGTGTCCGACATCTTCGTCTCCGGCGGCCGGGTCGCCTTTTCCATCACGGTCGATGCCGACAAGGCCAACGATCTGGAGCCGATGCGCAAGGCCGCCGAGGAGGTGGTGTCGCGGATTCCGGGCGTCGAGAGCGTCATGGTCGCGCTGACGGCGGAGAGGAAGCCCGGCAGCGGCGGGGCCGCGCCGCAGCAGGCACGCCCGGCAGCGCCCGGTTCCGATCCGGCAAAGCCCGGCGTCGACGGCGTCAAGACGATCATCGCGGTCGCCTCCGGCAAGGGCGGCGTCGGCAAGTCGACGACGGCGATCAACCTCGCCCTCGGCCTGCAGGCGAACGGCCTCAAGGTCGGCGTGCTCGATGCCGACATCTACGGCCCGTCGCTGCCGCGGCTCCTCAAGATCGAGCGCATGCCGGAGCCGCCCGCCGAGGGCAAGCTGAAGGCCTTCGAGGGTTACGGCCTCAAGGTCATGTCCATGGGCTTCCTCGTCGAAGAAGACACGCCGATGATCTGGCGCGGGCCGATGGTGATGTCGGCGCTGACCCAGATGCTGCGCGAGGTCGACTGGGGCGAGCTCGACGTCATGGTCGTCGACATGCCGCCGGGCACGGGCGACGCCCAGCTCACCATGGCCCAGCAGGTGCCGCTCGCCGGCGCCGTCATCGTCTCCACGCCCCAGGACCTGGCCCTGATCGACGCCCGCAAGGGCCTTGCCATGTTCAAGAAGGTGTCCGTGCCGGTGCTCGGCATCATCGAGAACATGAGCTACTTCCTGTGCCCGTCCTGCGGGACGCGGTCCGACATCTTCGGCCATGGCGGCGCCCGGGCGGAGGCCGAAAAGCTCGGCGCGCCGTTCCTCGGCGAGGTGCCGCTGCACATGGAGATCCGCGAGACGTCCGATGCCGGCACGCCGGTCGTCGTCTCCGCGCCGGACGGCCCGCACGCCAGGATCTTCAAGGACATCGCCGCCAAGGTGTGGGAGCAGGTAACGACCCGTGAGGGCCGCCAGCGCGCCGCCCCGAAGATCGTCATGGACTGACGAAAACCGTTCAACGGCAATCATTTGACGACGGCTGCGGAATCCCTTCCGCAGCCGTTTTCTTTTGTCCGGGTTTTGGACCGGGATCAGCCGTTTCCGGAGCCGAAGAGGCAATGCAGCGATGCCGGGCGGCGCCGGGCAAAAACCACTTCCCGTTCAGCAGATTACCGCACGGAACGGAATCGATTTCTTCGCACCTGGATCGTGTTCAACCGATGCGTCAAGCGCCGGAAGGCTCTCTGCAAGAGGTGCAAAAACCGCCAGTAAGACGGATGGTTGTGTCAGTTCATTGACTCAATCGCTGCGATGGAGAAAGCGCGTGGCCATGCCGCAGACAAGGGCAGCCGAGGCGAAGGAGGTCGCCGCAACGGCCAGCGGTAGCGCAATGATCTCGCCGCTCTCCGTCGTGATCAGCGTCGTGATCATGTAGCTGGCGATGGCGCCGCCGCCGATCTGCAGGCTGCCGGCAAGGCCGGAGGCGGCACCCGCCCGGTCCGGCCGGACGCTGACCGCGCCCGACATGGTCGCCGGGATCACCATGCCGTTGGCCATGCCAATGAACAGCATGGGCCCGAACATGGCGATCGGGTGGAAGAAGTTGGCGAGAAATCCGGCAAGCATGACGAGGGCCGCGATGAGGGCGAACACCGTGCCGATGCCGATCAGGCGCCGCGTGCCGATCCGCGAGGCGTAGCGCCCGGAGAACATGTTTCCGGTCATGTAGCCGACGCCGATGAGCGCGAAATAGAACCCGTACTGGCTCGGCGTCAGGTGCATGACGTGCGAGGAGATGAACGGCGCGGCGCCGAGGAAGCCGAAGAAGACGGCCGTCGTCATCATCAGGGTCAGCGAATGGGCCCAGAAGAGCGGATAGCGGGCAAGGATCGCAAAGCCGTCGAACATGCGGCCAAAGCCGCTGGAGCGGCCGCGATTGGCGTTTGTCTCCGACAGGTTGAACCAGGCGGCGATGAGGACGGCGACACCGAGCGCGGCAACGAAGAAGAAGCTGGAGCGCCAGCCGAAGAACTGGTCCAGTACGCCGCCGATGGCGGGCGCAAAGAGCGGCGCGATCGCCATGCCCGCGGTGACGTAGCCGATCATCGAGGCGGCCTTTTCCTGCTCGAACAGGTCGCGGACGATGGAGCGGGCAAGCACGATGCCGGAGCAGCCGCCGGCGGCCTGCAGGATGCGCCCGGCGATCAGCACCTCGACGGAACCGGCCATCGCGCAGATCAGGCTGGAGACGATGAAGAGGGCCATGCCGGCGAGCACCACCGGGCGCCGGCCGAACATGTCGGAGAGCGGGCCGAGGATGAGCTGGGACACCGCCACGGCGCCGAGATAGAGCGACAGGGTGAGCTGTACGACCTCTGCGGACGTGTCGAGCGCGACGATCATCCCCGGCATCGACGGCACGAAGATGTTGAGGGCCAGCGGATTGATCCAGGAGACCGCGATCAGGATGGCGAGCGACGGCGGGCGAATCGAAGTGTCGGCAACGGCGGGCGGCATGGGGGGCTTTCAAAATGAGGGGAGGCAGGCCGCGACGGGGGAAGCTGCGGCACCTTGCCGCTAACATATTCCCCGGCGGCCGCAGAAGGCAACTGCCGTCGACAAGGGTAAGCCGTCGGTGGGGGCAAGCCGTCGATGGGGGTCAGCCGTTGGCGAGCGGCGGGCCTGCCCCCGGCGGGCGCGGAGACGGCGCTGCCTCGGGATCGGTCCGGCGCACGAGCCGCTCCCGGTGGAAGGTGTAGATGCCGGTGGCGATGACGATGGCGGCGCCGACGACCATCGGCAGGTCCGGCACGTCGCCCCAGATCGCATAGCCGAGAATGCCGGCATAAAGCACGATGGCGTAGCGGAACGGCGAGACGAAGCCGATATCGGCAACGCGCATGGCGACGATGATGAAGAAGTAGCCGATGATGATGAAGACCGCCGCGGCAAAGAGGAAGAACACCTCGGCAGCGGTCGGCATCACCCAGGTCTCCAGAGCGCCCATGGCAAGGCCGAGCACGGTGATGGTGAAGGTCGTCATCATGGTGATCGTCAGCGTCGGGATGTCGGCGGAGATCAGCCGGGTGGAGAGATCGCGGATGACGATGAAGACGACCGCGGCGAGCGCCACCAGCGCCCAGGCGTCGAAGCCGGAAAAACCCGGCCGGACGATGAGGAGGATGCCGCAAAAGCCGATGGTCACCGCCGTCCAGCGTCGCCAGCCGACGGCTTCCTTTAGAAAGACGGCCGAGGCCGCGGTGACCGCCAGCGGCGCGATCTGCAGGATCACGGTCGCCTCGGCGATCGGCATGTGAAAGAGCGCGGCAAGGAACAGCACCGTGGCGCCGACCTCGCCGAAGATGCGCGTCGCAAAGGCCGCCGACCGCGGCACCCGCACCCGCCGGTAGAAACCGGTGGCGACGAGGATCGCGACGATCATCGCCGAGGCGAAGATGCCCCTGACGAAGATGATCTCGCCGGTCGGCAGGTGGTCCGACACTGTCTTGGTGAAGGCGTCGTTGACCGTGTAGCCGAGCCCGGAGACCAGCATGGCCAGGGCGCCGGCCATGTTGCGGCCGACGGCTGTCTCTTGAAGGCGGGCAAAGTCGAACACGGCGGTAACGGACCCACGTCGGTTGGCGGGCGATGCGCCGGTTCAACCTTAAAGATCGGGGAAAGCCCGGGAAAGCGCTCCCGCGGCGGCAATCAGCCGCCGGTCACCGACATGTGGCGGATGACGTTGGGCCCGGCGTTCTGCCGGTCGATGACGAAGTCGTGGCCCTCGGGCTTGCGCGAGATCGCATCGTCGATGGCCCGCGAAAGGAGCTCGTCGCCCTCCGAGGCGCGCAACGGCTCGCGCAAATCCGCGCAGTCGTTCTGGCCGAGGCAGAGATAGACCATGCCCGTGCAGGTGACCCGGACCCGGTTGCAGCTTTCGCAGAAATTATGGGTCATCGGCGTGATGAAGCCGAGCCGGCCGCCGGTTTCCGCGACGGAGACATAGCGCGCCGGGCCGCCGGTCGAATAGGCGGATTCGGTGAGCGTCAGGCGCTCCTCGAGCATCGCGCGCACGTCCGACAGCGGCAGGTAGCGGTCGCAGCGGTCGTCGTCGATCTCGCCGAGCGGCATCGTCTCGATCAGCGTCATGTCGTAGCCACGGCCATGGGCAAAGCGCAGCATCGGCTCGATTTCGGCCTCGTTGAAGTCGCGCAGCGCCACCATGTTGAGCTTGATGGCGATGCCGGCGCGGTCCGCCGCCTCAAGGCCGTCCAGCACCTTGGAAAGGTCGCCGCGGCGGGTGATGGAGCGGAACTTGTCCGCATCCAGCGTGTCGAGCGAGACGTTGATGCGCCTGACGCCGCAATCGGCGAGTTCGCCGGCAAAGCGGGCAAGCTGCGAGCCGTTGGTGGTCAGCGTCACCTCGTCGAGGGTACCGGCATCGAGGTGCCGGCCGAGCGAGCGGAACAGCTCCATGATGCCCTTGCGGACCAGCGGCTCGCCGCCGGTGATGCGGATGCGCTTGACGCCCTTGCGGATGAAGGCGCTGCACAGGCGCTCAAGCTCTTCCAGCGTCAGCACCTCGCGCTTCGGCAGGAAGGTCATGTTCTCCGCCATGCAGTAGACGCAGCGGAAATCGCAGCGGTCGGTGACGGAGACCCTCAGATAGGTGACGTCGCGCCCGAACGGGTCGGTCAGCTTTGCGCCGGTGGGGACGAGGTCGGGATCGAAAGGCATTCGATACTCCTGCGGCCGGAGGGGTTTCTTGCGGCGCAGCTTTCGGCGCCGGGGCGGTTTCTCTGTCGACGGCAACGCGGCAGGGCGCGTGCGCCCTGACGATGTGGCGCGGTTGCGCCCCTTTGACCACCCTTCGGCGCACACATATATACGCTCCGGCTTGCCATGCGAAGTCAAAAGCCTATGACCGGTATAACGAATTGAAAAACCGCGGGAGAGCAAAGATCGTGACGACAGATGACCATCCCTGGCCGACGGAAATCCGGCTCAGCAAGGACCGGCGCACCCTGACGGTGGGCTTCGACAGCGGCGAGACCTTCGCCCTTCCGGCCGAGTTCCTGCGCATCGCATCGCCCTCCGCGGAAGTGCAGGGCCACTCGCCCGACCAGCGCAAGACCGTGCCGGGCAAGCGCAACGTGGAGATCCTGTCGCTGGAACAGGTCGGCAACTACGCCGTCAAGATCACCTTCGACGACCTGCACGACACGGGCCTCTACACCTACGACTATCTCTGGGACGTCGGAAACCGCCAGGACGCGCTGTGGCAGCGCTATTTGGGCGAGCTCGAAGCCCAGGGCCTTTCGCGGGAGCCGTAAGCGCGGTGCGTTTGGCCGGGGGCAGACGGCATTCTGGGCCTTGGTATTACGCGGCATGTGGAGTGCTTTGGCTAGCCAAAAACTCAGCCGTCACCCCGGACTTGATCCGGGGCCCATTGCCCCTGTCAGCGCGGTATGCCGGACGTTGGCGGAACGAGGACGTCGCTCTGCGAGAGGCCACAGCACGCCCGATGCGGGCCACTTTGTCGAGCCGGGCATTGGCTCCCGGCTCTCCGCTTCGCTCCGGCCGGGATGACGAAGGGGGATGTCCGGCGGAAAACGTGACGGCGACGATCGCTACCCCCGCCCGAACAGCCGAGACAGGAATGACGGCCGCGACCCGCCCGCGACGGTGAGGTCGCCGGTAAGGAGCGCATCGGCGAGCCCGTCGATGAGGGCGTCTTCGGGGCTCGTCGCCGCATCGCGGTTGGCCGTGAAGGTGAAATAGGAGGCGGGCACGGGGATGCGCTCATGGAGCGCCTCGATCTCCGGCCGGCAGGCTTCCGCGATGCGTGCGGCAAGGGCGGGCGTCACCAGCTTCAGCCTGCTGTCGGTCCAGCCGCGCCGCGTGGCGAGGCGCAGGAGGGCCGGCTCGATTTCGTCGCGATAGCGCGCCGGATCCATGCCGGTGGCCTTCGCCCGCGCCGCACAGGCGACCCGGAGCGCGATCAGCCGCTCGTCGGCCGACGCGTTGATGACCTTGGCATCCGGCAGGCGCGGCGCCCCGTTCGCCAAAAGCGCCTCCGCGCCGATCTCCCTCAGGAACACCTCAAGAAGGGTGTCCCGAATCTCCTCGTAGAACAGCACCCGGACGTTCTCCGCGCCGAACGTCTTGGACCACTGGCGATGCAGCCGGTCGAAGCGGAGCCGGTTGTCCTTCGTCACCCGGTGCTCCACGAAGGCGGCAAAGTCGTCGTCGCGCTCGCTCTTGGTGATCTGGGAATACATCGACTGGATGAGGTCGATGGGATGGCGCAGGCACAGGAGGACGGTGACCTCCATGCCGTCCAGCAGCTCGCGAAAGCGCGCGATGTGCCGCGGCAGAGACAGGTCGAAGCACTCCGACGTCAACAGCAGGGTGGTGGCGTTCGAGGCGGCAAAGGCCGGCAGCACGTGGTCCCAGAGCATGCCGTTCGGCTCGAACTGCCTGGTCTTGCGCACCTCGCGGGCGAGATTGTGGGCCGCAACGACCCGGCTTCCGGACGGCGAGGGGCAGAAGAAGCCGAGATCCTCAAGCGCCTCGATGTTCTCAAAGAGGCAGCGCTGCAGATAGGTGGTGCCGGTCTTGTGCAGGCCGATATGGAGGATCGCCCGCCGTCCAGCCGGAATCCGGCCAACTCCGCCGCCTGCCGCCGTGATGTCTGCCGTCATGCCGTCTCGTACGCTACCCTGCCCGGCGCCAGGCGCCGGGACCGACAAAAAGAAAGGCCGATGCTTAACCAAGCACCGGCCTTCTTGTCCACACAAGCGTTCGGAAAACGCCTCAGCGCTTGACGACGACCCGGTCGCCGACCTTCACCCGCTTGTAGAGGTCGATGACGTCCTCGTTGGCGAGGCGGATGCAGCCGGAGGAGACCGCCTGGCCGATCGTCCAGGGCTCGTTGGAGCCGTGGATGCGGTAGATGGTCGAGCCGATATACATGGCGCGCGCGCCGAGCGGGTTGTTCGGGCCGCCCGGCATGTAGCGCGGCAGGCCCGGCTGGCGCTTGCGCATCGCCGGCGGCGGCGTCCAGCCCGGCCACTCGGCCTTGCGGGTGACGCGGTGCGTGCCGGACCACTGGAAGCCCGGACGGCCGACGCCGATGCCGTACTTCATCGCCTTGCCGTCGGACATGACGTAGTAGAGGCGGCGCTCATTGGTGTCGATGATGATGGTGCCCGGCCGGTGGCCGCCGTCATAGGACACTTCGGTCCGCCGGATCGGCGACTTGCCGCTGCCGCGCCCGAAATAGGCGGGAACCTTGATGATGCCGTCTTCGCGCATCTTCAGGGTGCCGTCCGGCCGCACCGTGTAGGCGTCGGCGATGGTCGAATAGGTCGTCGCGCCGAAAACGAGCGCCAAAGCGGCTGCCGCCAGAGTGAATTTTCGCATCTGAAGCCCTTCAGTCCGTCAGTTTGAATCCCGGCCGCAGCGGCCTTGCCGGCGCGAAGCGGTACAGCGCGGCATTCTGATAATGCGGCGATTCCATGGCAACTGACTTTTCTGCGATCAGGCCGGCGTTTGCGAATTTTGGATGCTGTGTTGTCGACAGGACACGGTGACGCACGCCTTCGGGCGCCCGCACGCGCCTCGCGTAACCGCCATGGCAAGGTTCTGTTAACGATTGCGGGAAGAAAGCGGGTATCCGGCGCCTGGTCGAGGCGCCGGACGTCAACTTCGGTGCAATGATTCGGCGCCGCTCAGCCGAGATTGAGTTCCTTGAAGAAGTCGTTGCCCTTGTCGTCGATGACGATGAAGGCGGGGAAGTCTTCCACCTCGATGCGCCAGATCGCCTCCATGCCGAGTTCCGGATATTCCACCACCTCGACCTTCTTGATGCAGTCCTGGGCGAGGCGGGCGGCGGGGCCGCCGATCGAACCGAGATAGAAGCCGCCGTGCTTTTCGCAGGCATCGCGGACCTGCGGCGACCGGTTGCCCTTGGCGAGCATCACCATGGATCCGCCGAGGGCCTGGAACGGGTCCACATAGGCGTCCATGCGCCCGGCCGTCGTCGGGCCGAACGAACCCGAGGCATAGCCCTCCGGCGTCTTGGCCGGGCCGGCATAGTAGATCGGGTGGTTCTTGAAATAGTCGGGCAGGTCCTCGCCGGCCTCGATGCGGGCCCTCAGCTTGGAATGGGCGAGGTCGCGCGCGACGATCACTGGGCCGGTCAGCGACAGCCGGGTCTTGATCGGATGGCGCGACAGTTCGGCGAGGATCTCCGGCATCGGCTTCGTGAGGTCGATCTTGACCACGTCGCCGCCGAGATGGCTTTCGTCGACCTCCGGCATGTACTTCGCCGGCTCGGTCTCAAGCTGCTCCAGGAAGATGCCGTCGGAGGTGATCTTGCCGAGCGCCTGGCGGTCGGCGGAGCAGGAAACGCCGATGCCGATCGGCAGCGAGGCGCCGTGCCGCGGCAGCCGGATCACGCGCACGTCGTGGCAGAAGTACTTGCCGCCGAACTGGGCGCCGACGCCGGTCTTGCGGGTCAGTATCTGGACCTTCTCCTCCCACTCGATATCGCGGAAGGCATGGCCGGCCTCCGAGCCGGAAGTCGGCAGGTTGTCGAGATAATGGCAGGAGGCGAGCTTCACCGTCTTCAGGTTCATCTCCGCCGAGGTGCCGCCGATGACGACGGCGAGGTGATAGGGCGGGCAGGCCGCCGTGCCGAGCGTCAGGATCTTTTCCGCGATGAAGGAGAGCAGCCGGTCCTCGGTGAGGAGCGACGGGGTTCCCTGGAACAGGAACGTCTTGTTCGCCGAGCCGCCGCCCTTGGCGACGAACAGGAATTTGTAGGCGTCCTCGCCCTCCGCATAGAGCTCGATCTGCGCCGGCAGATTGTTGGCCGTGTTCTTCTCCTGGAACATGGAGAGCGGCGCGAGCTGCGAATAGCGCAGGTTCTTCTTCAGATACGCATCGCGCGTTCCTTGCGCGAGCGCCGCCTCGTCGCTGCCGTCGGTCCAGATGAGCCGGCCCTTCTTGCCCATGACGATGGCGGTGCCGGTGTCCTGGCACATCGGCAGCACGCCGCCGGCCGAGATGCAGGCGTTCTTCAAAAGGTCGTAGGCAACGAAGCGGTCGTTGTCCGTCGCCTCCGGGTCGTCGAGGATCGCGGCGAGCTGCTTCAGGTGGCCCGGCCGGAGGTAGTGGTTGATGTCCTTGAACGCCTCTTCGGCCAGCAGCCTCAGGCCTTCCGGGTCGACCTTGAGGATCGTGTTGCCCTCGAACTGCGAGGTCGAGACATAGTCGCCGGTGAGCTTGCGGTAGGGTGTCTCGTCGGCGCCGAGCGGCAAAAGGGGCGTATGGTCGAAGGCGGGCATCCGGGTCTCCGGTTCGTCGATCAGCTCGCGGCCCATCTTCTTGTAGGGGGAGAGGTCTGCGTTGGGGCTTTCGGGGGCGCTATCAGGATCGGACATTGGAATATCTCCCAGGGAATTCTTGTCCCGGTCTGGCGGGGAGGGGATGTCCGGTATGTAGACCAGCGATGGCGCCGCGCCAACCCATGCGCCGCTGCGCATGGGTCTAAATGCGGTGGAACTCGAAACGGGGAGGTCCGACGGCGGCGGCCGCTACTTGGTGGCGGTGAGCGAGACGGTGACGACGACATCGTCGCCGATCATCTCCACCGGGACGCCGGTGCCGATGCCGAAGTCGGTGCGCTTGACGGTGGTCTCGCCGGACATCTTGGCGGTGTTGCCGTCGATGGTCAGCGTGAAGGGCAGGGTGACAGGCTTGGCGATGTCGCGGATCGTCAGCTCGCCCTTGGCCACGTAGCTGTCGTCGCCGGTCTTTGAAAAGTTCGACGCCGTGAAGGTCGCCATCGGATGGGCCTTGGCGTTGAACCAGTTCGGCGTCGGCAGGTTGGCGTCCTTCTGCGCATCGCCGGTCTCGATCTGGGTGGTGTCGAAGACGACGTCGACATTGCCGGCGTTCATGTCGTTCGGATCGAAGGTGATGTCGGCCTGGAATGCCTTGAAGGTGCCTTTGAACGGCTCGCCCGCCTGGGTCGCGGTGAAGCCGACCGTGCTCTTTGCGGGGTCGACGATCCAGCCATCGGCCGCAAGGGCAGGGCCGGCAAGGGCGGCGCCGAACGAGCCGGCAACGAGGACCGCGGCGGCAAGGCGCCTGACGCGGGACAGCGGGAAGGAGGAAGGGATCATGGGAATTCCGTCGTTTTTCTGGTCTGGGTCAGCGGATACCGTAGCGCCCGGGGCCGGTCGACACCATCCGGGTGAGGATGTCGTCGCGGTCGACGAAATGGTGCTTGAGCGCAGCGGCGATGTGCAGGACGACGACGACGATGAGGAGATAGGCGAGCAGCTCGTGCACCTCCTTCAGGGTCGCTTCGGCCGCTGCCGGCTCGCCGAGGAAGCCCGGCACCGGCAGGTGCGGCACCTGGAAGAGATTGAAATAGAGCGTCGGGATGCCGAGCGTTGAGGCCGACACCATCAGCCAGCCGGACAGCGGCATGGCGATGAGGAGGAAATAGAGAGCCACGTGCGTGAGATGCGCGCCGACCTTCTGCCAGTCGGGCAGGGTGGCGGGTAGCCGCGGCGTCGGGTTGGAGAAGCGCCAAACGAGCCGGATGACGACGAGGCCGAGCAGCGTCAGCCCGAAAGACTTGTGGAGCTGGTAGAGCTGGAACTTGTTGGGATCGGAGAGTTCCAGACCGCTCATATACATGCCGACCACGATCATGGCGACGATCATCGCCGCGATCAGCCAGTGGAGCGCGATGGCCACAAGGCCGTAACCGGATGTCGTGTTGCGCAGCATGGTCGAAAGCCTCGGTTCCAAGACGAAAGGGTCGGACGGCGCCACCCGTTCCTGGGGGAAGGAGAGGAGGGCAGCGCCGCCCGTCTGTCAATCTTTACGGCATCGCGGCCGATGTTCGATGACAGTTATTTCTGCGCGGCTTCCAGGTCGATGACGATGTCGACCTCGTCGCTGACCGCCGGCACGAAGGTGGTCATGCCCCATTCGGAGCGCTTGATGGTGCCGGTCGCATGGAAGCCGACGGCCTTGGCGCCGCTCATCGGGTGTGCGCCGAGCTTGGGCACCGTGACGTCAAGGGTCACCGGCTTGGTGACGCCGAGCATGGTCAGGTCGCCGGTCATCTTCAGCATGTCATCGCCGGTCTTTTCCACGGACGTCGACTTGAAGGTCATCTCCGGAAATTCGGCGACGTTGAAGAAGTCCTTGCTCTTCAGGTGCTCGTTACGCTTGTCGTAAAAGGTGTCGAGGCTGTCGGTAGCGATGGTCACGTCGACGGCCGAATTCGCCGGCTCCTCTTCGTCGATCGTCAGCGTGCCGTCGAAGGTGTTGAAGCGGCCATGGGCGGTGGAAAAACCGAGATGGTTGATGGTGAACGTGATGTTGGCGTGGGTCTTGTCGAAGGCGTAGTCGACCGGCTCGGCGAACGCGGTGGTGGCGAACGCGCCGGAAAGGGCGAGGGCGGTAACGGCGGCAAGGGCGGTGTTGCGGATCATGCGGGGTACCTCCTGGAAGGGAACGGTTGCGTGTCTGCGGTAGGTGGCACCCTTGCGGTCCGCCATCAATAAGACCGGCGTGGATTGACTGTTCAATTTCATGAAACAATAACAGTCGATCACGAATTCGTGTGCTTGGCTTTGTTAACAATTAGCCGGTGTTTGCCGGCGCCCGGAGATTGGGCTAGGCAAGCACGATCTGTCCGGATACCCGCCCGGGCGCGGCCGCGCCCAACCCCGCCGGCCCAGCCGCGTTCCGGCCCAAGGAGCCCCCGATGTTCGATTACACGCTGTTGCATTGGTCGGCATTTCTGACCGCCGCGGTTCTGCTCAACCTGTCGCCGGGACCCGACTTCGCCTTCATCCTGGGCCAGACCGCGCGAGGCGGGTGCAAGGGCGGATTTGCGGCCATGTTCGGCATCTGGACCGGGGCTTTCGGGCATGTGCTAATGGCCGCGCTCGGCCTTTCGGCGGTGCTCGCCACCTCGGCGATGGCGTTCACCGTGGTGAAGTGGGCCGGGGCCGCCTATCTCGTCTGGCTCGGCATCGCGGCACTGCGCTCCTCCGGTGGCGGCTTCGTTGCCGAATCCGCCACGGAAAAGCCGATCGCCGCGATCTACCGGCAAGGTGTTCTGGTCTCCTTGCTCAATCCCAAGGTCGGCATTTTCTTTCTGGCGTTCCTGCCGCAATTCGTCGTCGACGGCAGCGGCCCGGCCTCAGCCCAGCTCTTCCTGCACGGAATGTTGATCATCGTGATTGCCGCCTTCATCGAGCCGCCGCTGGTATTGGCAGGAGCGCGCCTGGTGCGTGCCCTGCGGAACAACGACCGCATCGGCCTGTGGCTCGACCGCGGCCTCGGCGCCCTGTTCCTGGCGCTCGGCGTCAAGCTGGCGCTGAGCGAACGGTGAGGTGACGGACGCGCCTCAGCGGCTCGCCAGCAGGCGCGCGCCGAACAGGCAGAAGACGGCGCCGAAGGCGATCTCGAGCTGGTTGGCGAAGCCGCGATAGCCGGCGCGCAGGCGCGGCAGCGAGAACATCAGCGCATAGACGGCATAGACGGCGAACGAGATTGCCATCGAGACGCCGGCGAACAGCACGGCGACGGCAAGCGGCATGCCCGGCACGACGACGAGGGCCGCGATCGACGTCCACAGCAGCATCGCCTTCGGATTGGTGGCGACGACGACGAAGCCGCGCAGGAACGATTTTCCCATGCCGGCCGAAGCCGCGCCGTTGCGCATCAGGGCCGCGTTGCCGGCAAGGCCGGCCCGGATCGCCCGGGCCCCGACGAAAACGAGATAAAGCCCGCCGGCGATACGCAGGACGTCGGTTGACCAGGGATAGGCGGAAAAGACGAGGGTGAGGCCAAGGACGGCGGCAAGCGCCCAGAAGAAGGTGCCGGCGGCAACGCCCGCGGCAACGGCAAGGGCAAAGCGGCGCCCGCTGCCGAGCGCACTGGAGGCAACGGCCAGAAGATTGGGGCCCGGCGCCGCGGCCGCGGCGAGCAGCGCGACCCAGCCGACGACAAGACCTTCCAGGGGAAACGCGGACATCAGACGCTGCCTTTCTTTTCTATGACGAGAATGCGCGAGGGCTCCAGCGGATGGGCGACATGCTCGGTGCCGACGCCGGCATGGAAGATGTCGCCGGCGGTCATGCGGACGGATTTCTCCACGCCGCCCTCGCGCAGCTTCATGTCGACCGTGCCGGAAAGCACCACGAAAACCTCCTCGCCGTCATTGACGTGCCAGCGATAGGGCGCGTCGGTCCAGTGGACGCGCACCGTCGCCCCCTCGATCTCGGCAACGTCCAGCGCGTCCCACGCCGTGGTCCCCGAAAAGTCGCGCCAGTCGATGAGGCTCATGGAAGGCTCCGTGCCCGTCACTGGTGCGGGTGGTGCATGTCGTGGGCGCTGCCGGCATAGCCGCGCAGCGTGTTGTAGAGGTGGCGCTGGTGCGGCGTCAAAAGCGGCGTTGCCGCAAGGTGCGCCTCCATGTGGACGACGCGCAGCCTGCTGCGCGCTTCTTCGGCCGCCGCGACCCGCGCCCGCAACGTCTCCGCGTCGATGGTGCCGGCCCGGAACGCCTCGTCGAGGGCCGTTTCCGCAGCGATCAGGTCCGGCCCGAGGCGCTGCGCATCGGCCTGCATCCTATCGAACAGCGCCGTGATCTCGTCGCGCTGCTCCGGGCTAAGCGCCAGCTCGTCGGCCATGTCGAGGATGTGGCGCGGGCCGGGATAGCCGTTGAATTCGGCCGGCCGCGCCAGCCCCCAGCCGGCGCCGGCCTTGAGCGCCTCGATGTCCTCGGCCGAGAGCGTGCTGACGGCCCGGTCCTGCTGGCCGGCATAGTGCGCGTGCGGCAGGCCGGAATTGGCGAGCGCGGCCGGCACGCTCATCAACAGCCCGAAAATCGCCGCGGTCGCCCGTGTCAGAATACCCATGCCTTGCCTCCATCCATGATGTCGTCCGGCACCAGAAGATGTGGCGCGACGCGAAACCGGAAAGGCCCCAGCCTATCACGAACGGTCCACGCGCCGGAACGGCATCGGGGAAGGGGAGCGGACCGCTATTCCGGCTGGCAGATCTCGCCGCCGGCGATGGCCTTCGTGGTGCGGTAGAGCAGGATCAGGATGATCGCCGACAGGATGGCGAAAAGGGCAAAGCCGAGCCCGGTGTGGAATCCCGACCGCGTTCCCGCGGCATAGACCCAGGTGGCGATGGTGATCGCCGCCATCGGGAAGGAATAGGCCCACCACGACATGGCGAAGGGCAGGCGCGCCAGCCGGTCGAGCTGCATGGTGACGAGCAGCGTGAAGAACAGGCCGGCGTAATAGAGGATGCGCGCAAAGGCATCGATCGGCCCGCCGGTCAGCTTCATATAGGCAAGGAAGGCGACGGCCGGCGGCGCGATCAGGATGACCAGCGTCGGGTAGAGCCGCTCCGGCAGCGGGTGGTGGAAGATCAGCCGGTTGAAGACGAGCACCAGGAGGATGACCCAGAAGACGAGCCCGATGGCAAAGAAGAACCAGCAGATTTCCGTATAGCCGAATTCGGTGCCGGCGACCGGCACGATGACGTTGCCGACGGCGGGAATGAACCAGGCCGGGTTGATGTGCGGCGTCTCGAAGGAGCGGTGGCCGATCCAGGTCGAGATCACGGCAAGCGTCGCCCCGAGATGGCCGGCGGTGCCGATGAACCAGAGGATGCGCGCGACGTCCGCCTGGTAGGGGCGGAGCGCCGTCGCCAGCAGGATCAGCCCGATGGTGATCGCCGGGAAAAAGGCGATGCGCACCGGATGGTTCCATTCCGCGATGACCGCGGCCCGGTGCCGCAAAAGCTTGGTCAGATAGAACGCGCCGATGATGATGAAGGCGGCGACGGAGACGACGACAAAGCCGAGGCTCCAGACATGGTGCACGCCGAGGGTCGCCTCCATGCGCTCCACCGCAAGGGTGAGGCCGGACAGGCCCATGACCACGGCGAAAAAGGAAACCGGGAAATGTATCAATCGCGCACCGTTATTCACCGCTTCCATCCGGGTCACTCCATGTGTCGGGCCATGTTTCGGAGATGGCGACTCGGGTCCATTCGAGGTCGCTAATATGCGTCGTTTACAGGGGCCCTATGATCGAAATCAATGCTAATTAGCAATTTCCAACCCAGTTTATTGCGACCTTACGTCCCGTTTTTCCGGATTCTGCGCCCAAACTGCCAAACGCGTTTGACACCGGCTAAAGCGGCGCCGTTAATGCTCATTTATACAACCATCGGAATGGGTTCAGGAGTCCAGAACCAGTGCGCCTCACACATCATTCGAACTATGCGATGCGGCTCTTGATGTTCTGCGCGCTGTCCGATCGGCCGGTGTCGCGCATCGCCGACATCGCCAAGGCCTACCGGATCTCGGAAAACCACCTGACCAAGATCGCGCAATGCCTGTCGCATATTGGCGTCATCGAGACGGTCCGCGGCCGCAATGGCGGTGTCCGGCTGTCGGCGGCGCCCGAGGACATCAATGTCGGCGCCGTGATCCGCGTGACGGAAGAGAATCTGTGCCTCGTGGAGTGTTTCGACGACGGCACCAACACCTGTCCGATCGCCGGGTGCTGCCGCCTGAAGGCGATCCTGCAGCGCGGGCTCGATGCCTTCCTGTCGGTGCTCGACGGCTATACGCTCGCCGACCTCATCGCCTCGCCGGGTCCGCTGCGCTCCGGCCTCGGCCTGGAGGAGGACGCTGCCGAGGGCGCGCCCGTCGTGCCCGGCCGCGGCGACAGCGCAAAGGCCATCCGCCAGGCCGCCGCGACCTGAGTCGCGCGCTCCAAAAACGCCTCGGGAATGTCGCGGAAGCGGCCGGTTTTCCGTCAAGAACGGTGCAACCGCAGGGCGGTCATGTGCCCTTCCTGCAACGGGTGATCGCGTATAGATTGTATTCCCCCGGAAATACGAGCGGTTCGCGCAACCTGGGCTTAACATTGTTGCAGAAATACACTATTCTTATTTGAGTAATCGCTTATATTAGAATCCATCAAGTGGCGTAGCGGATCGATGGCCGGAGCGTTCCTTCCGCGGAAGGTTGGGTTCCGAGGAAGCCGGCGGCGATCCTCCTGGATGTCCTGATGCAGCTGTCCCGAGGCCTATCGGGGTTCCTCTCTGTTTGTCGACGGTCGCAGCCTCCCTTCTTCTGCGAGCGGCCGGACTAACTCCTCCGCGGAAGCCACCGGCTTCCGCGGATTTTTCTTTTCCTTGCGACGAACCCTCAAAACCGTGACGGCCGTCACAGTCGGCGCCGGCGCCTATCCGCATATTGGGGACAACGAGGCGACGCCGATGGGGCAGGTCCTCGAGGGAACAGCGACGAAAGGAAACTCCGATGTTCAAGAAGACCACCCTGGCCATCATCGCCCTGACCATCGCCGGCTCTGCGGCCGTTGCCACCTCCGCCTCCGCCGGTAGGCGCGACACCGGCGCCGACCGCGCCATGCTGGAAGAACTCGACCGCGACGAAGCCCGCGGCGGTCCCTGGGTCGAAGGCGCCCGCGCCCCCGGCATGGTGCGCTACCGGGTCTGCCAGAACCTGCCGACGACCGTTTACGACGCGGACCTCGACGAACGGGTCGTCGTCGTCAAGAAACAGTGCTGGTGGCAGTAGCCGCAAGCACCGCCCGGACGGCGCCGGCATGCACCGGTCGCCGCATGTCTGGGGCAACGGGGGGTTCCGCGGTCCGCGGAGCCCCTTTTCTGTTCCTGGCCCGATGCCCGTTACGGCCCGGTGCGCGTCAGGGATTGAGCACCTGGGTCTTGGTGCGTCCGCCGCCGCAGACATAGCAGCAGCGCTGGCATCCCCTGGCATTGTCCTTGCCGACGCCCCAATAGGTCGAACTGCGGTTGCGCACCCAGGCGCCGTAGCAGATGGATTCGCCGCGCCGGCAGTTGAGCGAATAGGTGTGGATGTCCCAGTCGCGGATCAGATAGACCTCGCCGTCGCCCGGCCAGGCCGTGTTGCGGTCCTGGGAATAGAACTCCACGGCCACGGTGTTCGGATGCTCGCTGCGCACCCGCCATGTCAGCGTCTCGGCCGCCGCCGACGCGACGTCGGACACCATCAAGAGCGCGGCGCACAGCACCGCAAACGTCACAAGAAACCTCGTCCTCATGGTCGGTTTCCCCCCGGTTGGTTTTTTTGTTTGTCTTGTCCGGGAAGATTAATTCAAAAAACCGAATGAGTGCTAGGGGAATCGTTGCGATGCCGGTGAGGCTTCCTGCATGGGACTTGCCGGGGCGGCTCGACGCTGCAGATAGGGGACAATGAACAGCTTTCTCAGCATCTCCGGCCGCGTCCTGATCGCTCTTTTATTCCTTGGCGGCGCGGTCCAGAAGGTCCTCGACCCGGCTCCCGTGCAGCAGATGATCGCCGGCATCGGCCTGCCAACGTGGCTGGTCTGGCCGGTCGCGCTGTTCAATCTCATTGCCGCGATCTGCCTCGTCTCCGGGCCGCAGATCCGGCTCTGGGCGCTGGCGCTCGCCGCCTACTGCCTGTTCACGAGCTGGTTCCACTGGCAGCTCCGCGCCGATCCCTGGCAGGTCACGATCATGGTCAAGAACTGGGCGATCGCCGGCGGGCTGTTGGCGATCGCAGCGCAAAACCCTCGTGCGCTGTGGCGCGGATGGAAGCGCTGAACGAGCACCAATACCTGACGTAAGAGAAGCCGGCCAGGAACCGTGATGGGCTACAATGGTGCGATGGGCAATGGATCGCGGCTCTCCGCTTCGCTACGGCCGGGATGACGTCGGAGTCTCATGCAGGCCCTGCCGAGCCCAAAGGGCTCGCAAGCGCGACCGCGCGCCCGAGCCGGTGCGAGGCCCCGCGGAGGTCGTGAGCGAAGCGAATTGACCGTGAGCGAAAACAATGGTGGGCGGTACTGGGATTGAACCAGTGACCCCTCGCGTGTGAAGCGAGTGCTCTCCCGCTGAGCTAACCGCCCGATTGGGTGCGCGGATTTAAGGGTTGGCCCCCGGGGAAGTCAAGCCTTTGCAGTGCACGCCGGCCGAATGGTCGCCCCGCTGCCGCCTCAGCCGGCCGTCATTGCCGCGCGCAGTTCCGAAACGGCTCCGGCAAGCTCGTCGAAATGGGAGATGATCCGGTCGGGCCCAAGCTCGGAAACTGGAATGTCGGTATAGCCGAAGTCGACGGCGACGACAGGCACGGAGGCGTTCTTCGCCGCGTTGATGTCAGCGGCCGAGTCGCCGACCATGATGGCGTTGGTCGCCTCGCCGCCGGCCGCGTCGATGGTCTTGATGAGGTGCTGCGGATCGGGCTTGCGCACGCCGAAGGTATCCGGGCCGCCGATCGCGTCGAACAGCCGCGTCAGGTCGAGCTCGTCGAGCAGCCGCCGGGTGAGGGCCTCCAGCTTGTTGGTGCACACGGCCAGCTTCCAGCCTTCCGCGCGAAACCCTTCAAGCGCCGCGACGACGCCGGGGAAGGGGTGGCTTTCGACCGCGATATGTTCCGCATAGTGCTCCAGAAAGGCCTCGAACAGGGTTTCGAGCCGCTCGCCTTCCAGCGTCTCGCCATGGGCGGCAAAGCCGCGCTGCAGCATGATCTTGGCGCCCTGGCCAACCATGCCGCGCACCTGCTGGAGGCTGACGGGGGCGAGCCCCTCGCGGTCGAGGATGACGTTGAGGGTCCCCATCAGGTCGGGGGCGGTCTCGATCAGCGTGCCGTCGAGATCGATGGCAAGGACGGGCGGTTTCGGCATTTTTTCTGTCTCTGTTCTCGGCGGCCTTGAGAGGAAGCTTTGGATGGGACGCGGCCAGCGGGCCGGTCCTTGCGATCCGGGAATGGTTTATACAATGGGGCCCCGGCGTCGCTCCGGCAACCCTTGCCACGCCCGTTCGGAACCTATCGACGCCGTTCTGACTTTCCACTATCGTGCCGCCGATCATGACGGCATGCGGTCCCCGACGGGCGCGCCGCACGCCGCCGCTTTCCGCTTCTCCGGGATCGTCCCGGACCGAACCGCCGATCGTCCCGCCGGCAGCCACCATTGCGCGCCGCCGGTGTTCCGGGCCTCGGCGGCCAAACAGTCATTCAAGGAGGAAATCGAGATGCGGCTTTCAGATCCGTCGCTGCTGAAGGAGCAGTGCTACGTCAACGGTCAGTGGGTCGGCGAGCCGGCGATGGCCGTCACCGATCCGGCAACCGGCGCCGAACTCGCCAAGGTGCCCGAGTTTGGCGCCGAGGAGACCCGCGAGGCGATCGACAAGGCGAAAGCCGCGTTCCCGGCCTGGGCCAAGAAGACCGCCAAGGAGCGCTCCGCGGTCCTGCGCCGCTGGTTCGACCTGATGCTGGAGAACAAGGACGACCTTGCGCTCCTGATGACGAGTGAGCAGGGCAAGCCGCTCACCGAGGCCGCCGGCGAGATCGTCTATGCCGCCTCGTTCATCGAGTTCTTCGCCGAAGAGGCCAAGCGCATCTACGGCGAGACCATCCCGTCCTTCCGTTCTGATGCCCGCATCGTCTGCATCCGCCAGCCGATCGGCGTCGTCGCCGCGATCACGCCGTGGAATTTCCCGGCCGCGATGATCACCCGCAAGGCCGCCCCGGCGCTCGCCGCCGGCTGCCCGATCGTCGTCAAGCCGGCGAGCGAGACGCCGCTCTCCGCGCTGGCGCTGGCCGAACTCGCCGAGCGCGCCGGCATCCCCGCCGGCATCTTCAATGTCGTCACCGGCAAGGCCTCCAAGATCGGCGGCGAGATGACCTCCAACCCGGACGTCAAGGCGATCACCTTCACCGGCTCGACCGAGATCGGCCGGCTCTTGATGGAGCAGGCCGCCTCGACCATCAAGAAAGTCGGGCTGGAGCTCGGCGGCAACGCCCCCTTCATCGTCTTCGACGACGCCGATCTCGACGCCGCCGTGGAAGGCGCGCTCGCCTCGAAATACCGCAACATGGGCCAGACCTGCGTCTGCGCCAACCGCCTCTACGTCCAGGACGCCGTCTACGACGCCTTTGCCGAAAAGCTGTCGGCCAAGGTCAAGGAAATGAAGGTCGGCACCGGCACCGAGGAAGGCGTCGTCCAGGGCCCGCTGATCAACATGGCGGCCGTGGAAAAGGTCGAGGAGCACATCGCCGACGCGCTCGGCAAGGGCGCCAAGGTGGTCACCGGCGGCGAACGCCATGCCCTCGGCGGCACCTTCTTCCAGCCGACCGTGCTGACCGGCGTCACGCCCTCCATGATGGTCGCCCGCGAGGAGACCTTCGGCCCCGTCGCGCCGCTGTTCCGCTTCTCCGAGGAGGACGAGGTCGTCGCCATGGCCAACGATACCGAGTTCGGCCTGGCGGCCTATTTCTTCGCCCGGGACATCGGCCGCGTCTGGCGCGTCGGCGAGGGTCTGGATTACGGCATGGTCGGCATCAACACCGGCATCATCTCCACCGAGGTGGCCCCGTTCGGCGGCGTCAAGCAGTCGGGCATCGGCCGCGAAGGCTCCTCGCACGGCGTCGAGGAGTTCGTGGAGATCAAATACATGCTGATGGCGGGCCTCTGATCCGCCTGCAGGCACTGTAATACCGGCCGGCCGGCGCAGCATCCGCGCCGGCCGCATCCCTTCGCGATAACTTGGCGCCCGGCGCCGGCCATGCTAATCAGCGGCCGACGGGGAACGGCACATTCGGGAGCGTGTGATCCTAATGAGCGACGAATTCAAGCGCGCCGCTGCTCAAGCTGCGCTCGCCGAAGTGCAGTCCGGCATGCGGCTCGGCCTCGGCACCGGCTCGACGGCCGACCATTTCACCCGGCTGATCGGCGAAAAGGTCGCCGCCGGCCTCGACATTCTGGCGGTGCCGACCTCGGAACGCACGGCCGAGCTTGCCGGCGAACTCGGCATTCCGCTCTCCACCCTCGACGAGACGCCCGAACTCGACCTGACCGTCGACGGCGCCGACGAACTCGATCGCTATCTGCGCCTGGTCAAGGGCGGCGGCGGGGCGCTCCTGCGTGAAAAGATCGTCGCCACGGCCTCCGCCCGCATGGTGGTGATCGCCGACAGCTCCAAGCTGGTGCGCATGATCGGTGCCTTCCCGCTGCCGATCGAGGTCGTGCCCTTCGGGCTGGAGTCGACGCGGCGGTCGATCATGTCGAACGCCTCGGCTCTCGGCCTCACCGGCGAGATCGTCCTGCGCGGCGGCAAGGAGGCCCCTTTCATCACCGATGGCGGGCATTACATCCTCGATGCATCTTTTCGCCAGATTGCCGCGCCAGAAGCGTTGAGCGAATCGCTCGGCGCCATTCCGGGCGTGGTCGAGCACGGGCTGTTCATCGGCATTGCGGACGCCGCCTATGTGGCGGGTCCCGATGGCACCGAATGCCTGAAAGCCTGAGAGATCCACATGACGGCACGCACCGTCACCGAACGGAGATAGACATGACCCTTTCCAAAACTGTCGGCACCGCCGCGCTGGCGCTGGCCGTCATGCTCGTCGTCGGTGCCCTGCGCCTGACGCCGGCGGCCGCCCAGGACGAAACCTTTGCTCCCGAGCACCTGAAGGCCGCGGAAGCCGCGGTCGAGGCGACCCGCTCCAACTACGGCTTCGACGAGATCCTGCCGATCGTCGCCGACCAGACCAAGCAGCAGCTCGTGCGCCAGAATCCGGAGTTCGCCCGCGAGATCGACGCCATGGTCAACGATGTCGCGCTCTCCATGGCCGGCAAGCGCGTCGAACTCGACAAGATGATCGAGGAGATCTGGGCCCGCCGCTTCACCAAGGAAGAGCTGGAAGAGATCACCAAATTCTACACCTCGCCGGTCGGCGCCAAGCTGGCCGAGAAGTCGGCCGAGCTGTCGACCCTGTCGATCGGCGCGGCCCGGGAATACCGCAACCAGCTCGGCATCGACATGCTGGAAAAGGCCCAGAAGGAAATGGAAAAGATCGCCGCGTCCGCGCCTGAAAAGTCCGAATAGGCGCCGCTAGGGCGCGTCCCCGTTTTCAGTAGGTTTTGCGTAATGCGTGCCGGACCGGTCTTCCGGTCCGGCCAGTAAGGAGGCCCCCATGGGCGGCTACGACTACGATCTTTTCGTCATCGGGGCCGGATCGGGCGGCGTGCGGGCCGCGCGGATCGCTGCGGGATACGGGGCCAAAGTCGCCATCGCCGAGGAGTACCGGGTCGGCGGCACCTGCGTCATCCGCGGCTGCGTGCCGAAGAAGCTGTTCGTCTATGCCTCCAAATTCGCCGAGGAATTCGAGGACGCCGCCGGCTTCGGCTGGTCGGTCGGCGCGACGGCCTTTGACTGGAAGACGCTGATCGCCAACAAGGACCGCGAGATCGACCGGCTCAACAAGGTCTATCTCGCCAACCTGGAACGCTCCGGCGTCGAAATCGTCTTGAGCCGGGCGGTCGTCGCCGGCCCGAACGAGGTCCGGCTCCTGGCCGACGACCGCACGGTTTCCGCCAAGTACATCCTGATTGCGACCGGCGCGGCGCCCTTCCTCGACAGTTCTGTCTCCGGCATAGAGCACGCCATCACCTCCAACGAGGCCTTCCATCTGGAGGACTTCCCCGAGCGGGTAACGGTGGTCGGCGGCGGCTACATCGCCGTGGAGTTCGCCGGCATCTTCGCCGGCCTCGGCGCCAAGACGACGCTGCTCTATCGCGGCGAGGAGATCCTGCGCGGCTTCGACATGGACCTGCGCACGCTGCTCCACGAAGAGATGGAAAAGAAGGGCATCGACGTCATCACCGGCGACCGCTTCACCGCCATCGAGAAGGGCGGGAGCGGGCTGGTCGGCCAGACGGAAGCCGGCCGCACCATCGAGGCGGACCAGATCATGTACGCCATCGGCCGGCGCCCGGCGACGGCCGGGCTCGGCCTTGAAGAGGCCGGTGTCGAACTGACCAGGAACGGCGCCGTCGTCGTCGATGCCCAGTCGAAGTCGTCCGTTGCCTCGATCTACGCCGTCGGCGATGCCACCGACCGGGTCAACCTGACCCCGGTGGCGATCCGCGAGGGCCATGCCTTCGCCGACACCGTGTTCGGCGCCAAGAACGTCACCGTCGACCACTCCAATATCGCGACGGCCGTGTTCTCCCAGCCGGAGATCGGCACCGTCGGGCTCTCGGAGGACGAAGCCTGCGACCGCTTCGACGCCGTCGACATCTATCGCGCCCGCTTCCGCGCCATGAAGCACACGCTCACCGGCCGCGACGAGCGGATGCTGATGAAGGTCATCGTCGACGCCGCCAGCGACACCGTGCTTGGCGTCCACGTCATGGGCCCGGACGCCGGCGAGATGGCCCAGCTTCTCGGCATTGCCATCAAGATGGGCGCCACCAAGGCCGATTTCGACCGCACCGTCGCCGTCCACCCGACGGCGGCCGAGGAACTCGTCACCATGCGCGAGCCGAGCGAGCGCTACCGTGCGTCGCAGGCCCACGCGGCTGCCGCAGGCGTCGGCGAAGCGGTCGCGGGATCGGCCGGCGCCGGCGAGGCGGTGAAGGCGGCGACCGGCATTGACGTGCGCGAGGCGCGCGAGACCGATTTCGCGATCCTCGCCAAGATCGGCATGCATTCCTGGCAGGCCTCGATCGGCTCGCAGCTCGCCGGCGACGCCTGGAGGCGGCTGCGCGACGAAAGGCCGTTCGAGCACCTCCTGGCATCGGCCGGCGGCCCGGTGCTGGTCGCGACCCTCGACGGCGAGCCGGTGGGCTTTGCCATCGTTGCCGCACGGCAAGGGGATATCAGCGAGATCTGGGTGGCGCCGAGCGCCTGGGCGAACGGTGCCGGCGAGGCGCTGCTGGCAGCGCTCGAGGAAGGCGTTGCCGCGACCGGCGCCAAACACGTCGACCTCGATCTCTTCGCCGGCAACCGCCGCGCGCTGCGGTTCTTCCGCACCCGCGGTTTTTCCGACCGCTCGCGCGAAAAGCGCTTCGACGATCTGGCCGGCACCGAGATCGACACCATCCGCCTCAGGAAGCCGCTGGCGAAATAGCGGTCGACCATTTCGGTCTGCGTTGGTTGTCGCAGGGCTGCATTTTTAACCCGAGCGGCACTGGTAGTAGACGGCTGCACTGGATTGTTTCGCTCCGCTCGCAATGACAATAACCGATGTCATTGCGAGGAGGCCGAAAGGCCGACGCGGCAATCCAGTTCCTTTTCAGTCGATCCAGCGCGCGCCGGCTTCGGCAAGGACGTGGTCGAAGAGGGCTTCCTCCTCGGCCGTGATCCGCACGGCGCGGCGGTAGCGCGGCGCGGCACGGTCGCGCCGGATCGGTATGTGCCAGCCGGCGGTGGTCTCCACGAAATGGCGCACGCCGAGGACGCCCCAGCGCTCGAAATAGCCGCGCAGCACGCAATCCACATAGCTCTGGATCACGGGATGCTCCTCGTCGCCCCAGCGTTCGTGCTCCGGCTTCACCCGGTAGACGATGCGCATCTCGGGCACCTCGGCGGCATCGCCGTCTGGCGCGAAGGCCTCAAGGTCGAGATCGTGCCGGTCGTAGCGCCACTCGCGTTCGTCGAGGTCGGCAAGCTCGGAGCGCGGATAAAGGATCAGCGTGCCGCGGATCGTCGAGCCTTCCTCCGGTTCCGCGGTGAGGCCGCAGGTATGGCCGATCGGCGTCTTGCCGGCGATCCGCCAGGCGCGCCGAAAGCCGGAAAGCGTGCCGGGCATGCTGGTCGTCCCGGCCGGCAGGGTCGCCTGGTTGACGAGGGAGCCGTAGCCGAAGACGGCGATCATGTAGGTCATGGTCAGGATGCTCTTGGGGAAGGGGAACTGCGGACAGACGCCTCACCGTAACGAAGCGGCGCGCAGCATCAAGGGTGTTGACCCGCTCTCGGAATCGACTAACGGAAGGTGGCGACTGACGGGGAGGGAAGACCATGCCGGAACTCGACATTGATCGCCTGCGCGCCGAGACGCCGGGCGCGGAGATGGTGCTGCATTTCAACAATGCCGGATCGGCCCTGCCGACCTGCGCCGTCGTCGAGGCCATCAAGACGCATATCGACCTGGAAGCCATGATTGGCGGCTATGAGGCGGCGGGCGCGGCGGCGGCCAAGGTGGCGGACTTCTATCCGGCGATCGCCGACCTCATCGGCGGCGAGCCGGGCGAGGTGGCCTTCGTCGAGAACGCCACCCGCGCCTGGGACATGGCGTTCTACGCCGTCCCGTTCCGCGAGGGCGACCGGATCATCACCTGCCGCTCCGAATACGTCTCCAACTACGTCGCCTTCCTGCAGATGAAGGACCGCGCCGGCATCGAGATCGACGTCGTACCGGACGACGAGCACGGCCAGATCGACGTCGCCGTCCTTGAGAACATGGTCGCGCCGAAGACCCGGTTGATCGCCATCACCCACGTGCCGACCCAGGGCGGGCTGGTCAATCCGGCCGCGGCCGTCGGCGACGTCGCCCGCCGCTTCGGCATTCCGTACCTGCTCGATGCCTGCCAGTCGGTCGGCCAGCTCGATGTGAACGTCAAGGAAATCGGCTGCACCATGCTGTCGGCGACCGGGCGGAAGTACCTCCGCGGCCCGCGCGGCACCGGCTTCCTCTGGGTCGACCGTTCCGCGATCCCGGAGCTTGAGCCGCCCTTCGTCGATCTCGCCGCCGCCGACTGGCTCGACGCGGAGAGCTTCGAATGGAAGCCGGACGCAAAGCGTTTCGAGAACTGGGAGCGCTACGTCGCCGGCCAGATCGCCCTCGGCGTCGCTGCCCGCTATGCCGCAAAACTCGGCATGGGGGCGATCGAGGCGCGGGTGAAGATGCTGGCCGATACGCTCCGGCGCGAGCTTGAAAACATCCCCGGCGTGTCGGTGCACGACCTCGGCGCCGAGAAATGTGGCATCGTCACCTTCCTGAAGGCGGGCGAGGCGCCGGCCGACACCCGCCAGCGGCTGTCGAAGCGCTCGATCAACGTCACCCACAGCCAGGCCCGCTCCGCCCAACTGGACCTGCCGCGCCGAGGGTTCGATGCCCTCGTGCGCGCCTCGGTCCATTATTACAATACGGAAGCAGAGATCGAGGCGTTCTGCCGCGCGGTGCGGGACGATTGATCCGGGAAGGGGGCTTGGCGGTCCAGCAGATGTTGGGGGCATGGTCGAGTTCTTTTGGATCCACTTGCGCTTGCCACACCCTCGGTCGTCACCCCGGCCCCCGAGCCGGGGCCTATTGCCCATCTCAACGCGGTATGCCGTCGGTTCGCGAGAGAGGGCATATGCTCCGGGTTCGGCCGCGCCAAGGCCTGATGCGGGCTACTGCGTCGAGAGGGGCAACGGATCCCGGCTCTCCGCTGCGCTCCGGCCGGGATGACGGTGGTTGGCTGGTTGCTTGAGAACTGCAACGCCATTGCGGGCGGAGCGACGCTGTCTAGAGTGGCGTTGCGTAGTGCGCATAGGGAGGCATCTCGGGATATGAACATCGCGACCCTTGATACGCCCGTCGGCCGCCTCGGTGTGGCGGAGGAGGACGGCCGGATCACGCGCGTCATCTGGGATGCAGAAGCGCAAGGAAAACGCACAGCCGTTCTGGAAGAAGCCCTGCGCCAGCTCGCCGGGTATTTCGAGGGCCGGCGGACGGCGTTCGACCTGCCGCTGGCTCCGGCCGGCAACGCCTTTCAGCAGCAGGTCTATTCGGCAATGCGCGCCATTCCCTTCGGCGAAACCCGCAGCTACGGGGACATCGCCAGGGACCTCGGCGTGGCCGCACAGCCCGTCGGCCAGGCCTGCGGGTCCAATCCGATACCGGTCATCATTCCCTGCCACCGCGTCGTCGGCAGCCATGGCCTCGGCGGATTCTCCGGGGCGGGCGGCGTGGAGACGAAAATCCGGCTTCTGAAGCTGGAAGGCGCCTATTCGCTGCTGCTCTAGGGCAAGCGCCCCTATCGCTCGCAGCCGGCCAGCGTTTCCTCAATGAGGTGGTCGACGACGGCCTCCAGCGCCTCCTGGGTGCTGGCGCCGGCCTCGATGGCGCCGTTGTAGACGGCGAGCTGGCGGTCGGCCGAGGTGCCGTCGGCGATGATCGCGCGGGCGTGCTCGACAGAGGCAAGGCACCCGAAATGCTCGGCGTCCTCGCGGGTCAGCTCCAGGATTTCATCGAGAAGATCGGAAAACGGCACGCAACATCCGCGCCCGAAATCGACCAGTTCGCCGGTGATGCCGTCGCGCTGGGCGAGCCACCGGTTCTGGTCGATGAGAAAGCCCGGATATTGCCGCCAACGCTGGTTCTTGCCCTTCAGCCGCCACAGCATCCGGGTCAGGCACCGGAACAGGGCGGCGATGGCGAGTGCGTCGTCGAGCCGCGTGCAGACGTCGCTGACCCGCATTTCCAGCGTCGGGAATCGCGCGGAGGGGCGCAGGTCCCACCAGATCTTGGTCGCGTCCTCGATCAAGCCGGCCTCGACCAGGATGTCGACGGTGCGGTGGAATTCGCTCGGACTGGCGAAGGTGTCCGGCAGGCCCGTACGCGGCAGTTCGTTGAAGACGGAGAGCCGGTAGGACCGCAGCCCCGTGTCGCGGCCGCGCCAGAACGGCGACGAGGTCGACAGCGCCAGCAGGTGCGGCAGGAAATAGGTGAGTTGCGACATCAGGTCGATGCGCAGCGCCTCGTCCTCGACCCCGACATGGACATGCATGCCGCAGATCAGCAGCCGCCGCGCCACCACCTGCATGGTCTTGGCCAGTTCGTTGTAGCGCTCCTTGTCGGTGTGGGACTGCTGGTCCCATTCCGCGAAAGGGTGAGTCGAGGCGGCAATCGGGGCCAGACCGAACTCCGCCGCGTTCTCCGCGATCATCCGCCGCAGGCGCGAAAGTTCACGCCTGGCGTCTTTCATCGTCTCGCAGACGGGCGTTCCGATCTCGATCTGGCAGCGCAGGAACTCCGGACTGACGGCGCCGGGGCGTGAATCCTGGCACGCCTTCAGCAGATCGGCGGGCGGATCGCTGGCCAGAGCCCGCGTTTTGCGGTCGACGAGGAGGTACTCCTCCTCGATTCCGACGGTGAAGCTGGGCTCGGACGACGTCATGCTCGCCATGGTGCAACAAACGGCAGCCTGCCGCCACCACGAATTTGCCCGCATATCCCGTTGAAGCGACGGGCGAATTCCGGATCGCCGCAGGCATGGCATATCGGCGCCCGCGGGATCTGTTGCGGCGGCTGCGAGGCGCGCGGGCTCACATCGGTGGACGGCACGGCTACAGCCCAGGGTTAAGCAGGAAACGGGCCAGTTATGGCAAGAAATGACTGCGACATATGAACACTTTCTAGAACCATTATGAAATCGAAATACATAGCTGAAGTAGATGTTTATGGAGTTTATTCGAACGTTTCTAAGGTGTCAATGCGGTCCCTCAATGCGTTCAGTTCGGAAGGGTTCTAATATCACACCGTCCGCAAGCGTATGCGAATTCGCAACCAAACAAGGAGACGACAATGTTCGGGAAAGCCACGGGGCTGTGCGCGGTATTTGCCGCCACCATGCTCGCAGCAGGCTCGGTAGCTCTGGCAGACGATGCTCTGCTGAATGAGGCCAAGGAGTATTTCAAGCCGATTCCGTCGGTAGTACCTGCGGTCAAGGACAACGCCGTCACCCATGAGAAGGTCGAGCTGGGCAAGATGCTCTTCTTCGATCCGCGGCTCTCCTCCTCGGGCCTGATCTCGTGCAACACCTGCCACAATCTCGGCATGGGCGGTGACGACAACCTGGAGACCTCGATCGGCCATGGCTGGCAGAAGGGCCCGCGCAACGCGCCGACCGTTCTCAACGCCGTCTTCAACATCGCCCAGTTCTGGGACGGCCGCGCCGAAGACCTGAAGGCCCAGGCCAAGGGCCCGGTCCAGGCCGGCGTCGAGATGGCCTCCACGCCGAAGCGCGTCGAGACCACCCTGAAGAGCCTGCCGGAATATGTCGAGCGCTTCACCCGCGCCTTCCCGGGCGAGGCCGATCCGGTCAACTTCGACAACATGGCCAAGGCCATCGAGGCCTTCGAGGCGACCCTGATCACCCCCGCCTCGCGCTTCGACCAGTTCCTGGAAGGCAATGTCGCCGTCCTCAACGATGAGGAGAAGGAAGGCCTCCAGCTCTTCATGTCCAAGGGCTGCGCCTCCTGCCACAACGGCGTCAATGTCGGCGGCGACGGTTACTATCCGTTCGGCGTCGTGGAGAAGCCGGGCGCCGACATCCTGCCGGCCAACGACAAGGGTCGCTTTGCCGTGACCCAGACGGCGGACGAGGAATACGTCTTCCGCGCCGGCCCGCTGCGCAACATCGCCCTGACCGCTCCGTACTTCCATTCCGGCATGGTCTGGGATCTGGAACAGGCCGTCGCCATCATGGGCACCGCCCAGCTCGGCGAAGATCTGTCCCCGGAAGAAACCAAGGCCATCACCGCGTTCCTGAAGACGCTGACCGGCGAAATGCCGACGGTGACCTATCCGGTCCTGCCGGTGGAAACCGCCGACACGCCGCGTCCAGAAGCCATGATCGCCAAGTAAGGAGTTGATGAGACCGCGCCCGGGACAGTCTCCGGTCCCGGGCGCACCCCGGTCCTCCCTCCGGCGCCCGCGCCTCCCCACCCGCTCGGCCGGAAGGAGACACCCAAGGGCCCGCACGCTTTTCCAAGGCGTGCGGGCCCGTTTTTTTGTCGCGTCGGCCACCACGCCGCGGTTTCTTGCAATTGTCGGCACGACAAAAAAGGGATATCAATGAAATTACAATCAAAAATTGTAGATGGCGTGACCGCCTCGGCAGGGCCGGGCGGCGCGGATCCGAAACGCAGGCACCTGCTTTGGGAGGCAAACACCATGGCCGAGGGCCGCAGCGCATCCATGCCCTGGAAGAGGATCGATCTGTCCGAGGCCGATCTGGCGACGGCGACGGCGTTCTGTTCGCTGGCACCGTTCGGGTATTCGGAGGTCTGGCCGGGCGACGTCCCGGGCACCTGGTTCTTGATGGTTTCAGGCGTCATGCCGTGCAAGAACATGGTGATCCAGCTCCGACCGATGGTGTACGTCCAGCCGCCGGACTACTGGGCGATCGAGGTCGTGGGGTGTGTCGAAGACGGCTGCCTGGAGATGCCGGTGACCTACGCCATCTGGATCGACGTTACCGACTACCGCGGCACGGACGGCATCGAGGTCGTCGGCGCCAACGGCACGCAGAAGCTGGATATCCCCGGCTAGCCGCGGCGGCGCGCCCACCCCGCATCGAGCCGATGCGCCGCCCCCCGCCAGCCGGGCCGGCGCGCGCGTCGGACATGGTTGCGGCATCCGAAACCGGACAGTAGGGTGCACCGCCCATTGCTGGCGGCGTTCGCCATGCTTCCTGGGACGCAGACCGCGCCGGCGATCGAATGGTCGCATCGCGGTGCGCGCCTGCCACCGACCTGTTCTGCCGGGACATCCTGAATGACGACCGATACCTTCCGCGACACCGCGCGCGGCATGCTGGCGATGGCCGGCTCGGCGGCGCTGGTCGGCGTCACGACGCTGATCGCCAAGGTGCTCGGCGTCGGCGAGCCCGGCATCGCCGGCCTCCATCCCTTGCAGGTCAGCGCCGGCCGCTTCGCCTTCGCGCTGCTGGCGCTCCTCGTCGTCATCGCGCTCCGCCCGTCCGCACGGCCCGACTTCGTCGGCGCCCGCTGGCGCTGGCATGTCGGCCGCTCGCTGTGCGGCTGGCTCGGCATCACCTCGATGTTCGCCGCCGCCGCCCGCATGCCGCTGGCCGAGGCAACGGCCATCAGCTTCCTCAGCCCGCTCGTCACCATGGCGCTCGCGGTCCTGCTCCTGAAGGAGAGTTCGGAGATCCGCAAATGGGCCGGCGCAGCGCTCTCCATGGCCGGGGCGCTGATCCTGCTGCAGCCGGGCACCGAGGCGTTTCGGCCGTCCGCCTTCCTGGCGCTCGCCGCCGCCGCCTTCATGGGGACGGAGGCGATCTTCATCAAGCGCCTCAGCGGCAGCGAGCCGCCCTTGCGCATTCTCCTCATCAACAACGCCATCGGCGCCACCGTCTCGGCGCTCGCCGCGGCAACGGTCTGGACCGCGCCAGCGCCCTCCCAATGGATGCTGCTCGCCGCCCTCGGCACCGTCATGGTGTCGGCCCAGGCGCTGTTCATCCAGGCCATGCGGCTCGGCGATGCCAGCCTCGTGATACCGGTTTTTTACATGGTGCTCGTGTTCGCCGCGGTCTATGATTTCCTGCTCTTCGGCGTCGGCCTCAGCCTGACTGCGCTCGTTGGCGCGGCGCTGATCGTCGCCGGGGCACTCTTCATTGCGCTGACGACACCGTCGGCGGCGCATCGACGGCGGGTCTAGGGTCCGCTCGATCGACACGGGTGCGAAAGACGCTGGCGCGGCGGCGAATGCCGGCGCCGGACAAGGGCGTTTTCGCCCCGCAGGTGTGGCCAAAGGAGGTCCGCCTGTGTATAACCGCGCGGCGCGACGAAATGCCGTTCCGAAGGAAAAAACGGCCCCCGCGCGCATTCCGATCAATTCATTCGGACGGACCTTGAGATGAATACCCAGTGGAGCCCTGCAAGTTGGCGCGAAAAACCGGTCCAGCAGATGCCGGACTATGCGGACAAGGAGAGCCTTGCCGAGGTCGAGAAGCTTCTGTCGACCTTTCCGCCGCTGGTTTTTGCAGGTGAGGCCCGCAAACTGAAGGCGGCACTCGCTCAGGTCGCCAGTGGCCACGGTTTCCTGCTCCAGGGCGGCGATTGCGCCGAAAGCTTCGCCGAACACCATGCCGACGGGATTCGCGACTTCTTCCGCGTCTTCCTGCAGATGGCGGTCGTGCTCACCTATGCCGCCGCCTCGCCGGTGGTGAAGGTCGGCCGCATCGCCGGCCAGTTCGCCAAGCCCCGCTCCGCCGCCTTCGAGACCCAGGGCGAGCTGGAGCTGCCGAGCTATCGCGGCGACATCGTCAACGACATCGCCTTCGACGCGGACTCCCGCGAGCCCGATCCGCGGCGCATGGTCATGGCCTACCGCCAGGCGGCGGCGACGCTGAACCTCTTGCGCGCCTTCGCCCAGGGCGGCTATGCCAATCTCGACCACGTGCACCAGTGGACGCTGGGCTTCGTCAAGGGCAGCCCGCAGTCGAGCCGCTACCAGGTGATCGCCGACCGCATCACCGAGACGCTGGCCTTCATGCGCGCCTGCGGCGTCGATCCGGACAGCACCGCGCAGCTCCGCTCCACCGACCTGTTCACCAGCCACGAGGCCCTTCTTCTTGGCTACGAGCAGGCGCTGACCCGGATCGATTCCACCAGCGGCGAGTACTACGCCACGTCCGGCCACATGATCTGGATCGGCGACCGCACCCGCCAGATCGACCACGCCCATATCGAGTTCGCCCGCGGCGTGAAGAACCCGATCGGCCTGAAATGCGGGCCCTCGCTCGACCCGGAGGACCTGATCCGGCTGATCGACGTCCTCAACCCGGCCAACGAGCCGGGCCGGCTGACGCTGATCTCGCGCTTCGGCGCCGACAAGGTGTTCGACCACCTGCCGCAGCTCATCCGCGCCGTGGAGCGCGAGGGCCGCAAGGTGCTGTGGTCCTGCGATCCGATGCACGGCAACACGGTGAAGGCCAATTCCGGCTTCAAGACGCGGCCGTTCGACCGTGTGCTGGCCGAGGTGGAGAACTTCTTCGCCGTCCACCGCGCCGAAGGCACCCACGCCGGCGGTATCCACATCGAGATGACCGGCTCCAACGTGACGGAGTGCACGGGCGGTGCCAAGGCGATCTCCGACGACGACCTGTCGGCCCGCTACCACACCCATTGCGACCCGCGGCTGAATGCCGACCAGGCGCTGGAGCTGGCCTTCCTGATCGCGGAGAATTTGAAGCGCGAGCGCGACACCCATCCGGAGCGCCACATCGCGGCCCAATAGGCGTGCACTCCGAACGGCATTGACGACTTTCCGGTCTGAACGCTCGGAGGATATGGGTAAGACGGCCCTTCCGCTGGCACCATCCGTCGCGGTCAATGCCATTCGACTAAAAGAGGGCGCGGTCCTGACGATCGCGCCCTTTGTCTCGTCACGAAGGGGGATACGGACATGGACACCACGGACAAGCGCACCGGCTCGTGCCTGTGCGGTGCCGTCACCTACGAGATCGCCGGCCCGGCGCGCCAGGTTGTCGCCTGCCACTGCAGCCAGTGCCGCAAGCAGTCCGGCCACTACGTCTCGGCGACGCAGGTCCCGATGGACGCCCTGACGATTACCGGCGCCGAAAACCTCACCTGGTATTCGGCGTCGGACACGGCCCGGCGCGGCTTCTGCCGGACCTGCGGCTCGCAGCTCTTCTGGGAGCCGGCGGGCGGCGAGACCATGTCGGTCTTTGCCGGCACCCTCGATGCCCCGACCGGGCTTTCGACGGTCGCCCACATCTTCGTTGCCGACAAGGGCGACTACTACGAGATCGGCGACGGCCTGCCGCAATATGACGTGACCATTGACGCCGACGAGCGGGCCGCGATGACCACTCCGACCGGTCGGGACGGGGAGGGCGGCCCTTCCCGGTGAACGATGTTTTCACATCCCGGGGTTTGGTAGAAGGCCGGGCTGCATCCTATCTGAAGGCGGAACGCTTCCATTGATCCCATGAGGATTCTGCCATGGCCCGCCAGTTGCCGCTTTTCATTTCCCACGGCGCCCCCGACCTGGTGCTGCGCGACACCCCCGCCCGCGACCACCTGAAGGCTCTTGCCGAGAGCCTGCCGCGGCCGCGCGCCATCGTCTCCGTCTCGGCCCATTTCGAGACCCGCCGGCCCGCCGTCGTCGTCGACGATGCGCCGGGCATGATCTACGACTTCGGCGGCTTCGATGCGCGGCTCTACGAGATGGTCTATCCGGCCCCGGGCGACCCGGCGCTCGCGAGCGACATCGCCGGACGCCTTGCCGCCGCGGGCCTGCCCGTCGATCAGGTCCGCGACCGCGGCTACGACCATGGCACCTGGGTGCCCCTGAAGCTGCTCTTCCCGGACGCCGACGTGCCGGTCGTCCAGCTCTCCGTGCAGCCCTACGAGGACCCGGCCCACCACCTCGCCATGGGTCGGGCGCTGGCCCCGCTCGCCGACGAGGACGTCCTTGTCGTCGGCACCGGCGCGCTCACCCACAATCTGCGCGAGGCGTTCCGGCACGGCCGCGACGATCTCGGCGGGCCGGCCCATGACTGGGTCAAGGGCTTCGCCGACTGGTTCGCCGACCGCCTTGCTGCCGGTGCCGTCGACGACCTCCTCGACTACCGGGAAAAGGCGCCCTTCGCGCTGCAGAACCACCCGACCGACGAGCATCTGTTGCCGATCTTCGTTGCCCTCGGCGCTGCGGGTCCGGACGTCATCGGCCGCCGCATCCATTCCTCCGCGCAGTACGGCGCCCTCGCCATGGACTGCTTTGCCTTCGGCACCGCTGCGGAAACGGCCGGCATTTCGACCGAAGTTGAATCGATTTGTTAACCATATGAATCGGCGCCTCAGGAGCGGGCGGCAAGGGATTCAAACGACTCGCCTTTTCGCCCGCTCTTGAATCACTTTCTGAAGGTTTTGGCGGCGTAAAACCGGCGTTTTGCGCCGCCTTCTTGAATCAGTTCTTCAAGGGGCCGGGCCCGCGTTGAATCGATTTGTGAACCAATTGAATCAGCGTCTCATGGTGCCGCTCGCGCCTGAATCGGATTGTGAGCCCGTTGACTCACTTCCTCACCAACGGTCCCCGACGCGACTGGCTTGATTGCCTTTTCGCCAGCCAGACACCCTCCCGTCACTCCGGCCTTGAGCCGGGGCCTATTGCCCCTATCCACGCGGTATGCCGCCGGCTGGGATTCTTCGTTTTTTGCGTGGAGTGGCGTCCTACCCTGAACGGCGACGGACTACCGTTTCGAGACGGGCATTGGATACCGGGTCTCCGCTTCGCTCCGCCCGGCATGACGACGGAGTCTTGCGCTGGTGTGAGCAACGACGAGCCCGCAGGGCTCGCAAGGGCAACCGCCCGCCGGCCGGTCAGGCCGCCCCCGCGGAGGCCAGCGAGCGTAGGGAGCGCTCGGCCGTGAGCGCAAAACCAAACCGCGACTGATCACCGCCCGCTAACGGCCATGAGCCCGCCACGCCACGCACCCACCCCCGAATCCCATTGTCCCGTCCCGCGCCCCGCGCTAAACGGGGACCATGACCCAACCGATCACCGACACCTTCCGCTTAGCGCTCGCCCAGCTCAATCCGACCGTCGGCGACATCGCCGGCAATGCGGCGAAGGCGCGGGCCGCGCGCGCCGAGGCGGCGGCCATGGGCGCCGACATGGTGCTCTATACCGAGCTGTTCATTGCCGGCTATCCGCCGGAGGACCTGGTGCTGAAGCCGGCCTTCATCGAGGCCTGCGAGGCGGCGGTGCGGGACCTTGCCAAGGACACCGCCGACGGCGGTCCGGCGATGCTGATCGGCTCGCCCTGGCGCGACGAGGGCGGCCTCTACAACGCCGTCTGCCTGCTTGACGAGGGCAGGGTGGTCACCACCCGCTACAAGGTCGACCTGCCGAACTACGGCGTCTTCGACGAAAAGCGCGTCTTTGCCGCCGGGGGCCTGCCGGGGCCGATCGAATTCCGCGGCCTCTCGCTCGGCGTGCCGATCTGCGAGGACGTGTGGACCGACGAGGTCTGCGAGTGCCTGATGGAGACCGGCGCGGAAATGCTGCTGGTCCCGAACGGCTCGCCCTACTGGCACGAAAAGACCGACCTGCGCCTGCAGGTGATCGTCGCCCGGGTCGTCGAGACCGGCCTGCCGCTGGTCTATCTCAACCAGATCTGCGGCCAGGACGAGCTGATCTTCGACGGGGCCTCCTTCGGCCTCCATGCCGACCGCTCGCTCGCCTTCCAGATGCCGGACTTCGAGGAGGTCGTCGCGCTCACCGTCTGGAAGAAGGATGGGGACGCTCCCTGGCGCTGCGTGGAGGGGCCGATGGACCCGCTCCTCGACCGCGCCGCCTCCGACTGGAACGCCTGCGTCCTCGGCCTTCGCGACTATGTGGAAAAGAACGGCTTTCCCGGCGTCGTCCTCGGCCTTTCCGGCGGCATCGATTCCGCCGTCTGCGCCGCAATGGCCGTCGATGCCCTGGGGCCGGACCGCGTCCACTGCATCATGATGCCCTACCGCTATACCTCGTCGGAAAGCCTCGACGATGCGGCGGCCTGCGCCGAGGCCCTCGGTGTGCGCTACGACATCGTGCCGATCGCCGAGCCGGTGGAAGGGTTTTCCGACGCCCTGTCGGCGCTCTTTGCCGGCCGCGATCCGGACGTGACGGAGGAGAACATCCAGTCGCGCACCCGCGGTACGCTCCTGATGGCCGTCTCCAACAAGTTCGGCTCCATGGTGGTGACCACCGGCAACAAGTCGGAGGTCTCGGTCGGCTACGCCACGCTCTACGGCGACATGAATGGCGGCTTCAATCCGGTCAAGGACCTCTACAAGACCGAGGTGTTCCGCCTTGCCGCCTGGCGCAATGAGTACCTTCCGAAGGGCGCGCTCGGGCCGGCGGGCGAGGTGATCCCGAAGAATATCATCACCAAGGTGCCGACGGCGGAGCTGCGCGAGAACCAGACCGACCAGGATTCCCTGCCGCCCTATGAGGTGCTCGACGACATCCTGCAGTCGCTCGTGGAAAACGAAATGCCGGTAAACGACATCGTCGCAAGGGGCCACGACCGCGACCTCGTCCACCGCGTCGAGCACCTGCTCTATGTCGCCGAGTACAAGCGCCGCCAGGCGGCGCCGGGCGTCAAGGTGACAAGGAAGCATTTCGGCCGCGACCGCCGCTATCCGATCACCAACCGGTTCCGCGACCGCAACGGCGCGACGGCCAAAGGCCCGAAAGCCACGTCATGAGCGCTACCGTCCGCTTCGCGCCGTCGCCGACCGGCCATATCCATATCGGCAATGCCCGCACCGCCCTCATCAACTGGCTGGAGGCGGTCAGGACCAACGGCACCTTCCTCCTGCGCTTCGACGACACCGACAAGGAGCGCTCCCGGCCCGAATTCGCCGAGGCGATCGAGACGGACCTGCGCTGGCTCGGCATCGCGCCGCACCGGACCATCCGCCAGTCCGAGCGGCTTGCCACCTATGACGCCGCCGCGGAAAAGCTGAAGGCGGCGGGCCTCATCTATCCCTGCTACGAGACGCCGGAGGAGCTTGAGCGCCGCCGGCGCCTGCGCCGGGCGCAGGGCAAGCCGCCGGTCTATGACCGCGCCGCCCTGAAGCTGACGGACGCCGAAAAGGCGGCGCTGGAAGCGGAGGGGCGCAAGCCCCACTGGCGCTTCCTCTTACCGAACTACGACGGCGATCCGGCCGAGATCGCCCGCCGGGACATTGCCTGGGACGATCTCTGCCGCGGTCCCCAGAGCGTCGACATCGGCTCGCTCTCCGACCCGGTGCTGATCCGCGAGGACGGCAGCTATCTCTACACGCTGCCCTCCATCGTCGACGACATCGACTGCGGCGTGACGGAGGTCCTGCGCGGCGACGACCACATCACCAACACGGCGGTGCAGCTCTGCCTGTTCGAGGCGCTGGGCGCGACCCCGCCGCGCTTCGGCCACCACAATTTGCTCACGACGGCAAGCGGGGAGGGGCTGTCGAAGCGCCTCGGCTCCCTCTCCATCGGCGCGCTCCGCGAGGCCGGCTACGAGCCGCTGGCGGTCGCCGCCCACGCCGTCCTCATCGGCACCTCCCATGCGGTTGCTCCGGTGGCATCCCTCGACGAGCTTGCCGGCATCTTCGACCTGGACGGCATCTCGCGGGCGCCGGCCCGCTTCGATCCGGAGGAGCTGAAAAGCCTCAACGCCCGCATGCTGCACGGCCTCGACTATGCGGAGGTCTCCGACCGGCTCGCCATTCTCGGCATCACCGAAGGCGAACCCTTCTGGGACGCGGTGCGCGGCAATCTGGAGGTCTTTTCAGATGTTGCGGACTGGCGGCAGGTGGTGGATGGCGGCATCGATCCGGTCGTCGCCGAAGAGGATCACCCGTTCCTGAGCGACGCGCTGGACCTGCTGCCGGAAGAGCCGTGGGACGAGACGACCTGGAAGCAATGGACGTCGGCACTGAAAGAAAAAACCGGACGCAAGGGCAAGCCGCTTTTCATGCCGCTGCGGCTGGCGCTCACCGGCCTCGATCACGGCCCGGAGCTTGCCCGGCTCTTGCCGCTCATTGGTCGGCGAAAAACGATGTCCCGACTTGGCGGACCCGCTTGACGGGGGCAGCCTCCGCCTCGTCCGCTTTGCCGGCCTTCAGCTCTTCGGCGCGCTGTGCCAGCACATCCGTGAAGCCGCCCTCAAGATTGAAGATCGTGTCCGGGTCGGTGTCCTGAGGCAGTTTCGGGTCGGGTACGCGGGCGGTCTTCACCGCCGGCAGGCTTTCGCGGAAGATGCTCTCGTCCGGGCCCTGGAAGGATTCGCCGGAAAGGGTAATCTCGCGCAGCCCCGTGCCGTCGCCATGGACCGGGATCTTCTTCAGCGTGCTGGTGATCTGGCCGCAGGTGCATTCCGGCTTGAAGCTGTCGCGATAGGCAAAGGCGGTCGGCAGCTCGGTGTAGGGCTCGCCGTCGACCGAGATCATGTCTTCCGATTCCTCGCCCGGATTGCGGTGCACATAGAGCCGGACATCGGCCGACGGGCACATCGCCGCGCAGACCGCCTGGTCGCGGGCGAATTTTTCCTGGGTGGTGCGGAAGCTGATCGGGAAGTAGTAGCCGTCGCAGGTGCGCACGCAGAGGGTCCGGTAGTTGCCGTAGAACCCCGGCAGGTAGCGCCGCTGGCCGAAGGACTCGCCGTCGGCGTTTTCGTCCTCGAACGTCCAGCGGTCGGTGACCCGGTCCGTGCCCGCCTGCCAGCGCCCGCTCCGTTCGTCCTCAAGCCGCACGGCGCGGACCCTCGCCGAAGAGCGCTCGTTCCGCTGGCCGCCGAAGAGGAGGCCGAGGAGACCGCGTCTGCGTGGCTCGGACGAGGACACCCGCAAGCGGCCGTCGTCGCCGGCACGGGCCTCGCGCGTTGCCGCCCGGCCGCAACCGATGCGGCGCATCTTGGCGCGAATGCGCGCCGTCTTGCGGCCGCCGCCGCCACTGGCATGGCGATCGCGTCCGCGTTCCAGCTTGGCGAGATTGGCTTCCATGCGGTCGATCTTGACCATCAGCGCGTTGCAGCCCGCCTGCGGCTGGCCGAACAGGCTGCCGGTGCAGCGGCCGCGCCGTGCCTGGGAGCGCGCGCGCTTCAGCGCCTGGCGCTGCTTGCCGACGGCCCGGTTCCACTTGTCGAATTTGCGCGACTGGCCGCGCGCGCCGGCCGCTTCCGCCCGGGCGAGCTGGGCTTCCAGCCGGGCGCAACTGGCGCGCTGGGCCGCCGCCTCGGACGACAGCGCGCCGAGCGCCGTTGCGGCGACGACGCCTGCAAGCAGAAAGGCCAGTGGCCGGTCGATCGACATATTCCGGGTCCCGTCCCGAACGCGTTACTTCATACCCACGGGCGGCCGTTCGGTCGCGATCGTCCCCTAGTCGGGAAAGACACAAAAACGCGCCGGATCCTACCCCAGGGTCCGTCGCATGCCGTCCGGCAACGCCACGCCATTGGACAATTCGGCCAATGTCGATGGGGGAAGTATGCCGGCAGCGGGGCCGGCGCGCAATTAAAGGCGGAAAACGCGGTAAACCGTTCTTTACGGGCACCGTATACCGCGGCTACTCGGCATCGGGCTGGACGTCCGGATGGGCGGCCTTGAAGGCTTCGATGTCGGCGCAGCGCTTGTCGATCGCGACGATCTTCGGAAAGGCGTCGAGCGGGACCTTGAACCGCCGCGCATTGAAGACCTGCGGCACCAGATAGAGGTCGGCCATGCCGGGCGCCTCGCCGAAGCAGAAGGGCGCCTCACCGAGAAGCTGCTCGATGGCGGAAAATCCCTGGTGGACCCAGTGCGCGTACCAGGTCGTCACGGCGTCCTGGTCCTGGCCGAACGGGCCCTTCAGATAGGCAAGGGTCGAGCTGTTGTTGAGCGGATGGATGTCGCAGCCGATGATCGCGGCTATCGCCCGGCATTTCGCCCGGGTCTCGGCGTCGGTGGGCAGCAGCGGCGGCTCCGGATAGCGCTCGTCCAGATATTCCAGGATCGCCAGCGACTGGATCAGGCACGTACCGTCGTCCAACTCCAGCGTCGGCACCCGCTTCTGCGGATTGATCGCGGCATATTCCGGCGTCAGGTGCTCGCCGCCTCCGGCGACGAGGTGCACCGGCCGGTAGTCGTAGGAAAGGCCCTTCAGCGCCAGCGCGATGCGCACCCGGTAGGCCGCCGACGAACGGTAATAGCTGTAGAGCTTCATGGCCGTGCCTCGCGTTTTGCCTCGCCGGAGGCCGGCCGGTCTTCGCCGGCGATCTCCTCGGCGACCCGTGCCGCCGTCTCGCCGAGGCGCTGCAACGCCGTTTCCAGCACCGCAATGTCGCTCGCCTGCAGTTCCGCCGCAAGCCGTTCGGAAAACGCCCGGGCGAGCGGCACCAGTGCCGCATAGGTCGTATCGCCCTTTGCCGTCAGCGACAGGAAGGTAGCGCGCTTGTCGAGCGGGTTCGCGCGCTTTTCGATGAAGCCCTTGCGGAGCAGCGAGGCGACGGCCCGCGAGACCTTGGTCTTGTGCATCTGGCTGTGCAGCCCGACGTCCTTGGCCGTCATCGTCTGGTACTGGCCGAGGGTGGCGATTACCCGCCACTCCGGAATGCCGATGCCGTAGCGCTCCGCATAGAGCCGCGACAGCGCCAGGCTGACGGTCTCGGCGGCAACGTTCAGCCGGTAGGGCAGGAAGGATTCCAGCCGCAAGCCATCGTCGGCGGCCCGGCCTGTGCCGGGCGCGTCACGTGTTCCCCTGGTCAAGTGTCGCCTCGTTTTTGGGTCGTTGGACGTTTCCTAAGCGACAGAGCAAAAACGCGCAACTCCGCGCGCATTGACATTGGTTACAGTCGAAACTAATTATCGGGGTGCGTCAAGCCGCCGCGCCCTGTGGGGCTGCGCGCCAGCGCCGGCAGAGACCGGCGGGAACCAAGGGCCCAGCGAAACAACGGGCCAGGCAATGAGGGCAAAAGGGAGGGAACAATGTCGTCCAACTACATCTCGTTTCCGCGCATCGAGGGTGCCGCGTCGCGCCAGGCCCATGTCGACCTGCCGGAGGGAACCTTCGAGCGCGAGCTCGGCAAGGAAGGTTTTTTCGGCCCGGCGACGATGATGTATCACCGCCACGCGCCGACCGGCTGGACCAATTGGTCGGGCCCCTTGCGCCCGCGCGCCTTCGACCTCAACACGCTGACGGAGTGCGGTGAGACGCTCTGGGACGCACCGGCGGTGCTCTCCAATGCCTCGACGCTGATCCGGCTGTGGCGGGTGACCAAGCCGATGGACTATCTCCTGCGCAACGGCGACGGCGACGAGCTTCTCTTCATCCACGCCGGCAGTGGCTCGCTTTATTGCGACTATGGCCATCTGCGCTTTGCCAAGGGCGACTACGTCGTGCTGCCGCGCTCCACCATGTGGCGCATCGTGCCCGACGCGCCGGTGATGCTGCTCGCCGTGGAGGCCACCGGCACCACCTACCGCACGCCCGACCGCGGCATGGTCGGCCGGCACGCCGTCTATGACGAGGCGATCCTCGACACGCCTGTGATCGACGAGGCCTTCAAGGCCCAGCAGGACGAGAACGAGTGGCACGTCCTCATCAAGCGCATGGGCGAGGTCTCGACCGTCATCTACCCGTTCAATCCGCTCGATGCCGTCGGCTGGCACGGCGACCTTTCCGTGGTGCGGCTGAACGTGACGGATATCCGCCCGCTGATGTCCCACCGCTACCACCTGCCGCCGTCGGCCCATTCGACCTGGGTCGCCGGCCGCTTCGTCATCTGCACCTTCGTGCCGCGGCCTTTCGAGACCGACCCGGGCGCCCTCAAGGTGCCGTTCTTCCACAACAATGACGACTATGACGAGGTCATCTTCTACCATGACGGCGACTTCTTCAGCCGCGACAACATCCATCCGGGCATGATGACCTTCCACCCCTGCGGCTTTACCCACGGCCCGCACCCCAAGGCCCTGTCGCGCATGTACGAGCAGGCCAAGCCGATGACCGACGAATATGCGGTGATGATCGACACCCGCGATCCGCTGACGCCTGGTGCCGGGGCGCAGGCGACGGAGTTCAAGGACTATGCCCGCTCCTGGAACGTCGAAGACGGCCCGGTCCGCCCCCCGGCGCGCCCCAACGCCGCCGAGTAAAAACGGAACGAAACGCCCTCCCGGCGCATTCCGCGGGTGTCCTCCGCCCGATCCAGAAACAGCATTGGTAGCCGATGAAACTCGCAAGCCTCAGAGACGGAACCCGCGACGGCCAGCTCGTCGTCGTCACCGACGATCTTTCCCGCTACACCCCCGCAGGCGCCGTTGCCGGCACCCTGCAGGCCGCCCTCGACAACTGGGCTGCGGCAGAGCCCGGCCTTGCGGACCTCGCCGACCGGCTGCTCCTCGGCCAGATCGAGGGCATGGAATTCGACGAGGAGGCGTGCCTGTCGCCGCTGCCGCGCGCCTATCAGTGGGCCGACGGCTCGGCCTATGTGAATCACGTCCAGCTCGTCCGCCAGGCCCGCGGCGCGGTGCTGCCGGAGAGCTTCTGGACCGACCCGCTGATGTACCAGGGTGGCTCCGACAGTTTTATCGGCCCGCGCGAGGCGATCCCGCTTGTCAACGAGGCCTGGGGCCTCGACTTCGAGGCCGAGGTCGCGGTCGTCACCGACGACGTGCCGATGGGCGTCTCCGAAGAGGCGGCGGCCGGCCACATCAAGCTGATCATGCTCGTCAACGACGTCAGCCTGCGCGGCCTCATCCCGGGCGAACTCGGCAAGGGGTTTGGGTTCTTCCAGTCGAAGCCCTCATCAAGCTTCTCGCCCGTTGCCGTCACGCCCGATGCCCTCGGCGAGGCCTGGGACGGCGGCAAGATCACGCTGCCGATGCGGGTCGATTACAATGGCGAGATCTTCGGGCGCCCGCGCTGCGACGTCGACATGACCTTCGAATTCCCGCGGCTGATCGCCCACGCCGCCCGCACGCGCCCGCTCGCCGCCGGCACCGTCATAGGGTCGGGCACGGTGTCCAACCGCGACGTCGACGGCGGCGCCGGACGCCCCGTCAAGGAAGGCGGCGTCGGCTATTCCTGCATCGCCGAGATCCGCATGATCGAGACCATCGCCGACGGCAAGCCCTCGACCCCCTTCATGCGCATCGGCGACCGTGTCCGGATCGAGATGCGCGACGACAAGGACAACAGCATCTTCGGCGCCATCGACCAGACGGCGGTTCAGTACGTCCGGAACAGATCAGAATAGGCAGAAGCCGCCACAGGCTCGCCTGATACCCATAAAAAGGAAAAGCCCCATGGCCAAAGCCTTCGCCTCCGTCGGCGACATGGAAGAAAAGAACGTCAGCTTCACCGAGATCGGCCGCGACCTCTATGCCTTCACGGCAGAGGGCGACCCCAACACCGGCGTCATCATTGGCGATGATTCCGTCATGGTCATCGACACCCAGGCGACCCCGGCGATGGCGGACAAGGTGATCGAGAAGATCCGCTCGGTCACCGACAAGCCGGTCAAATATGTGGTGCTGTCGCACTATCACGCCGTGCGCGTACTCGGCGCCTCCGCCTATCATGCCTCCGAGACGATTGCCTCGGACCTCACCCGCTCGCTGATCGTGGAGCGGGGCCAGGAGGACTGGGACTCCGAATTCGGCCGCTTCCCGCGCCTCTTCCAGAATGCCGAGAGCATTCCGGGTCTCACCTGGCCGACGGCGACCTTCGCCACCTCCATGTCGGTCTTTCTCGGCACCCGCGAGGTGCGGCTGATCCATCTCGGCCGCGGCCACACCATGGGCGACATCGTCGCCTGGGTGCCCGATTCCGACGTCATGTTCTCCGGCGACCTCGTCGAATACCACTCCGCCTGCTATTGCGGCGACGCGCACCTTCAGGACTGGCCGAAGACGCTGGAGCGCCTCGCCCAGATGAACCCCAAGGCGCTGGTGCCGGGCAGGGGCGATGCGCTGACCTCGTCCGACCAGGTCCATGAGGCTGTCGCGCTCACCCGCGATTTCCTCGCCGCGCTTTACGGTTCGGTGTCGTCCGCGGTGGCCAAGAAGATGACCCTGAAGGAGGCGTTCGAGGCCTGCCGGGCGGAGATGGACCCGCGCTTCGGCTCCTACGCCATCTACGAGCACTGCCTGCCCTTCAACGTCGCCAGGGCCTATGACGAGGCCTCCGGCATCGCCCATCCGCGCATCTGGACGGCCGAGCGCGACCAGGAGATGTGGGCCGAATTGCAGGGCTAGGCGACCGGCGCGGACGGGGCGTCAACGCGTCGCTTGGCTCGAAAAACGGCCCCGTCTCGCAAACGTCACCGGGCGGTCCCATATGGAATTGCGGGAAAAGGGAACCGGTTGCGCGCCGATCGGTTCTTCTTGCAGTGATTTCCATCAAGAGAGGATTGTCCATGTTTCGACACATGATGAAGGGACTGCTGGCCGCCATTGTCGCCGCCGCGGTCGCCGCCCCCGCGCTTGCCGCCGAGCCGGACCTGATCTTCAAGAAGTCGACGGTCTGGAAGATGCTGACGCCGGACCACAAGCTGGCGGTCTACGGCCTCGACGACCCGCTGATCGACGGCGTCGCCTGCCACTATTCGGTGCCGGAAAAGGGCGGCGTCTCGGGCATGCTGGGCGTTGCCGAGGAGGTCTCGGACATATCGCTCGCCTGCCGCCAGGTCGGCCCGATCACCTTCAAGGAGAAGTTCGACCAGGGCGACGAGATGTTCCGCGAGCGCCGCTCGCTGTTCTTCAAGAAGATGCGCATCGTGCGCGGCTGCGACCTGAAGCGCAACGTGCTCGTCTATCTGGTCTATTCCGACAAGCTGATCGAGGGCTCGCCGAAGAACTCCACCTCGACCGTGCCGATCATGCCCTGGGGCGACCAGCCCGCGCCGCGCTGCTCCGACTGGGTCGACGACTGAGCGGGGCCCCGGCGTATCGAATTTTCAATGGGAAAAAGAGACGGCGTCCGGGACACCGGGCTCCGTTTTGCGTCAGGGTTTCTTGATGGAGCCGACGATGTCGCCGCATTGGTCCTGGGAGGTCTGGCAGACGGCGCTCTGCGCCTCCGCGAAGGTCTTTTGCGCGTTGCCCTTGTCGGCCATGGAGACATAGGCCGCCGGCCCGGCGAAGAACGCGGCGAACACGATGGCGACGAGCGCGATCCTGGCAAAGTCGCTGGCGCGCGCGCCGCGCCGGCGCTCGCCGCGCGCAAGCACATGAACGGGACTTTCGGACGAGAATGTCGGCATCGCGTGGGCGGCTCGAACGGACATCTGCTGGACCTCCTGATACGCAGTGAACGCCGGAAGGGATAGCGCACCGCGCCTGAATTCGCGCTGAGATCGCCATTCAGGAATCGTTCATGGCAGTTAACACCACGTTAAGTATTAGTGCCACGGAGCGACCAAAGGTGACACTGCGGCAATTGCGCCTTGACCTTGACCGCGAAATCGGCAAAACGATGGCTATGAACACGGCCACGCCGACTTCGGCGACCTGCATTATCTGCAAGATTATCGACGGCTAGCGATCACGCTGGCTGCGGCCGTTCCTTCGACTCCATGACGAAAAGCGAACGCCCCGGTCAGCCGGCAAGGGGTGAGTCATGCCAGACGGGCACAATACCGGCGCCAGGAGCCTGAAGCTCTACAATACGTTGAGCCGGGAAAAGGAAGCGTTTTCGCCGATCGATCCGGCGAATGTGCGCATGTATGTCTGCGGGCCGACGGTCTACGACTTCGCCCATATCGGCAATGCGCGCCCGGCCATCGTCTTCGACGTCCTTTTCCGGCTCTTGCGGTACCTCTATGGCGCCGACCACGTCACCTATGTGCGCAACATCACCGACGTCGACGACAAGATCAACGCCCGCGCCGCCGAACGCGGCATCTCCATCCGCGAGTTGACCGAAGAGACCGCGCGCGTCTACCACGAGGACATCGACGCCCTCAACGTGCTGCGGCCGACCGTCGAGCCACGGGCGACGGAGCACATCGCGGAAATGATCGCGATGGTCGAGAAGCTGGTGGAAAACGGCCACGCCTACGCCGCCGACGGCCATGTCCTCTTCGACGTGCCGTCCATGGACGATTACGGGCGGCTGTCGCGGCGGTCCCTCGATGAGATGCAGGCCGGTGCCCGGGTCGAGGTCGCGCCCTACAAGAAGGACGCCATGGACTTCGTCCTGTGGAAGCCGTCGGCGGACGGCGAGCCCGGCTGGGACAGCCCCTGGGGCCGCGGCCGTCCGGGCTGGCACCTGGAATGCTCGGCGATGAGCTGGAAGCATCTCGGCAAGGAATTCGACATCCATGGCGGCGGCATCGACCTGCAGTTCCCGCACCATGAGAACGAGATCGCCCAGTCGCGCTGCTGCCACGGCACCGACGTGATGGCCAATTACTGGCTCCACAACGGCTTCCTGCAGGTCGAAGGCGAGAAGATGTCGAAGTCGCTGGGCAACTTCATCACCATCCACGACCTGTTGAAGGACTGGCCCGGCGAGGTCCTGCGCCTCAACATGCTGCGTACGCACTATCGCCAGCCCATCGACTGGACGGCAAAGGGGCTCACCGAGACGGCAAAGATCCTCGATGGGTGGTACGATGCTATCGGCGATGCCGCTCCGGCGGCCGAGCCCGACGCGGAGGTCGTTGCCGCGCTCTCCGACGACCTCAACACGCCGAAGGCGATCGCCGCGCTCCATGGCCTTCGCGCCGCGGCAAAGGGCGGGGAGGGGGCGGCGTCCCTGAAGGCAAGCGCCAACCTCATCGGCCTTCTGGAAGAGACCGCGAGCGACTGGACCGCCCGCACCGCCGCCGAGCCGGAGGTCGATGCAAGCGAAATCGAGCGCCTCATCGAGGCCCGCCGGACGGCGCGCGCCGGGAAAGACTTTGCCGAGGCCGACCGCATCCGCGACGACCTTGCCGCAAGCGGCATCGTCCTCAAGGACGGGCCGGAGGGAACCACCTGGGAGGTACGGCGATGAGCCACCACGTGATCGACCACATCTCGCTGAACGTTGCCGACTACGAGCGCGCCAAGGCGTTCTATGCGCAAGCGCTCGCTCCGCTCGGCTTTTCGCTGGCCATGGAAGTGACCGCGGAAATGACCGGCTCCTTCGATGGCGCCGGCCTCGGCGTCGACGGCAAGCCGTTCTTCTGGCTGATGGGAACCGGCCGGCAGACGCCGATCCAGCACATCGCCTTCGGCGCGGAGAGCCGTGCCCTGGTCGACGCCTTCTATGAAGCGGCTCTGGCCGCCGGCGGCACCGACAACGGCGCGCCGGGCCTCCGGCTCCACTACCACCCGAACTACTACGGCGCCTTCGTCCTCGACCCGGAGGGGCACAACATCGAAGCCGTGTGCCACGCGCCCGAGTGAGCGCCGACGAAAGACCGAAACGATGAGCCAGAACGCGGAAAATACCTCGACGGGCGGCTGCCAGTGCGGCGCCGTGCGGTTCCGCGTCGACAGTCCGCTCGGCGAGGCCTCGATCTGCCATTGCCGCATGTGCCAGAAGGCGTTCGGCCATTTCTACGCCCCGCTCGTCAGCGTCGATGCGGACCGCGTCACCTGGACGAGGGGGCAGCCGAAGCGCTTCCGGAGCTCCAACCACGCCACCCGCGGCTTTTGCCCCGACTGCGGCACGCCGCTCACCTATGAGGCCCCGGACGGCCTGGCGCTTGCGATCGGCGCCTTCGACCGTCCGGTTGAAATTATGCCGACCGTTCAGTTCGGCATCGAGGCAAAGCTGCCCTTTGTCGACGGGATTCCCGCGCTGCCCGAAAGGCGCACCGAGGACGATAGGGAAGCAGCCCCGTTCCTCGACACAGTGACGAGTTACCAGCATCCCGACCGGGATACCGAGACCTGGACGCCCCCTGCGAACGGGACCGAAGGTCAGAAGGACTAGGACATGACCAGCCAAGCGACCAAGGAACGCCTCTACCTCTTCGACACCACCCTGAGGGACGGCGCACAGACCAACGGCATCGACTTTTCGCTGGAAGACAAGATCGCCATCTCAGAGCTCCTGGAGCGCGTCGGCGTCGACTATGTGGAGGGCGGCTATCCGGGCGCCAACCCGACCGACACCGCGTTCTTTGAGAAAAAGCGCACGAAAAAGGCGGCCTTCACCGCCTTCGGCATGACCAAGCGCGCCGGCCGCTCGGTCTCCAACGATCCGGGCCTCCGGCTCCTCCTCGATGCCAAGTCCGATGCCATCTGCTACGTGGCGAAATCCTGGGACTACCACGTCAAGGTCGCCCTCGGCACCACCAACGAGGAGAACCTGGAGGGCATCCGCCAGTCCGTGGAAGCTGCGATCGAGGTTGGCAAGGAGGCGCTGGTCGACTGCGAGCACTTCTTCGACGGCTACAAGGCCAATCCGGACTATGCCATCGCCTGCGCCAGGGCGGCCTATGAGGCCGGCGCCCGCTGGGTCGTCCTGTGCGACACCAATGGCGGCACGCTGCCTCACGAGGTCGAGGAGATCGTGACGACCGTCATCGAGCACATCCCCGGCGACCATCTCGGCATCCACGCCCACAATGACACGGAGCAGGCCGTCGCCAATTCGCTGGCCGCCGTGCGCGCCGGCGTTCGCCAGATCCAGGGCACCCTCAACGGCCTCGGCGAGCGCTGCGGCAACGCGAACCTCACCTCGCTGATCCCGACCCTGAAGCTGAAGCCGGAATATGCCGACCGCTTCGAGACCGGCATCACGGATGCCGCGCTCGCCGACCTCACCAACGTCTCCCACGTCTTCGACGAGATGCTGAACCGGGCGCCGGACCGCCACGCTCCTTACGTCGGCTCGTCGGCCTTTGCCACCAAGGCCGGCATCCACGCCTCCGCGCTGCTGAAGGACCCCAAGACCTACGAGCATGTGGAGCCGTCGACGGTCGGCAACAAGCGCCGCGTTCTGGTCTCCGACCAGGCCGGCAAGTCGAACCTTCTGGCCGAACTGGAACGCCTCGGCATCGCCGTCGACAAGAGCGACCGCCGCCTCGATGAGCTCCTGCGCATCGTCAAGGAGCGCGAGTCCACCGGCTATGCCTATGAGGCGGCCGATGCGTCCTTCGAGCTGCTCGCCCGCCGGGTCCTCGGCGAGGTGCCGAAATTCTTCGACATCAAGAGCTTCCGCGTCATGGTCGAGCGCCGCTTCAATGCCATCGGCGAGCTGATCACCGTCTCGGAGGCCGTGGTAAAGGTGGAGGTCGGCGATCGGCTGTTCATGTCGGTGGCCGAAGGCAACGGTCCCGTCAACGCCCTCGACATCGCGCTGCGCAAGGACCTCGGGCCCTACCAGCCGCTGATCGAGGACCTGGAACTGGTCGACTTCAAGGTCCGTATCCTCAACGGAGGCACCGGCGCCGTCACCCGCGTCCTCATCGAAAGCCGCGACAACGGCACCGGCGATCGCTGGTTCACGGTCGGCGTCTCGTCGAACATCGTCGATGCCTCGTTCCAGGCGCTGGTGGACTCCGTCGTCTACCAGCTCATCCAGAAGACCAGGGGCGAGGTCCGTCCGATCGCCGCCTCGGCCTAACCCGGTGGCGGTCGGCACGGCGGGAGCGCCGGGCAGCGAGGCAGACAGCATTCGCGCCGGATTCATGTCCGGCGTGACTGCCTATGTGCTGTGGGGCTTTTCGATCATCTTCTACAAATGGCTGGCCCATGTGCCGGCCAGCGAGGTGATCGCCCACCGCATCGTCTGGACGGTTTTCTTCGTCGGTCTGTTCCTCGTCGCCTTCGGGCGTGTGGGCGAGGTCTTGCTGGCGCTGCGCGACCGGCGGGTCCTGCTGCGCCTGTTGCTCTCGGCCTCGATCATCGGCATCAACTGGCTGGTCTTCGTCTGGGCGATCGCCCAGAATCAGGTGCTGGCGGTCAGCTTCGGCTATTTCATCAATCCGCTGGTCTCGGTAATGATCGGCTTCCTGCTGCTCGGCGAGCGGCTCTCCACTGGCCAGCGCATCGCCATCGGCCTTGCCGTCGTTGCCATCGTCATTCAGGCAACGACGCTGCATGGCTTCCCGTGGATTTCGCTGTTCCTCGCCTGCTCCTTCGCCGCCTATGGCTATGTCCGCAAGCTGACCCCGGTCGGCGCCTCGCCGGGCCTTTTCATCGAGACAATGCTGATCCTGCCCGTCGGCATCGCCTATGTCGTCTGGCTGGAGGCGACCGGCACGGGCCATTTCACCGACAGTCCGGTGGACGTGGCACTGCTCCTCGGTACCGGCATCGTCACCTCGCTGCCGTTGATCCTCTTTGCCTTTGCCGCCCGCCGGCTGACCCTGACGGTGGTCGGCCTCCTGCAATATCTGGCGCCCTCGATCCAGTTCGCGCTCGCCGTCCTCGTCTATGGCGAGCCGCTGTCGCCGGAGCGGTTTGCGAGTTTTGCCCTGATCTGGGTCGCCCTTGCGGTTTTCACGCTTGCGTCCTGGCGCAAGAGAAGGCCGCCGGAGCCGGTCAAGACGGTGTGAATGGGGCGATGTGGTTTCTTCGGTAACTCTGCCGTCATCGCGAGGAGGCCGACAGGCCGACGCGGCGATCCACATGGCGCCGGCAGCAGGCGCTTTGGAACTTCGTACTCTCCCGCTCGCCCACCACTCAGCCGTCACCCCGGCCTTGAGCCGGGCCTATTGCCCCCGTCAACGCGGTATGCCGGTCGTCGGGAACAAGAGGCCGTGGCGCGATTGACGGTCAGGTGACAAATCGAGATGGCACACCGTGGTGAGGCGGGCAATAGGCCCCGGGTCGAGGCCTCGCCCCGCCCGGGGTGACGGGAGAGTGAAGGGCGATGTAACGGAGGGCGCCCTTACAACCTCTTGATCGCGTCCGGATCGCCGGCCCGGTCGAGGGCCGCCTGGGGCGTCTCGCGCACGGCCTCGGCGAGCCGCGGAACGATGTCGGCGACATGGTCGGCGACGAGGTAGCCGACATTGTAGGGCGGGCGGATGAAGGCGGCGGCCTTCATGTGCGCCAAAAGGTCGATCAGCGGGTCCCAGAAGCCGCCGATATTGGCGAGCAGAACCGGCTTCTCGTGCTGGCCGAGCTGGGCCCAGGTCATCATTTCGACGACCTCCTCCAGGGTGCCGATACCGCCGGGCAGCGCCACGAACGCCTCGGACCGCTCGAACATCAGCCGCTTGCGCTCGTGCATGTCGGCGGTGACGATGAGCTCGTCGACCGCATCCAGCATGATCTCGCGCTTGTTGAGGAATTCCGGGATGATGCCGGTGACCGCACCGCCATTGGCGATCACGGACTTGGCGACCGCGCCCATCAGGCCGATCGAGCCGCCGCCATAGACGAGGCGGATGCCGGCCTCGGCGAACAGCCGGCCGAGCTCGGTCGCGGCATGGTGAAAGCTGCGGTTGACGCCGTCGGCGGACCCGCAATAGACGCATATGCTTCGAATCTCGGCCATGAAACGTCCCTTCGCACCCGCTCGGTGCGCCGTCAAGGGGCTCGTTCCGCGCGCTGCGACGGCCCTAGCATACTGCGCCGTGCCTTGCGATCGGCAGATTTCCGGTTTATCGATCAAGGGGAGACCGACTTCGCCGAAGCGACAACGATTCGCGCCGCTGTCGGCGACCCCGGCGATCGGATGAAGGATCGGCCGGGACGGGTGCCGGCGGCGCGCCAACCAACGGAACTCCGATGTCGAAAATTGCCCTGATCTGGTCCGCGATCGCCGTCGGCGGCACGGCGGCAACCGTCGGCGCGCTGGTCGCCACCGGCGTCATCGATATCGACCGCCTGACCGGAAGCCCGCAGACGACGCCGGCCCCGCTCACCTCCGATGCGGGCACCGCCACCCCGGGCAGCGGCAAGACCGCCGAGGCGCCGCAAAAGGCCGCGCCGGCCGATACGGGCGCGGCGAAGGGGACCATCACCGAGGCGCGCGCGCCGGAGCCGGACGCAAAGACCGCCGAGACGCCCGCCGCATCGCCGCCGAAGAAGAAGCCGAGCTTCGACATCGTCCGCGTCGAGCCGACCGGCGATGCCGTCGTCGCCGGCCAGTCGGAGCCCGGCGCCATTGTCGCGGTCCTCTCCAACGGCACCGTCGTCGGCAAGACCGTCGCCGACCCGACCGGCGCCTGGTCGATGGTTCTGGAAAAACCGCTTGAGCCCGGCGACCACGACCTCTCCGCTTCCTCAAAGAAATCCGAGGACGACCCGGAGGAGACCGAATCCGACGACCGCATCGCCGTGTCGATCCCCGAGGACGACGCCGAGGAGCTGCTGGTCGTCATGAGCAAGCCCGGCGAGCCCGCCCGCGTGCTGCAGAAGCCGAAGGCAAAACCCGGCACCGAGGTGGCGGCGGCCGAGCCGGCTGCGCCCGCGGAGCCGGCCGGGCAGGAGGCCGCGAGCGCCGAACCCACGACGGGGGAGGCCGCGCCGTCCGGCGCGGCAGAGCAACCGTCCGCGCCGCAGATCGCACTTGCCGAACCGGCTGACACGCCTGAGGCACCGGCAAGCGTTGCAGGTGCGTCGGCCAAGACCGTCACCGTCGAAGCGGTGGAGACCGAGCGCGGCAGGCTGTTCGTCGCCGGCGCCGCCGAGCCCGACGCCGATGTGCGGGTCTATGTGGAGGACGAGTTCGTCGGCACGGCCAAGGCCAATGCCGATGGCCGCTGGCTGCTGGAGGCGCCGAAGGATCTCGCCACCGGCCAGCACCGGGTCCGCGCCGATCAGGTCGCCGACGAGGCCGGCACGGTCGTCGCCCGCGCCGAGGTGCCGTTCCAGAAGGACGAGAACGCCGTCGTGCTGACGCCGCTGGAAATCGCCTCCGGCGGCACGGAAGGGGACGCCGGCAGCATCACGATCGCCAAGGTGCCTTCCGTCATCATCCGCAAGGGCGACAATCTCTGGCGCATCTCCCGCCGGCGCTACGGCGAGGGCGTGCGCTACACCACCATCTACGCCGCCAACAAGGAACAGATCCGCAATCCGGACCTGATCTATCCGGGCCAGGTCTTCATGGTTCCGGAAGGCGACGTCGGCTGGAGCACCAACTGATCCGACCCGCCCTGGCGGTCTGACGGCGGAGCATGCGCGCCTGTGCGTGCTTGATTTTTCCGCGCGCCGGCATAGTTCAGGGCTGTTGAATATGAAGCTCTCCCGGCGCGGGTCCGAACGCTGAAAGTGAAGCGGGCCGGGCGCCGAAACACCTCGGCAGAGCGGCGGCGCCTGGTGGCCCGCCGCTTTGTCACCTCTGCGAGGCCTCCAGTTTGAACCCTATTTTCCGCGACACCCGCGGCCGGTCGCCGCTAGCGCGCCCGGCGTTGTCCCGCTTTTTCCCCGCCCGTTTGGCGTCCGGTTCGAGGGGGCCGTCGGCATGACCATGGCCGCCTCAAGCACACGGCGCACCAACAGCGCCAACGCCGCCCCGGAATCGGCCGTGCGCACCGTGCGCAACCTGTGGCCCTATATCTGGCCGCACTCCCGCTCCGACCTGAAGGCCCGGGTGCTGATCGCGATCGTCTTCCTGGTGATGGCCAAGATCATCACCGTGCTGGTGCCCTACAGCTACAAATGGGCGACGGACGCCCTCGGAAAGGCCGGCGGCGAGACTGCGAGCCTTCTCGCCGTGCCGGTGATGCTGGTCGTCGCCTACGGCGTCGGCCGCATCATGATGATCGGCTTCAACCAGCTTCGCGACGCGGTCTTTGCCAAGGTCGGCCAGCACGCGGTGCGCCGGCTCGCCAACGAGACCTTCGTGCACATGCACCAGCTCAGCCTGCGCTTCCACCTGCAGCGCCGCACCGGCGGCCTGTCGCGGGTCATCGAGCGCGGCATCAAGGGCATCGAGGTCATCGTCCGCTTCACCATCCTCAACACCCTGCCGACGATCCTGGAACTGACGCTGATGGCGGCCGTCATCGCCTATCAGTTCTCGGTCTCCTATGTCGCCGTGATCGCCGTGATGGTGGCTATCTACATCTATTTCACCATCCGCGCCTCCGACTGGCGGATCGCCATCCGGCGCGAGATGAATGAGTCCGACACCGACGCCAACTCCAAGGCGATCGACTCCCTGCTCAATTTCGAAACGGTCAAGTATTTCAATAACGAGAAGCTGGAATCCGACCGCTTCGACCGCTCCATGTCCGGCTACGAGACGGCCGCGGTGAAGACGCTGACCTCGCTCGCCTGGCTGAATGCCGGCCAGTCGGTGATCTACACCACCGGCATGGTCATCTGCATGGTGCTGTCGGCGCTCGCCGTCCTTAACGGCACCCAGACGGTCGGCGACTTCGTCATGATCAACGCCCTGTTGATCCAGCTCTTCATGCCGCTCAACTTCATCGGTACGGTCTATCGCGAGATCAAGCAGGGACTCACCGACATCGAGGAGATGTTCAATCTCCTCGGCGTCGCCCCGGAGATCGTCGACAAGCCGGGCGCGCCGGACCTGAATGTTGCCGCCGGCGCCATCCGCTTCGAGAACGTCTCGTTCCACTACGATCCCGAGCGGCCGATCCTGAAGAACGTCTCGTTCGAGGTGCCGCCCGGCAAGACGGTGGCGATCGTCGGCCCATCCGGCGCCGGCAAGTCGACCATTTCCCGGCTGCTGTTCCGCTTCTATGACGTCACCGGCGGCGCCATCCTGATCGACGATCAGGACCTGCGCGACGTGCACCAGGCGAGCCTCAGGGCCGCCATCGGCATGGTCCCCCAGGACACCGTCCTCTTCAACGACACCATCAGCTACAACATCCGCTACGGCCGCGCCAATGCCACCGAGGAAGAGGTGCACGAGGCCGCGCGGATGGCCCAGATCGCCGGCTTCATCGAGACCCTGCCGCAGGGCTTCGACACCGAGGTCGGCGAGCGCGGCCTGAAGCTTTCCGGCGGCGAGAAGCAGCGCGTGGCCATCGCCCGCACCATCTTGAAGGCGCCGCCGATCCTGGTCCTTGATGAGGCCACGTCCGCGCTCGACACCCACACCGAACGGGAAATCCAGGCGGCGCTCGACACCGTCTCGCGCGGCCGCACCAGCCTCGTCATCGCCCACCGCCTGTCGACCGTGGTCGGCGCCGACGAGATCGTCGTCCTTGAAGCTGGAACGATCGTCGAACGCGGCACCCACGGCGCGCTCCTCGACAAGAACGGGCTCTACGCCTCCATGTGGGAGCGCCAGCGCGAGGCCGACGAGGCCGAGGAGCGGCTGCGGATCGCCCAGGAAGAGGAATATGCCCTCGCCAAGGCCGGCGAGGAGGCCGATCCGGACCGGGATCGCGACCGCGATGCGGCCCACGAGCCGGACGCCGAACGCATGTCGCGCTGAGGAGCGGCCTTCACAAGGGCGGTCCGCCATGGCAAACCGGTGCGCCGGCGTGGCCCAGGAATGCCGTCCGGACGAAGGGAGCCCCTAGACCGCCCATGTCCTCGCTGATCGACACGATTTCCAAGACGCTGACGCCGATCCATCCGGAAGGCCGTCCGTTCATCGCCATTGCCGGCGCCGCAACGCTGCTGATCGGCTGGTTCGTCACGCCGATCTTCTGGATCGGCCTCATCCTCACCGGCTGGGTCGCCTATTTCTTCCGCGACCCAAAGCGCGTGACGCCCGTTGCCGAGGGCATGGTGGTGTCGCCGGCCGACGGCCGCGTCTCCTTCATCGGTCCGGCGACGCCGCCGCCGGAGCTGGGCCTTTCCGAAAAGCCGCTGACCCGCATCTCCGTCTTCATGAGCGTCTTCGATGTCCATGTGAACCGCGCCCCCGTCGGCGGGCGGCTGGCACGCGTCGCCTACAAGGGCGGCATCTTCCTCAACGCCGACCTCGACAAGGCGAGCGAGGACAATGAGCGGAACGGCCTCATCATCGAGACGGCGGCAGGCACTCGGATCGGCGTCGTCCAGATCGCCGGCCTCGTGGCACGGCGCATCGTCTCCTTCAAGAAAGAGGGCGAGACGGTGGAGATCGGCGAGCGCTTCGGCCTCATCCGCTTCGGCTCGCGGCTCGACGTCTATCTGCCGGACGGCGTGCGCCCGCTCGTCTCGGAAGGCCAGCGGGCAATTGCCGGCGAGACGCCTTTTGCCGACCTCACCGGCCGCACCCAGGCGCCCGTTTCCAGCCGGATCGACTAGGGCAGGGCACCGATGATGGACTGGCTGTTCCCCCCCTTCGACCCCGGCCGCCGGCGCCGCTCCAGGCGCTACCGCTTCCGACGCCTGCCGTTGCGGGTGATCCTGCCCAATGTGGTGACGCTGCTCGCCCTTTGTTCGGGCCTCACAGCCATCCGCATGGCGCTGGAGAGCCGCTTCGGCTGGGCGATCGCCGCGATCCTGCTCGCAGCCCTGCTCGATGCCGTCGACGGCCGTGTCGCCCGGTTGCTCAAGGGCACCTCGCGCTTCGGCGCAGAACTCGACTCGCTCGCCGACTTCGTCAATTTCGGCGTCGCCCCGGCGATCATCCTCTACATATGGCTCTTGAACGAGGCGCGCGGGCTCGGCTGGATTGTCGTCCTCATTTTCGCGATCGCCGCGGCCCTGCGGCTCGCCCGCTTCAATGTCTCCCTCGACGATGGCGCTGACCGAAGACCCTGGCAGGTGGATTTCTTCGTCGGCATGCCGGCGCCGGCCGGTGCCCTGACCGTGCTCCTGCCGGTCTATCTGGCACTCCTCGGCCTCATCCCCGCCGACGTCTATATCGTCGTGCCGGTGATCCTCCACATCCTCTTCACCGCCTTCATGATGGTCTCGAACCTGCCGACCTATTCCGGCAAGCGGATCGGCGCCCGGGTCCACCGCAACGTGGTTCTGCCGCTGCTGGTCGCCGTGGTGATGACGGTGGCTCTCGTCGTCTCCTATCCCTTCGTCATGCTGTCGCTCGGCGTCCTTGCCTATCTGGTGACGCTTCCGGTCGCCTGGCACGACTATCGACGGCGGATGGCCCGCGACACGGAGAAGGCAGCGGGCAAGGCGAAGGGCAAGGGCTCCTGACGGGCATTGACGACCTTCGGTTCAAGGCGCTCGGATGATGTGAGGAACGAGGCCTTGCCGGTTCTTCTAGCGGTTCCGGTCAATGTCCGTTTCTATCAAAGACCACTCTGCCAGCTCTTCACCGCATCGATGGGATAGACCAGCATCAGCACGTTGAGCGTGAGATTGTCGCGGATGACGAGGCCGACGACGATCTCAAAGACGATGGCGAGAGCGATGGTGACGGCCACCGGCAGCCTCAGCGCCAGATAGAAGCCGAGGAGCATGAAGGCCAGGTCGCTGAGGGAATTGATGACGCTGTCGCCGAAATAGTCGAGCGAGATCGTCGCCTCGCGGTAGCGGTTGATGATGAAGTCGGAGTTCTCGAAGATCTCCCAGGCGGCCTCGATGACGATGGCGACAAGGGCGCGGGCGCCGATCCGCCAGCCGGGCAGGGCGAGCCCCGTCAGCCAGTAGAAGATCATGCCGTGGATGATGTGCGAGGGCGTGTACCAGTCGGAGAGGTGCTGGGAGTTCTCCGAGGACATGACCACGCCGTGCCAGAGCTTCACCGTGCCGCAGGTGCAGATCGGGTTGCGGCCCATGGCAAGAAGGATCGCCGCCGTCAGCGCGATCAGCCCCGCGCCGGCGATCCAGTAAAAAGCCGGCGATCTCGCTGCGAACCACGTCTTCATGCGCACCCTCCGGGAAAGTCGGTGACCGGCCTATAGCCGACTTGCCCCCTTGCGGGAACTGTGGTGGGTTTTTCTCCGTCATTTTGCCGATGGGGAGACGAGGGAATGGAAGGCCTTTTTTCGATCGACGCCTGGTTCACGCTGGCCATGCTGGTGCTGCTGCAGGCCGTGCTCGGCTTCGACAACCTGCTCTACATCTCGATCGAATCGAAGCGGGTGGCGCTCGACCGCCAGGCCTTCGTGCGCCGCGCCGGCATCGGCATCGCCATCGTCCTGCGCCTGATCCTGCTCTTCGTGGTCATGCGGGCGATCCAGTATTTCCAGGAGCCGTTCGCCAGCATCAACTGGCCGGGCATCGTCGAGGGCTCGTTCAACGTCCACACGATCATCGTGCTGGTCGGCGGCGCCTTCATCATCTACACGGCGATGAAGGAGATCTCCCACATGCTGATCATCGAGGAGATCGGCGACCACAAGGCCCGCACGCCGCGCTCCGTGGCCAGCGCGATCACCTGGATCGTCGCCATGAATCTCGTCTTTTCCTTCGATTCCATCCTCTCCGCCCTGGCGCTCACCAAGGTGTTCTGGATCATGGCGGCGGCCATCGTCATCTCCGGCCTGATGATGATCTTTCTGGCCGACTACGTGTCGGAATTCCTGAAGAAGAACCGCATGTACGAGGTGCTCGGCCTCTTCATCCTGTTCATCGTCGGCGTCATGCTGTTGTCCGAGGGCGGCCATCTCGGCCACCTGCACCTCTTCGGCTATGTCGTGGAACCGATGGCCAAGTCGACCTTCTACTTCGTCATCGGCGTCATGGTCGTCATCGACATCGTCCAATCCCGCTACCAGAAGAAGCTGCGCATGCAGGCCGACATCGAGCGCGGCAAGCCGGTGAAGCCGGCCTGAGGGAGCGGTCGATGGTCGAGATACGACAAGACCCGCTGGAGGGGCCGGAAATCCTGCAACTGCTGGCCGATCACATGGCTTTTGCGGTCGAAACGACGCCGTTGGCGGCCCGGCACGCCCTTGACGTGGAAGCGCTCCGGCACCCCTCGATCACCTTCTGGAGCATGTGGGACGGCGCCGAGCTTCTCGGCTGCGGGGCGCTCAGGGAACTCGATGCCGCACATGGCGAGGTCAAATCCATGCACACGGTGAAAAGACACCGGGGCAGGGGGCTGGCGAAGAAAATGCTCGCCCACATCGTCGCCGAAGCCAGAACCCGCGGCTACCGCCGCCTCAGCCTCGAAACCGGCTCCTTCGCGGCCTTCGCCCCCGCCGTCGCCCTCTACCGCAGCGCCGGCTTCACCGAGCGCGACGCCTTCGGGGATTACACGGCGGGCCCGCTGACGGTGTTTTTGACGTTGGAACTGGACTGAGGCGCCCCCACACTCTCCCCGTCACCCCGGGCGAAGCGAAGCGGAGACCCGGGGCCTATTGCCCCTGTCGAATCCGTAGCCCGTTGCGGATCGAACACGGCCTCGCCCCGCGCGCTCGCCGCATTCCTGCCCGGACGGGCATACCGTGCAGAGACGGGCATTAGGCCCCGGCTCGGCGGCCGGGGTGACGGGGAGAGTGTGAGGCGTCCCGGGTCGTTCCCAAACAAAAGAAAAAGCCCCGGGCGCGGACGCCCGGGGTCTCCTCGTTTCGCCATCTCACCGATTGTCGAGCTGTGCTCGCACCGTGCGGATGCCGAGCGGCGAGATCTCGTAGGGCTTGCCGCCCTTGGAGAGGATCAGGCGCCGCTTCTTCAGCCGTCGGAAGGTGTCGAGCTTGCAGTCGGCAAGGCGCCAGCCGTCGCGGTTGAGGCAGTCGACGTCGACGATTTTCTTATCGTTATCGTCGCGTATGACGCGGATCCGGCCGCCCTGGGCGAGGGCGTGCAGGATCCGCTGTTCGGTCCTTGAAATGTTCATCGGAACACATCCCGGTAAGCCTTTGTCGGAAAGGCACGGGAACGGCGCCGGGGTCGGTCGGAAAAAGACGCGGAAAGAACGCCCGGGCGCATCGCCGGTCGGACGGACGGGATCGGTGTGGGGATCGGAAAAAGCCCACAAACAACCCTTCGGCCCGGCCAGGTGCCGTGCCGTTTCTAGAAAACCCCCGCCGCGCTTTCGGGCGGGGTCTTACCGGGCTGTCTTGTCGAGGCGCATAAAGGCTCCAAAGGGAATGGCCGCTGAAATACGCCCGCCGGTTGCGCCGGTCAAGCGTCGTTCTTTCCCACCGGGCCGCATTGCGCTAAAGGAAAGCGAGAGACCCACCGAACGACTCTGATCAAGGCTCGGCAATGACCCTCGTCGATACCCGCAACACCAATCCCAAGAACCTCGTCAAGGGCGCCACCGGCGACTGGGAAATCATCATCGGCCTGGAAGTCCACGCCCAGGTGCAGTCCGAGGCGAAGCTCTTTTCCGGCTCGGCGACCGAGTTCGGCGCCAGCCCCAACGACCACGTCTCGCTGGTCGATGCGGCGATGCCCGGCATGTTGCCGGTGATCAACGAGGAATGCGTCAAGCAGGCGATCCGCACCGGCCTGGGACTGAAGGCCCAGATCAACAACAAGAGCGTCTTCGACCGCAAGAACTACTTCTATCCGGACCTGCCCCAGGGCTACCAGATCTCCCAGTTCAAGCAGCCGATCGTCGGCGAGGGCGAGGTTATCCTGGAAATGGACGGCGGCGAGGAGATCCGCATCGGCATCGAGCGCCTGCACCTGGAACAGGACGCCGGCAAGTCGATCCACGACCTGCACCCCTCCAAATCCTATGTCGACCTCAACCGGTCGGGCGTCGCGCTGATGGAGATCGTCTCCAAGCCCGACATGCGCTCCTCCGACGAGGCCAAGGCCTATATCTCCAAGCTGCGCACGATCCTGCGCTATATCGGCTCGTCCGACGCCGACATGGAAAAGGGCAATTTGCGCGCCGACGTGAACGTCTCGGTACGCCGGCCCGGCGAGGGCTTCGGCACCCGCTGCGAGATCAAGAACGTCAACTCCATCCGCTTCGCCGGGCAGGCCATCGAATACGAGGCGCGCCGCCAGATCGGCATTCTTGAAGACGGCGGCTCGATCGACCAGGAAACCCGCCTGTTCGATCCGTCAAAGGGCGAGACCCGGTCGATGCGCTCCAAGGAGGAGGCGCACGACTACCGCTACTTCCCGGACCCGGACCTTTTGCCGCTGGAGTTCGACGACGCCTATGTGGAGGCCCTGAAGGTCGGCCTGCCCGAACTGCCGGACGAAAAGCGCGCCCGCTTCATCGCCGACTACGGCCTGTCGCCCTATGACGCCGACATCCTCGTCGTCGACCGGGAATCCGCCGACTTCTTCGAAAAGGTGGCCAAGGGGCGCGACGCCAAGCAGGCCGCCAACTGGGTCATCAACGAGCTGTTCGGCCGCCTCAACAAGGAAGGCCGGGACATTTCGGAAAGCCCGGTCTCGGCCGAGCAGGTCGGCGGCGTCATCGACCTCGTCAAGGACGGCACCATCTCCGGCAAGATCGCCAAGGACGTCTTTGAGATCGTCTGGGCCGAGGGCGGCGACCCGGCGGCAATCGTCGAAGACCGCGGCATGAAGCAGGTCACCGACCTCGGCGCCATCGAGAAGGTCGTCGACGAGGTGGTTGCCGCTAATCCGGAGAAGGTCGAGCAGGCACGCGAAAAGCCGGGCCTCGTCGGCTGGTTTGTCGGCCAGGTGATGAAGGCCTCGAGCGGCAAGGCCAACCCGCAGGCTGTCAACGAGCTCTTGAAGAAGAAGATCGGCATCGACTGATCGGCCGCAAGCGGGGCCGTTTCGGCGCGCCCCGCACGCCGCCGATAGCCTGTCGCGTGCACCACGCGCGGGCACCCCGGCCGCGTTTTGGTCGGAAATATCCTACGGAATAATAAGTAGTTTTCACAGGACCCGGTTTTTCGGGGGCGCGGCCGCCCGCCGCAGCGCGCGCCGCTCCTTTCGCAGCGCAGGCGGCAGCAATCTCGAAATCCGTCACCCTGTTGTAATGAAACCGGATTTCACTATATGGCACTGCAACAATTTAGCTCGCAAAGAATCGGAACCAAATCCGTGTTCCGACGTTCTGCTGGTACTTCGTTTCGTGTTTTCGCCGCATTCTTGGCTCTACGCTAGTGGCTGCAAGGGGCTTTCAACCCCTGCTTGGGCGAAATTTAGTCGGGGGTGTTACTGATGGACCGTCGCCGGTTCCTGCAGTCCAGCGTTAGCTTTTTGAGTCTGGCCGGGGGCATGTCGCTCCCGCTTTCCCATGCATGGGCGGCCACGACCAGGCCGGAGGCCGGCGAGGCCTTCTCGTTCGATATCCTGACCGAGCACATGCGTGCAAAGGCCAAGGAGGCATGGAAAAAGCCGGAATCGCCGTTGCCGGAAAAGGTGCAGTCGCTCACCTATGACCAGCACCGCGCGATCCGCTTCCGTCCCGACCATTCCCTGTGGCGCGGTACCGGCGCGCGCTACCAGCTCCAGGCCTTCCATCCCGGCTGGCTGTTCAAGCAGCCGGTGACGATCTACGAGGTGCGCGACGGACGGGCCGATCCGGTCGCCTTTTCCGGCCACGATTTCCGCTACGACGCGCCGCTCGACGAGACCGAGTTCGACAATTTCGAGATGCCGGGCGTTGCCGGCTTCCGCCTGCACTATCCGCTGAAGCGGCCGGACTATATGGACGAGGTCGTCGCGTTCCTCGGCGCCAGCTATTTCCGCGCCCTCGGGCGGCAGTCGGTCTACGGCCTGTCGTCGCGCGGCCTTGCCATCGACACGGCGTCGTCGGAGCCGGAGGAGTTTCCTGCCTTCACCGCGTTCTACATAGCCCCGCCGGGCGTCGACGAGCGCACCATCCGCCTGTGGGCGAGCCTTGAGAGCCCGCGCGTCACCGGCGCCTATGCTTTCGAGATCACGCCGGGCGATGAAACCGTCGTCGACGTCACGGCCCGACTCTTTTTCCGGAACCGGATCGACCGTCTGGGTGTTGCCCCCCTGACGAGTATGTACCTGTTCGGGGAAAACGACGACCGTGGCTTCGATGACTACCGCCCCGAAGTGCATGACAGCGACACGCTGGTCATCCTCAACGGCAATGACGAGCAGGCCGTCCGGCCGCTGCGCAATCCGGGATCGCTGCGCGTCAGCTTCTTCCGCGTCGCCAATCCCAAGGGCTTCGGCCTTGCCCAGCGCGACCGCGAATTCGGCAACTACCAGGACCTTGAGGCGCATTACGAACGGCGCCCGACGGCCTGGATCGAGCCGCTCAACGACTGGGGGCAGGGCCGGGTGGTCCTCGCCGAAATCCCCAGCGACAGCGAGACCAACGACAACATCGTCGCCTTCTGGCAGCCGGCCAAGGAGCCGGAGGCGGGCGACGAGAGGGAATACCGCTACCGCATGCGCTGGGGCGACCGCACCGGCGCCACCGACCTTGCCGAGGTCATCGCGACCCACACCGGGCACGGCGGCGTCGCCGGCCTGGAGATCGACCCGGAAATGCGCAAGTTCGTCGTCGATTTCCGCGGCGGCGTGCTTTCCAACCTGCCGACGGATGCGGCCGTCAAGCCGCATCTGGAGGCTTCGAACGCCGAGATCGTTTCCACGGTCGTCCAGCGGATGCCGCATGACGACTGCTGGCGCCTCATCGCCGATGTGCGCCGCTCCAGCGACGATCCGGTGGAATTGCGTGCCTATCTGACTTTCGAGGACGCTCGTTTGAGCGAAACCTGGCTTTATCAATGGAGTGTAGAATGACCCTTCTGGAGATTGACACCCCGCCCGAGACCGATGTCGCCCGTCTTCCCGACGCGGCAGAGCGGACCGAAGCGGTCGCTTATGGTGTCTGGCTCGCCCGGCTTGGCCGCGGTGACCTGGCGCCGTCTGCGGCCCCGGAGATGATCCACGACGCGGCCGGCCGCCTCGGCCTTGAGGACGTCGACGCCTATGCGGTGGCGACCGGTACTGCCGAAGACGGCACCATCAGGGCCATCGAGGCGGCGCTCGACATGCCGCCGCCGCGTGCGCCGATGGTGATGCCGGCCCAGGAACTCGGCTGGCAGCCGCGGGAGATTTCCGTTCCGGTGCTGTCCTGGCGCCGCATCCGGGTGCGCGCCCGCTAAGGCGCGCATCTCCCATTCAGACATCAGGACTTCAGGACCACCGTGCGCGCCCCGTTCCAGCCGACGCCAGAACCCATTTCGATCCACATCCGTCGCCTCGGCGCGGTCGTGCTGACCGTCGTGTTGACGGCGATCGCCATGGGGCTGTTCCTCGACGTCGTCGCCTCCGACGGGTTCGACGTGCTCGATGCCGTGCGCGTCGTGCTCCTGGCGGCGACGACCGGCTGGCTCGCCTGGGGCGCCTGCACCGCTTTCCTCGGCCTCATCTTCCCGATGGAGCCGCGCAAGATGCCCGACGACTGGGACGGCCCGCAGCAGCGCGTGGCCGTCCTGATGCCCATCTACAATGAGGACGCTTCGGCGGTTTTTGCCAACGTGCTCGCCATGTATGAGGAGATCCGCGCGAGCGGCCATGGCGACGCGTTCGATTTCCACATCCTGTCCGACAGCACCAACGAGGAGCGGGCCGCAGAGGAGCAACGGCTCTATCGCGACGTGCTGACCCGGTTCGGCGCCGGCAACCGCATCTTCTATCGCCGCCGTACGGAAAACAGCGGCCGCAAGGCCGGCAACATCAAGTCGTTCGTGACGACCTCCGGCGGCGCCTACGGGTCCATGCTGGTGCTCGACGCCGACAGCGTCATGAGCGCGGAAACGATCCTTGAAATGGTCCGGCGCATGGACGCCGACCCCAAGCTCGGCCTGTTGCAGACCCTGCCGGTCGTCACCGGCCAGTCGTCGCTGTTCGGCCGCGCGCTGCAGTTCTCCGCCGCCCTCTACGCGCCGATCTTCACCCGCGGCATCGCCGCCCTGCAGGGCCGCCAGGGCCCGTTCTGGGGCCACAATGCGCTGATCCGCATCGAGGCCTTCGCCGGCTCCTGCGGCCTGCCGACCCTGCCCGGAAAGCCGCCCTTCGGCGGCGACGTCCTCAGCCACGACTTCGTCGAGGCCGCCCTCCTTGCCCGCAACGGCTGGAAGGTCCGCGTCGATCCCGACCTCGGCGGCTCCTATGAGGAAGCCCCGGCCAACCTTCTGGAATACGCCAAGCGCGACCGCCGCTGGTGCCAGGGCAACTTGCAGCATTCCAAGATCATCGGCACGCCCGGCATGCCCTATTGGAGCCGCACCTCGCTGGTGCAGGGGATCCTCTCCTATCTCGCCTCGCCGATGTGGGCGCTGTTCCTGATCGCCAGCCTGATGGCCGTCATCGTTGCGCCGGCGCCGGTCTATTTCCCGATCGAGGGCAGCGGCCAGCCGGTGTTCCCGCAGCCGGAGCGCAACAAGGCGATCATCCTGGTGCTCGGCATCATCGCCCTTTTGGTGCTGCCGAAGGCGCTCATCGTCTGGCGCGGCCTCGTCCAGGAGAACCTGAAGCCGTTCGGCGGCAAGGCGGCGATGGCCTCCAGCGCCGTCATCGAACTGGTGCTGTCCAGCATCGTCGCGCCCATCAACATGATGTTCCAGACCCGCTCGGTTCTGCAGGTGCTCAGCGGCCGCGACAGTGGCTGGCCGGCGGCCAACCGCTCGGACGGCTCGGTCGGCCTGTGGACCGGCCTGAAGGCCACCTGGTGGATGATGCTGACCGGCACCGCGGCGATGGCCGTCGCCTGGTTCTTCGCCCCCAAGCTGCTGGTCTGGCTGTGGCCGGTGGCGGTGCCGCTGATGCTCGCCCCCGTCGTCATTTCGCTGACCGCCGCGCCTTCCGTCGGCCGCGCCGCCGCCAGGGGCCGCGTCCTGCTGACCCCGGCCGAAACCGGGCCGGAGGCAGTCCTCGGCCGGGCGCGTGCGCTCCACCAGGTGCTCGCCGGCGCCGGCCCGCTCGCGGTCGGTGAGGAGACCGGCGCTCCCGCAAGGGTGATGGAGGAAACGGCGGCCTGAGGCTGGAAATGTCATCGTCCCCCGCTATCCTCTGCCGCTGAACGCGCCGCACGGCGTGGCTGGACATAAGGGGACAGGGACGATGCAGCAGACGACACCGATCGAGCTTTTCTACTGGCCGACGCCGAACGGATGGAAGATCTCCATCATGCTGGAAGAGCTCGGCGCGCCCTACAATCTCAACCTGATCAATATCGGCCAGGGCGACCAGTTCAAGCCGGAGTTCCTGGCGATCTCGCCGAACAACCGCATGCCGGCGATCATCGACCCGGAAGGCCCGGATGGATCGCCGATCTCGGTCTTTGAGTCGGGCGCGATCCTCCTTTATCTCGGCCGCAAGTTCGGCCGGTTCTACCCCGCCGACGAGCGCGGCCGGGTCGAGGTCGAGCAATGGCTGATGTGGCAGATGGGCGGGCTCGGCCCGATGGCCGGCCAGGCCCACCACTTCCGTCAATACGCGCCGGAAAAGGTGCCTTACGCCATCGACCGCTACACCAACGAGGTCAACCGGCTTTACGGCGTCATCAACAAGCACCTCGCCGACCGGGAATACCTCGCCGGCGACTATTCCATCGCCGACATGGCGTCACTCGGCTGGATCCGTCCCTACGAGAACCAGGGCCAGGACATTGACGACTTCCCGCACCTGAAGCGCTGGTTCGAGGCCATGAACGCCCGCCCGGCCGTGCAGCGCGGCCTGGCGGTCGGCAAGGCGGAGCGGGAAAAATTCAATCTCTCCGCCGACAAGGGCGCCCAGTCGGTGCTGTTCGGTCAGCGCGCGCGGGACTGACACCCACGCCCGAGGCAAGAAAAAAGGAGCGGTGCCGGGCGCCGCTCCTTGTCTTTTTGTCGTTATTTTCCGTGATCAGTAGCCGTTGACGCGCTGCCAGTATTCGTCCTGGCAGATCGACGGCGCCTTCTTCAGACAGGCCGTCAGCTTCATGCGGCCGTCGCCGACCAGCGTGATGGTCGGTGCCATCCTGAGGCCGTGCTTGGGATGGTAGGCACGGCCCTTCCACTCGTTCGGACCGGTCTTGACGACCTTGCGCATGATGCGCGCGCCGAGGAGCTTGCGGTCGCGGCGATCCGGGTTCGGGTGGTTGACGTCCCGCACTTGCGGACCCGGCACGCCGTCCTGGGCGTCCATCTCCACGATGTCGCCGCAGATGCCGGTGGCGCAGGTCGTGACCTCCACGGTGGCGCCGTGCGGCGTCTTCCAGAAGCCGAGGATGGCGTCGTCGCCCCGTTGCGCGAGCGCCGGCGACAGCGACAGCGCGCCGAAAAGCGCGGCGGCGGCCAGGACGGCGGTGGAGGCGGTGCGTGCGATCATGTCGGTATCTCCGCAAGTGTAGGAGGATGTCTGGGGGGCAACGGTCCGTTGCTCTGTCGGGCCGGACCCTAGGGGCCGGGCCATGAACCGGCCATGAACCGGATGATCAGCTTTCTTGCAGACAAAACTGTGGCGGCACCGGCGGCGTCCTCGGGCGATGGCCGGCGAAAAAAAACGTCCCCGCCGGCGGGGTTCATCGTTCGATGTTTAACAGTCGGTTTCAGGTATTGCTCGAATTGAATCGGCAAGGCCTTGAGTCCTTTCGGCTTTCCGGCGATTCAATCTGAATCCATCGTAAATTTTACGAAGCATTTTAGGTTTGTTTTTCAAAAATTAAGCTCAAAGATTAACCCGTGATTCAAGGGCCTTGGGCACACTCACCCCATCAAACGCGGGCAGAAGCCCAATAGAAGCGACATCGAGAACTGATGAAACGGGAGTAGTGTTCGATGGCTCGATTTGAAATCAACAGTGCCGACCTTGCCGCGATGGGTCACGACGATGCCAGCGGCGACATCTTCTTCCGCCTCGGCATGATGTGCTCCATCGGCCGCGAGGCCGAGCCGGATCTCGTCTCCGCCCACAAGTGGTTCAACCTGGCGGCGATGAAGGGCAAGCGCGAGGCGGTGCAGTATCGCCAGGAGGTCGCCGGAGAACTGTCGGCCGCCGAGATCGCCGACGCCCAGCGCTCGGCCCGCGAGTGGCTGCGCACGCACTGACACAACAAGAGGGCGCCCGCCGACCGGCGAACGCCCCCCTTGTCTATCGTTGCACCTGGTGCAGCGAGCGATCAGACGGCCGGCATCCGGTCGATCATCTTGTCCAGCGTGACCGGATAGTCGCGCACACGCACGCCGGTGGCGTTGTAGACCGCATTGGCGACCGCAGCGGCAACGCCGCACAGCCCTAACTCGCCGACGCCCTTGGCCTTCAGCGGCGACGATATCTCGTCGACCGTGTCCAGGAAGATCACTTCCTGCTCGGGGATGTCCGCATGGACGGCGACCTCGTAGCCGGCAAGGTCGTGATTGGCGAACATGCCGCGACCCGTATCCAGCGCCATTTCCTCAGACAGCGCCGCGCCGACGCCCATGGTCATGCCGCCGATCACCTGGCTGCGCGCCGTGATCGGATTGAGGATGCGCCCGGAATCGGCGACCGCCACCATGCGCCGCACGCGAATCTCGCCGCTGCCGCGATGGACCGCCACCTCGACGAAATGGGCGCCGAAGGTGGCCAGCTTGTAGCCCTTCTTGAAATCGCCGAATGTCATGGTGTCCTCCGCGACGATCTCGCCCTCAAGGTCGGCAAGCGCCGTGTCGGTGTCGCCGGCAATGACCCGGCCGTCGCGGAATTCCGGGTCCTCGACCTTCAGTTGCTCGGCGATCTTTTCGCGCAGCGCCAGGCACGCGGCATAGACGCCGGCGGTGGAGCTGGCCGCGCCGAACTGGCCGCCGGAGCCGGACGAGACCGGATAGGCGCTGTTGCCGAGGCGCATTTCCACGTCCTCGACCGTCAGGCCCATCACCTCCGCCGCCGTCTGGGCGAGGATGGTGTAGGAGCCGGTACCGATGTCGGTCATGTCCGTCTCGACGACGAGCTTGCCGCCCGAAAGCCGCACCCGTGCGCCGGAGTTCAGCGTCGGCGCGCCGCGATAGGCGCCGGCCATGCCGTGGCCGATCAGCCACTGGCCCTCGCGCTTGCCGGCAGGTGTCCGGTTGCGGTCCTGCCAGCCAAAGGCCTCGGCGCCGCGCTTCAGGCATTCCACGAAATGCCGCTCGGAAAAGGGCTGGTCCGGATCGGACGGGTTGACCTTTGTGTCGTTGACGATGCGGAACTCGACCGGGTCCATCTCCAGCGCCTCGGCCATCTCGTCCATCGCGACTTCCAGCGCCATCAGTCCGGAGGCTTCGCCGGGCGCGCGCATGTCGGAGGCCTCCGGCAGCGACATCTCGATGATGTGGTGCTGCACCCGGCGGTTGGGCGCGGCGTAGAAGAACGGCGTCTGCGCCGTTGCGTTCTCGCCGCGCCCGCCCGGCAGGGAGTGCGAGGCGACCTCGTGCCAGATGCCGGTCAGCTTGCCGTCGGCATTAGCGGCGAGGCGGATGCGCTGGACGGTGGCAGACCGGTGGGTGGTGTTGTTCATCATGAACGGCCGCGGCAGGGCCAGCTTGACCGGCGCCTTGGCCGCGCGCGAGCCGATGGCGGCCAGCACCTCGTCGGCCCGCAGCCACAGCTTGCCGCCGAAGCCGCCGCCGACATAGGGGCTTTCCACGCGGATGGTGTCAGGGTCGATGTCGAAATTGGTGGCCAGCGACTGCCGGTTCCATTCGATCATCTGGTTCGAGGTCCACACGGTCATCTCGCCGCCGTCCGACCAGTCGACGATCGCCGCATGCTGCTCCATCATCATGTGGCTCTGGGACGGGGTGCGGTACATCTGGTCGACGACCGCCGCGGCGCTTCGGAAGGCGCCCTCCACGTCGCCGACGAGGGTGCCCGGCTCGCCCGATCCCTGAACGCGCTCGAAGGCAGCGTCGAGATCGAAATCGGCCGGATCGCCTTCCTCATACTCGGTCTTGATGAGGGCGGCAGCGGCGCGCGCCTGCTCGAACGTATCGGCAACGACGACGGCGATGGCCTGGTGGTAGTGCTCCACCTTGTCGCCGCCGAAGAGGCGGGCAACGTTGTAGTTCCAGATGCCGAGCGGCTCGATGTCGAGGGTGGTCACGACCGCGCGCACGCCGGGCGCCGCCCTGGCGGCTTCCGTCTCCATGCTGAGGATGCGCCCGTGCGAGATGGCGCTGCCGACGGGATAGCCATAGAGCTGTTTCGCGACCACGTCGTGCCGTTCATAGGCGTAAGGCGCGGTTCCCGTGACCTTCAGCGGCCCGTCGACCCGGTGGAGCGGCTTGCCGACCACGCGGGCGGTGTCGAAGAGGTTCTTTCCTGCCGGTTGATTGAACTCCATGGGATTACTCCTCTGCCAGCATGGCCGCGAGCGTGCGCTCGGCCAGGGTGATCTTGAAGGCGTTCTCTTCCGTGGGGCGGGCACCGTCGAGGAGCTTCGCCATCACCGCGCGCGCGCCGTTCGGCAGCTCCGCGTCGGCCTCAGGGGAACGCCAGGGCTTCGGGGCGACGCCGCCGAGCGCGACACGTCCGCTGCCGTCCGGCTGGCGGATGAGGGCGACCGAGACGAGCGCAAAGGCGTAGGACGCCCGGTCGCGCACCTTGTGATACTTCTGTTCGCCGCCGACAGGGGCGGGCAGCGTCACTGCGGTGATCAACTCGCCGGGCAGGAGCGACGTCTCCTTGTCGGGCGTGTCGCCAGGAAGGACGTGCAGGTCTTCCAGCGCGATGCGGCGCGTCATGCCGGTCGGCGTCACGGTCTCCACCGTGGCATCGAGCGCCCGCATGGCAACGGCCATGTCGGAGGGGTGCGTCGCGATGCAGGAATCGGACGTGCCGATGATGCCGAGCTGGCGCGAGAACGCACCTTCGGAGAGCGCCGCACAGCCGGAGCCGGGCTCGCGCTTGTTGCAGGGCTGGGCCGGGTCATAGAAATACGGGCACCGCGTGCGCTGCAGCAGGTTGCCGCCGGTCGTCGCCTTGTTGCGAAGCTGGCCGGAGGCGCCCGCGGCGATCGCCCGCGTCAGCAGCGGATAGTCACGGCGGATGCGTTGATCGGCGGAGAGCGCGGTGTTCGTCACCAGCGTGCCGATGCGCAAGCCACCGTCCTCGGTCTCTGTGATCTCGTCGAGGCCGAGCCCGTTGACGTCGATGATGTGCACCGGCGCCTCGATCTCAAGCTTCATGAGGTCGAGCAGATTGGTGCCGCCGGCGAGGAATTTTGCGCCCTCGACCTCGGCGGCGCGGGCCGCGGCCTTGGCCGGATCGGTCATTTTTTCGTAGGAAAAGGCTTTCACGACTGTTCCTCCGCGACCTGGGTAATTGCGGCAAGGATGTTGGAATAGGCGCCGCAGCGGCAGATGTTGCCGGACATGCGCTCGCGGATCTCCGCATCGGTGAGGGCGATCGCGGCGGTCAGGTCGTCGGTGACGTGCGAGGGAATGCCGGCCTTGATTTCCTCAAGCACGGCGCGGGCCGAGGTGATCTGCCCTGGCGTGCAGTAGCCGCACTGGAAGCCGTCATGCTCCAGGAACGCGGCCTGCATCGGGTCCATGTTGTCCGGCGTGCCGATGCCCTCGATGGTCTCGATCTTGTCGCCGTCATGCATGGCGGCAAGGCTGAGGCAGGAATTGACGCGGGTGCCGTTGACCGTGCAGGTGCAGGCGCCGCACTGGCCGTGGTCGCAGCCCTTCTTGGTGCCGGTGAGGTGCAGATGCTCGCGCAGCGCATCGAGCAGCGTCGTGCGGTTGTCGAGGGTCAACGCGTGCTTTTCGCCGTTGACGGTGAGCGTCACGGTACTGGTCTCCGGGCCGACCGGGGCAGCACCGCCGGAACCGCCCGTTGCGGCGTTCGCCTTGTCGACGCCGAAGCGGCCGAGGGCAGCGGTCACCGCGCCCGCCGCCGTTCCGGCGAGCAGGGTCCGGCGCCGGAGCTCGAATTGGATGGGTGGGCTCATGGAAAGTCCTTCCTGTCGGTCCGCGTCATTCAGACGGATGCATATGTAAAAGGGTAGGGTGCCCGCCCGGTGTCTGTAGTTCTGCCTGGCTCATTGCACTTATCGATCTCACTCATGGAACCGGACATGGCGCCGAGCGTTTAAAAGCATTGGAATGCGTCCGGCGCCCGCCGGGATGCCGTTTTCCGAGCCGTCCCATTCATGAGCGGCATTCATCTCTCAATGCCATTTGCCGCGCCTACACGGCGCCGCAAGGCGGTATTATCTGTGCTTCAGACGATTTCTCCGGATGGCGGAAGGCGGCTCGCGCTGTGTGCGGAACGCATTTGCGGCCTGCTTGCGGCGGTTTGAGGCCGCTCCTGCCGAAACGGAAAGCCAGAAAGGGAGACCCGACATGAGCAACAGCGACAAGACCCTTTGCGTCGTCGGCGCCAGCGGGCTCGTGGGCTCGCACATCGTCAAGGCGGCGCTGGCGGCCGGCTACCGCGTCAAGGGCACGCTCAGGAACGCCGCAGACCCGCAAAAGGCGCCCTACCTGATGGCGCTGCCCGGCGCGGCGGAGCGATTGGTCCTCTATTCCGCCGACATGGCGACGAGCGCCGACTTCGACGCGCCGCTTGCCGGCTGCGACGCCGTGTTCATCGCCTGCCTCGTACCGATCTATGCCGGCCGCGACGGCACGCCGGCCCGCGAGATGGACGAGGATCGGGGCTGGTCCGAGATCATCCGGCCGATCGAGGACGGCTGCCTCAACATCATGCAGGCCGCCGACCGGCAGGGCGTCAAAAATGTCATCGTCTGTTCCTCGACCAGCAGCACCAATCCGCGCGAGCCGGTGGCGGTGAAGAACGAGATCGACCACCCCTCCGACCTCCAGCACCAGCTTTCCCAGAAGAAGTACACGGCGGCAGAAAAGACCGTGATGGAGGCCTCGGCCAAGGCCTTTGCCGAGGAGCACGGCCAGCGGCTGGTGATCTTCCTGCCGACCATGATGCTGGGCCCGACCATCCTTCCCGAACATGCGAACCGCTCCTTCCACAAGGCGCTCGCCGATATGCTGGAGGGCAAACAGGGCTGGCACGACCAGGTGCCGGCCGGCTCCATGTCCGTCTCGCATCTCGACGACGTGGCGGCGTTGTTCCTGGCCGGCTATGAGAACCGTGATGCCTCCGGGCGCTATTTCGCGGTCTATGACAGTTGGCCCTGGCGCGACATCTACGCCGAGATCGCCAAGGACGTTCCCGTTTCGGCGCTGCCGGCCCCTCTTAAGGGCGAGCCGGAGACGCCGACCGGGTTCGACTTCACGCGCCGCGACAGCCTCGGCGTCACCCTTCGCGACATTCCGACGACGCTGAAGGAGACGCTCGACTGGCTGAAGACCAAACCCTTCGGCTGAGGCGGAGATTGCCGCCAACGCCCTTCTTCCCAAGACCCCGACATTTGAAAGGACTCATTATGTCGACAGACAAACCCGTATGGTTCGTCACCGGTTGCTCGACCGGTTTCGGCCGCGAAATCGCCAAGCTGCTGCTCTCGCGCGGTTTTCCGGTGGCGATGACTGCCCGCCGCCTTGAGAGCATCGCCGACCTCGTCGAAGGCAACGAGGACCATGCCCTTGCCCTCACACTCGACGTCACCGACCCGGCGATGATCGACAAGGCCGTTGCCGACGCCGAAGCCCGTTTCGGGCGCATCGACGTTCTCGTCAACAATGCCGGCTACGGCTATTTCTCGGCCATCGAGGAGGGTGAGGACGCGGAGATCCGGCGCCAGTTCGAGACCAACGTCTTCGGCCTCAACACGCTGACCCAGAAGGTGCTGCCGGGCATGCGCGCCCGCCGCAGCGGCCACATCTTCAACTTCTCCTCCATCGGCGGGCTGATCGCCTATCCGGCGCTCGGCTACTACAACGCCACCAAATTCGCCGTCGAGGCGCTGTCCGAGGCGCTGGCGAAAGAAGCCGCGCCGCTCGGCATCAAGGTGACGATCGTCGAGCCGGGCGGGTTCCGCACCGACTGGGCCGGCCGCTCCGTCATCGAATCCAAGACCGTCATCGACGACTATGCCGAGACCGCCGGCGCCCTGAGGAAGGGCCTGAAGGAAGGCTCGGGCCACCAGGACGGCGATCCGGTGCGCCTGGCCGCGGCCGTCCTCACCGCCTATGAGGCGGAAAACCCGCCGCTGCGGCTCTTGATGAGCGCGCAGGCCTATGGCCGCGCCATGGACCGCCTGGAGGAGCTGCGCGACAACTTCGAGACCTGGAAGGACCTGACGCTATCCACGGACTATCCCGAAGGCGAATAGGTCGGGCCGCACGGTCCATTGGACAAAAAGAAAGAGCCGGGCGACATCCCTGTCGCCCGGCTCTTTTCGTTCCCGCTACATCCGGTAGCCGGGCTTCTTGTAGAGACGTTCCGGAAACGCCTCGATGTCCGGATCGAAGACGTCCTCTTTCCAGCGTTCCGCCGGGACCTCTTCGATGGCGACCGAGACCGGGTCCCGGCCGTAATCGAAAATCTCCATGACGTTCCTGGTGATGGCTTCCGCCAGGCGCCTCTTCTGGTCCTCGCTCTTGCCGGGCCAGGCCTTGACGATGACGTGGGGCATGGGTGGGGTTCTCCTCAATGAAAGGCCGGGCCTGGCGTGCCGCCGGGCCCGGTCCGTGGGCAGGGGTGTTCGTGTCGGGCGGGAAAGCCCGACCGCATTACAGGAAGGCGCCGTTGTCGACCTGGATGACCTGGCCGGTGACGGCCTTGCCCATCTCGCTGGCAAGATAGAGCGCGGCATAGGCCTGGTCGCGCGGTTCGGTCATCGGCACGGTGGTGTTGGTGTATTTGTCGGAGAATTCCAGCATCACGTCGCCGCCTTCCTGCTCGCCGGCGGCCCAGGCGCGCGCGGCGTCCGTGTCGGTGACGCCGGGGGCGATCGCGTTGCAGCGGATCCTGGTGCCGGATAGGCGGATGGCGATGTTCTTGGTCATCGTGTTGAGGCCGCCCTTGGTCGAGGTGTAGGCGACGCCGCAGATCGGCAGGGTGCCGTTGACCGAGGAGACGTTGATGATCCGGCCCTCGTTGCGCGGCATGAAGTGCTTCACCGCCTCGCGGCAATAGCGGAACGGGCCGACGAGGTTCAGTTCCATGATCTTGGCGAAATGCTCGTCGCTCGCCTCCTCGATGGCGACCATGTCGCCGGAGCCGGCATTGTTGACGAGGATGTCGACCTGGCCATAGGCCGAGATCGCCTCCTTGAAGACGCGCGCGGGCGCTGCCGGGTCGGCGGAATCGGCGATGATGCCGATGGCCTTGGCCCCCTTGGCGCGGATGCCTTCCACGGCCTTGTCGAGGCGCTCCTTGCCGCGCGCGGTCAGCACCACATTGGCGCCTTCCTCGGCAAAGAGCTCGGCAATGGCAAGGCCGATGCCCTTGCTGGCGCCGGTGACGATGGCGGTTTTGCCGTCTAGGAGGTTCTTCATCTGAGGTCCTTTCATGTGCAATTCCGACGGGTCCGGCGATGCGGTCTCTTCCGGCGCCTGTCGCGCGCCGGTTGCCGGAGTCCAGAAAATGTCTGTTGGGTCTCGGCCGGTGCTGCGCTCAGCGCTCGGTGTCGCGCGGCAGCACCTCGACGGTGGCGGCGCGGGTGCGCTCCGAGATCATCGGCGGCAGGTAGCGGCTGTCGGGGTATTTTGCGCGATAGGCTGCGTCGATCTTGTCGTTGAGGGCGGCGTCGGCGGGCGCGAAGGCGACGTCGAGAGTCGTACCATCGACCTTGATGGCGCCGGCCTTCTGTTCCATCGCGGCTTTGTACCAGCGCGATTTCCGGCCGTTATACGGCCGAACATAGAGCGAGCCGCCGACGGTGACGAACCAGATATAGGTCGGCGTGCCGAGCGTCTCGCCGTCCTTGCGGAACGGCGCGATCCGGAAATCCCCGGCCTTGGCGATCTCGTCCAGTTGCTGTTTTTCCCAAGCCATCTTGAACTCCTGTCATGCCGCAAGGCCCGGCGCCGATCCGGCGCTTTGCCCCTTGGATGTCTGGAGCGGCCTTGGCTTTGTGATTGTTTCTATTGATGTAAGTCGCCGGAGCGGGCGGCATTAGGCCGCGCAGGATGCAGACGCTCATGACGGACATTCATAAGTCCGTGCCGTTTTCCCGAGGCAGGGGATGATGGCGCGGGAGGGTCGAGGGCCGCCCGTCTGCGACGTCGGCGAAAACACGCAACTGCCCCGGGCGCCGCTTTTTCGCCCGGCCTGCAAGATCGCCCTTGCCAATCTTTGGAGTGACGTGTACTTTGCATTATAAAGTTATTTGCACCTGCGTGGGATCGGCATGGGCGAATTCGACAAGGCCTTGACGGACATTGCCAATATCCGCAGCCAGCTTGCCGCCGGCACGCTGTTTCGCGGCTTCGGCCCTGCGGTGATCGCGACGACCGGCGGGCTGGCGCTCGTCGCTGCCGTTGCCCAGGCGACCTGGCCGGCAGCGCTCGCCGACGATCCGGTGCGGTTCGTTGTCTGCTGGATCGTCGTCGCCGTCGTTGCGGCGGCGCTCGTCGGCGTGGAGATGTTTGCGCGCTCCCGGCGCCTCCATGGCGGCATGGCCGATGCGATGATCCTTGCCGCCGTCGAGCAGTTCCTGCCGGCCGGGGTCGCCGGCGCGGCGGTGACCGCGGCGGTGCTGAAATACGCGCCCGACTCCATCTGGATGCTTCCCGGCCTCTGGCAGATCCTTGTCGCGCTTGGCCTTTTCGCCTCCTTGCGCAGCCTGCCGCGCTCCATCGGGCTCGCTGGCGCCTGGTACCTCGTTGCCGGGATCGCGGTCTTCATCCTCGCAAGCACCAGCCGCGAGCTTTCGCCCTGGATGATGGGCGTCCCCTTCGCCCTCGGCCAGGGCCTGATGGCGATCCTCTTACGCAGCGCCAATGGAGGCGACGATGGCCAAGCGATCTGAGGACGCGCCCTTTGCCTATGACGGGCTCGACCGGGTGTTTCACGAAAAGGCTAGGCTCGGCATCGTCACGTCGCTGGTCGGCCACCCGAAGGGGCTGGCCTTTTCCGACCTGAAACAGCTTTGCGGCCTCACCGACGGCAATCTCAGCCGCCACATCCAGGTGCTGCAGGACGCCGGGCTGGTCGCCGTCCACAAGGGCTATGAGCGCAATCGCCCGCACACCAGGTGCGAACTCACCGACCTCGGCCGCAAGCGTTTCGCCGACTATCTGGCCGTGCTGGAACAGGTGGTCAGGAACGCGGCCGACGCCGCGGAACGCAGCAACGAACCCGATCCGGGCAAGCTCGGACTGAAGCCGGTCTGAAGACTCTCTGAGGAGGGTAGCCGGGACGAAGATACACGCAACGACAGACCGCCTGAGACAGGCGGCGCCAGAAGCGTCTGAAGGCAACGCGCTTCGGCGCATCGGATCTGGACAAACGCAACGATCCGATGCGCCAACGACAAGAGAAAGGGCAGGGGGTGCGCTTCACCGCGGACGCGCCGCGTTCGGGGTGTTTTTTTGGAAAGGAGCTTTGCAATGCAAAGTTATTTACGCAAAAGAGACCACGTCGCCGTCATCATGGACGGCAACGGCCGCTGGGCCCTGCAGCGGGGCCTGCCGCGCCCATACGGCCATGTGGAAGGCGTCAACGCCGTGGAAGCCGTCGTCCGTGCCGCGCCCGACCTCAACATCGGCACCCTGACGCTCTATGCCTTTTCGTCGGACAACTGGCAGCGGCCGGCGGCGGAGGTCGATGCGCTCTTTGAGCTGTTCCGCCAGTATTTCCGCACCCGGCGCCCGGACCTCATCGACAATGGCGTCCGCCTGACGGTGATCGGCCGGCGCGACCGCCTGCCCGAAGGCCTTGCGGACGAGATCGCCGGGCTCGAAGCCGATACGAGGGCCGGAAGACGCCTGCACCTGCGGATCGCCCTCGACTACTCCGCCCGCCACGCTATCCTCGAGGCGGCATCGTCGGCGCGAGGCGACACGCCGCTCACCCCGGAGACCTTCGCGCGCCATCTCAAGGGCGGCGTCTCCTGTCCCGACGTCGACCTTCTCGTCCGCACCAGCGGCGAGCAGCGGCTGTCCGACTTCCTGCTCTGGGAATGCGCCTACGCCGAACTCTATTTCACCCCCTGCCTCTGGCCCGACTTCGGCGCCGAGGAGCTGGCAACGGCGATGCGTGACTACCGCCGCCGCAACCGCCGCTTCGGTGGCCTCGCCGAGCAGCCCTGTCGCGAAACCGTCGCTTCACACGAACGGCATGGCGGCGCTTGCGATGGTGCACCGGTGCGGGGTCATGTCCATCCGGCAGGCCAAGAGGCGATGGCAGGAGGTGCGGAATGACAAACCTGTACCCCGCCCGCTCGGTGTGCATGGCGCAGACACCCGCGCTTCGAGAGGCCTCGCCGGCGCCCTCAGGGCATGCGGGTATGCCCGTCCTGCGCATCCTGCTCATCAACGTCACGCACCCGGCCATCGGCAGCCGCATCCCGGACGACCACCTGCCGCCGCTCGGCCTGCTTGCCATCGGCGGCCCGCTGATCGACGACGGCCACGAGGTGCGCCTGATCGATGCCGACCTTGCGCCGACGCCGACCCGGGCGCTCGTCGAGGCCGTGGTCCATTTCGATCCCGACATCGTCCTGTTCGGCCATTCCGGCTCGACCTCCGGCCACCCGGTCATCGCCGAGGTCGCGGCAGCGGTTGCACGGGCCCGCCCGGACATCGCCATCGTCTATGGCGGCGTCTACCCGACCTACCACTGGCGCGAAGTCCTGCTCACGGAACCCCATGTGACGGCGATCGTCTGCGGGGAGGGGGAGGAAACCACCCGCCGGCTCGTCCGGGCGATGGCGCAGCGCCAGCCGTTCGACCATCTGCCCGGACTGGCGTTCCTCAGCGACGGCCGGCCGGTGCGCACCGCTCCGGCGCCGCTGATCGGCAATCTCGACGCCTACCGGATCGGCTGGGAGCTGATCGACCACGCGCGCTACAGCTATTGGGGCGGGATGCGCGCCGTCGTCGCCCAGTTCTCGCGCGGCTGCCCGCACCAGTGCACCTATTGCGGCCAGAACCTCTTCTGGAAGCGCTGGCGGCACCGGGACCCGGTCGCCTTTGCCAGGGAACTGGCCCGGCTGCACCGCGAGGAGGGGGTCAAGGTCATCAACCTCGCCGACGAGAACCCGACGTCGTCGCGCCGCGCCTGGAAGGCGTTCCTGGAAGCGCTCATCGCCGAGGACGTCGACCTCACCCTCGTCGGCTCGACCCGCGCCGGCGATATCGTCCGCGACGCCGACATCCTGCACCTCTACCGGAAGGCCGGCGTCATCCGCTTCCTGCTCGGGCTGGAAAACACCGATGCGGCCACCCTTGAGCGCATCAGGAAGGGCTCGACCACGGCGACCGACCGCCAGGCCATCCGGCTGCTGCGCCGCCACGGCATCATCTCCATGGCGACCTCGGTCGTTGGGTTCAGGGAGGAAGCGGACCGGGACTATTGGCGCATGCTGCGCCAGTTGCTCGCCTACGACCCCGATCAGGTCCAGATCCTCTATGCGACCCCGCATCGCTGGACGCCCTATTTCGACGAGGAGGCGGACCGGACCACCATCCAGCCCGACCAGCGCCGCTGGGACTACAAGCACCAGGTGCTGGCGACGCAGCAGATGGCGCCCTGGCGGGTTCTCGTCTGGGTGAAATTCATCGAAGCGGCCCTGCAGTGCCGGCCGAAAGCGCTCTGGCGCACCTATCTGCAGCCGGACCGGGAGCAGCGCCACGCGATGCGCTGGTACACCGCCATGGGACGCCGCGTCTGGCCCTATGAGATCGTCTCCTTCTTCCGCGAGCGTCGCATCAGGGACGGACCGTCGCTCCGGGCCTTCTGGACCCGCACGCCGGGGCGGCAGGTCGCGGAACGGCCGGAAGGCCTTCCTGTCCAGGAAATGCCGGCCCCTCGGATGTCGCAGCTTCCCTGAGCAAATGACGCCGGGCCGCGCACCTGCCGCGGCCCGCTCTTGCCCCGTGCCTTGTTCCGGATCGGCGGTGCGTTCTATAACGCCGCATTGACCACCGCGCATGTCCGGGCAACGCTTGAGGACCTGTCCGAACGGGATCGCGGCCGACCAGTGTCTCAGCAATCGGAGTTCGGGATGCGACCGCGCGTTGCGCTCATCCTCTTTGTCGCGGTTGTCCTTCATGCATCCGCCGTGGTTGCGCAGGAGGTCGTGCAGCCGAGCCGGGAGATCACCGAGTCCGGGTCCGCCTACCTGAAGTCCCTGCGGCTGCGGGGCATCGATACCGACGCCGTCTACTACGATCCGTTCGGCCCGCGTCCGCCGCTGGAAACGAGCCAGCAGCCGGAGCCCCCGTCGAAGGAGTGGACGGCCGGGGACTGGAGCGCTCCGCGGATCATCGTCGTCGTGGTCACGGCGTCCATCCTCGCGGCCCTCGGCTATCTGCTGGCCCGCTATGGCGGCGGCATCTCCGTCTCACTGCGCCAGGAGGCGGCGAATCCCGGGCGATCCCGCCGCCGGGCGCGCGGCGGCGAGGAGAGCGAGGCGGAGCCCGTGCCGGGCACGCTTGAGGCATTGCTGCGGATCGCCGACAGGCGCCGCGCCGTCATGCTGCTGGCGCAGTCGGCCCTTCTGCGGGTGCTCGGCGCCCACGGCGTCCTGCCGCAGCGAAGCTGGACTGCCCGGGATGCCCTCAGCCACATTCCCGCCGGCCAGGCCCATCTGGACGCGCTCCGCGCGCTGGTCTTTGCCAGCGAGCGGGTGCATTTCGGCGGTCGCGACGTCAGCGAGGGCGAGTTCGACGCGCTTGTCGAAGACATCAGGCCGCTGTTCGGGGCGACCGGCCCATGAGCGCGACAACCATCACCGGCCGGCCCCGGGGGCCGCGCGCCGAGACGGTCCTGATCGCGGTCTTCGTCGTCCTCGTCGTCGGCATCGTCGGCTACGGGCTCACGCTGCGGCAACAGGCGCTGCGCAGCTCAACGACCGGGTTCGACGGCCTGCAGGCGTGGCTCTCCTCCGACGGCCTCAGCGCGCAAGGGTTCTCCGGCGGCTGGCAGATCGACCAGAGCACCATCGGCCTCCTGGTGCTGCCGATCTACGACACCCGGCCGGACAAGGCGCGCCCGACGCCGGAGACGAGCGAGCAACTGCTCCTCCAGCAGGACGAGAACGACCTGACCTACACTGTCATCCGCGACAAGGCGCGCCGGGTCGATGCCCTGATTGCCCTGCCGAAATGGCGCAGCGCCATGCGCCTGGAGCGGCTCGGCCACCCCCTGCTGCGTGTCGAGCCGTCCCGCCTGGAGGCCATGCTGCGGCAGTTGATCGGCGCCCGCACGGCCCGGATCACCTATTCGAACCGCGCCTTCACCGGCTTCCGCTACGGCACGGAGGCGGGCAGGGCGCTGACGGCGGAGGTCTACGCGGCCCAGCTGTTCGACGCTCCCGGCTGCAAGCCGATGATCGGCCGGCCCGGCGCCATGCTCCTCGCCGACTGTCCGCTGGCGGCGAGGGACGGCAAGCGGCGCGTCCTGATCCTCTCCGATCCCGACCTTCTCAACAATCACGGCCTGCGCCTCGGCGACAACGCGTTCATCGCCAGGAACCTCTTCCGGCAGCTTGCGGGCGATCGCAACATCGTCATCGACTACAGCCTCAGCAACTGGCTGCACGCCCCCCGCGATGCCGCAAGGCGCGAGCGGAGCTGGGCCGACCTCAAGCGCTTCTTCTCGCCGCCCTTCACGCTTCTCTGGCTCGGCGCGGCGCTTACATTCGCCCTGTTCCTGTGGCGCGGCGCCCGGCGCTACGGCCCGGTCAGGGCCGGCGGCGGCGGCCTCGGGGCGAGCAAGACCGTGGCGATCGCCGCCCGGGCACGCCTGATGCGCCTTGCCGACCAGGACGGCGCCATGGTCAAGGACTACGCAAGGGCCCGGCTCGCGGCGACGGCCGCCGCCATGGTCGGTCCCGCCGAGGGGCATCGCATTGCGGGAAGCGATGCGTTCCTGAAATATCTGCGCCGCCGCCATCCGGCTTATGCCGAGCCGCTGGCCGCCGCGCTCTCCGCCATCGACGCGCTGCCCCAGCGGGTCGGCGCCAACGAAGCCATGCAACATGTCGACAGACTGGAACGGATATTGGAGCAGATAACGCATGACACCTGACATGCTTCGCGAGCGGGCGGAGGCCCTGCGCGCCGAGATCGGCAAGGTGGTCCTCGGCCAGGAGGACATTATCGAACTCCTCCTGGTGGCGCTGTTCGCGCAGGGCCACGTGCTTCTGGAAGGACCGCCGGGCACCGCCAAGACGCTGCTGGCGCGCTCCTTCGCCGCCGCCCTCGACCTCGATTTCGGGCGCATCCAGTTCACGCCCGACCTGATGCCGGGCGACGTTCTCGGCACCTCGATCTTCAACTTCCAGACCAACGATTTCGTGCTCACCAAGGGGCCGGTGTTCAGCCAGATCCTGCTCGCCGATGAGATCAACCGGGCACCGCCCAAGACCCAGGCCGCGCTGCTGCAGGCCATGAACGAGCGCATCGTCAGCATCGACGGCACCGACCACGCGCTCGGCTCCGAATTCATCGTCGTCGCCACCCAGAACCCGATCGAGCAGCAGGGCACCTATCCGCTGCCGGAGGCGCAGCTCGACCGGTTCCTGTTCAAGCTGGTCATCGATTTCCCGCCCCAGGACATCGAGATGGCGATCCTGCAGCAGCACGCCGCCCAGCCGATCGATGTGGGGACGGAGCCGACCGGCCTGGACCAGGTCATCGGCGCCGGCGAATTGGCGGAAATCCGGTCTGCGATCGATGCCATCATCCTCGACGACGACATCCTCGCCTATATCCTCCGGCTGGTGCGCGCGACCCGGGAAAGCGCCGACATCGCCTTCGGCGCCTCGACGCGCGCGGCCGATGCGATGGCCGGTGCCGCGCGCGCCTTTGCGGCGCTGAACGGGCGGGACTTTGCTATCCCCGATGACGTCAAGCGGCTGTTCGTGCCGGCGCTGCGCCACCGCATCGTGCTCGGTCCCACGGCCGAGATCGAGGGCCGGCACCCGGCCCAGGTGCTTGAGAACATCCTCAACCAGATCGAGGCCCCGCGCTGATCCGTCCCGCCCCCAGACTGTTGTTGGCCGGAACCCTGGCGCTGGTCCTGTCGGTCGTGGCGTCGGTCCTCGGCGGCGTACTGCGCGAGGCGGCGCTGTTGCCCTGGGCGCTGCTGGCGTTCGCCGGTGCCGCCGACCTCCTGCTGTCGCCGTCGCGGCGCAAGGAGGTCGCGTTCGAGCTCGTCCCGGAGATCTTCGTCGGCGAGACGGCCGACCTGAAGCTTGCGGTCGCGAACGCGCCGGACGCCCTGCGCGGCCGGCTCGAGTGGCCGGTCGGCGTCAGCGGCCCCGGCGAGTTTGCGTTCGAGGTCAGCGACGACCGGACGGCTAGGGCACGCGTGCCCTGCCGGGCGGTCCGGCGCGGCAACTGGTCGTTCGAGTATTTGTGGCTGTCCTGGCAATCGCGCCTGAAGCTCTTTGAATTCGTCCCGCGCATCGCCGTCGGCGCCAGCGTCCGGGTGGTGCCGAACATCCGTCTCGTCCAGTCGGGCCAGATCACCACCACCGTTGCCAGCACGCTGTTCGGCGTCAAGGAAAACCGGATCATCGGCGAGGGGTCCGAATTCCACCAGCTCCGGGACTTCGTGCAAGGCATGGACGTCAAGACCATCGACTGGAAGCGCTCCGCCCGCCGCCGCTCGCTCGTCGCCAAGGAGCTGAGGGCGGAACGCAACCACCAGGTCATTGTCGCGCTCGACACCGGCTATCTGATGCGCGAGGAGGTGATGGGCATTGCCAAGATCGACCATGCCGTCACCGCCGCCCTTGCCACCGCATGGGCGGCGATCATCGGCGGCGACCTCGTCGCCTGCTACGCCTACGACATCCAGCCCCGGGTCTTCGTCGCCCCGCAGGCCGGCCGCGCGGCCTTTGCGCGGCTGCGCAGCCTGATGGCGGATTTCACCTATGTCGGCCGCGAAACCAACCACATGCTGGCCCTCAGCGAGCTCAACGCGCGCACGCCGAAGCGCAGCCTGATCGTTATCTTCACCGATTTCGTCGACACCACCTCGGCCGAACTGCTGATCGAGAACATCGGCATCCTGGCACGGCGCCACGTGCTGATCTTCGTGACCCTGCGCGATCCCGAGACCGAAGGGCTGGTCGAGACGGCGCCGGAGACCCTCAACGGCGTCGCGACCCTCGTTGCCGCCAGCCAGTCGATCGCCGAACGCCGCCTGGTGCACGAACGGCTCGCCCGGCTCGGCGTCACGGTCGTCGATGCCAGGCCGGACCAGGTGACGGCCCGGCTGATCTCGGCCTATCTCGATATCAAGGCGCGCGAGGTGATCTGATGGACCAGGGCCAGCTCATGCGTTCGGCCCGGTTCCGCAAGGAGCGGGAAGCCGACTGGAAGCGGCTGGAGCGGCTGGTCACCGAGGCCGAGACGCACGGCATCCAGCATATGAGCTTTGCCGCGGCCCGCGACCTCTCCGCGCTCTACCGGCAGGCGACGACCGCGCTTGCCATCGCCCGGGAGGTCTCCCTTGACAAGGCGCTGCTGGAGTATCTGGAGGCGCTGACGGCGCGGGCCTATCTCAGCGTCTACGCGCCGCAGGAGCGTGTCGGCGGCGTCTTGCGGCGGTTCTTCGCGCAGAGCGCGCCCCGGGCCATGCGCCGCTCGTGGCCGTTCATCCTCGCCGCCTATCTGTGTCTCGGCCTCGGCGTCTTCGTCGGCTACCTGCTCTACCAGGAGAGCACCGGCTGGTACCACGTCTTCATGCCGTCCGGCCTTGCAGGGGGTCGCGGGCCGGAGGCCACCACGGAGTTCCTGCGCCGGGCGCTCTATGATGAGGCCCCCGACAAGTCGGCGCTCGGCGCCTTTGCGACCTTCCTTTTTTCGCACAACACGCAGGTTGCGTTTCTGGTCTTCGGCCTCGGCGTCTTCCTGTGCGTTCCGGCCATCCTGCTCACCGTCCAGAATGGCCTGTCCCTCGGGGCGTTCTTTGCCTTGTATGTCGACCGCGGCCTCGGGGTCGATCTGGCCGCCTGGCTTTCGGTCCACGGGGTGACGGAGCTGTCGGCGATCTGCGTTGCCTGCGCCGGGGGATTGCAGCTCGGCTGGGCGGTTCTCTTTCCGGGCGACCGGACGCGCCGGGACGCGCTTCGCCATGCCGGCCGCGATGCCGCCAAGCTTGCGATCGTCGCGGCCGCAATGCTGCTGGTCGCCGCCGTTCTGGAGGGCTTTGCCCGGCAGCTCATCCAGCAGCCGGAAACGCGGTTCGCGCTCGGCTGGGGCGTCGGCCTTCTCTGGCTGGCCTGGGTCGTTCTGGCGGGAAGGTCGCCGCGATGATCCGCCGGTCCCGCCCATCTGAGAAAAGGCCGCCGGTCGACGAGATCATGCCGCCGGAAGGCGTGCCGCTGAAGCTGAAGGTGGCCGGCGTCGGCGTCCGCCTGGCCGCCCAGATCGCCGATGTGCTGATCACCTTCGTCGGAGCGCTCGCCATCTTCCTGTTGCTGATTGCCCTTGGCGCCACCGATCCGACGAGCACGCTTGCCATCGGCGTCATGCTCTTCTTCCTGATCCGTGTGCCCTATTACGTGGTCTCTGAACTGGTCTGGAACGGCCAGACGCTCGGCAAGCGGCTGATGAAGATCAAGGTGGTCGCCCATGACGGCGGCCCGCTGACGACCCACGCGGTGGTCGCGCGCAACCTGATGAAGGAGGCGGAGGTCTTGCTGCCCGCGACCCTGCTCCTGGCGCTGGACGCCGACGAGCCCGTCCTCATGCTGCTCGGCCTGGCGTGGATCGTCATCACATTGCTCGTCCCGCTCCTCAACCGGTACCGCATGCGGCTCGGCGACATGATCGCGGGCACACATGTGATCCACCTGCCGGTGCCGATCCTCCTGAAGGACCTTGCGGCGGAGGCCCCACGCGGTGCGGCAACCGGCGACAGGTTCACCTTCCTGCCGCACCAGCTGGACCACTATGGGGCGTTCGAGCTGCAGACCCTTGAGAAGTTTCTGAGGGTGGAAGAACGATCCGTGGCGCTCTCCGAATACACCAATCACCGCGCGACGCTGGCCGCGATCGTCGACAGGATCCAGCACAAGATCGGCCATGCCGACCCGATCCCGCCGTCCGATCACCGGGAGTTCCTGCGCGCGTTCTACAACGCGCAGCGCGAGCATCTGGAGCAGCGCCAGCTCTTCGGCGACCGGCGCAAGGACAAGCATTTCGCCGCATCGAGCGAGGACGAGTGAGGCTTTTGCCACAGCCGGCTGACTGAGACAGGCCGCCTCGGCAAAAAGGGTTGCGCGCGCAAGGCAGGCCGGCTTTTCATGGGTTGGAGCGAGCGGTCGCATCCTCGCGGCCGGGACGGGGCGCCCGATTGAACAGATAAGGCGTTTTCGAGAAAAGGATTTGTCATGACGGATATGTCCATGGACCGGCCCGCGCCGTCGCTTGGCGTCGGCACGATCATCGGCGACAGTTTTTCGATCTTTTTCCGGAAATTTCCCGCCGTGATCGTCATGGCCCTTATCCCGACGGTGATCGGGCTCGTCATCTCCGCGATGCTCGTCGGCTGGAGCGTCACCCTCGGCCTGACTGAGGTCAACACGTCCAATGCCGGCGCGGCGGCCGCCAGTTTCTTTCAGACACTGATCGACCAGGTCGTCTATGCGATCGCGACCGCTCTGCTGGTGCAACTGGCCTATGACGCCAAGCTCAAGCGGCCGCTGCGCATGGGCCAGTACATCTCGCGCGCCTTCGGCTCGGCCCTGCCGATCGCGATTCTCGGCCTGGCCGCGGGCTTTCTCGCAGTGATTGCCGCACTGGCCCTGATCATTCCGGGCCTTTGGGTCTACGCCGTGTTCTCGGTCATGGCGCCGGCCGTCGTCATCGAGGGCATCGGCTTTCGCGGCCTCGGCCGCAGCGCGCAGCTGACCAAGGGGTACCGCTGGCCGATCCTCGGGACCTTGGTCCTCGTCGGCATCATCCTGGTCCTCATCAGCCTCGCCGGCGGCGTTATCATTGCCATGATCGGCACCAGCAGCCTGTTCATCGGCGCGGGCGCCTTGGCCCTCCTCACGGCTTTCTTCATGGGCTTCGGCGGCATCGTCATCGCCCTGATCTATGCGCGCCTGCGCGAGATCAAGGAAGGCGTCAGCGTCGACGAGATCGCATCGGTGTTCGACTGACCGCGTTCGCTCCGCGCTGCCCGCATGTCGGGTACGCGTCCTGCGCCCTTACCGCGGCGGCCGCGCCGCGGACAGCACCGCCTCGATGGTGAGGTCGCGCAGGCGCTCCTCGTTCTCCGGATCGAACAGGTGCTCGCCGAAACTGATGCCGAAGCTCGGCCGGTTCGAAACGTTGAAGAAGCAGAGCGCTGAGATCATCCAGTGCAGCTCCAGCGGCGTCACGGTCGCGCGGATGCTGCCGTCCTCCTGGCCGCGCGCGCAGATCTCGTGGATGCGTTCGATGGCGCTGGCATTGACCCGCGCGATCAGGTCCGACGTCGCCAGGTGCCGGCCCTTGTGGACGTTCTCGATCATCACCAGGCGGATGAAGCTCTCATTGGCGCGGTGGTGGTCGAAGGTGAACTCCACCAGCTTGCGCAGCGCATCGAGCGGCGCCAGCGACGACAGGTCGAGGGTGGATTCCTCGCCGCGGACCTTGCGGTAGGCCTCTTCCAGGACCCGCCGGTAGAGCGTCTCCTTGTCCTCGAAATAATAATAGATCATCCGCTTGGAGGTGCGCGTGCGCGCGGCGATCTCGCTGACCCGCGCGCCGGTCAGGCCGTGCTCGGCGAATTCCTCGGCCGCGGCCGCCAGGATATTGGCCCGCACCGCTTCCGGATCCTGTTTCCAGCGCCTCTTCGGTTCCGTCTCCGGAGCCTCGTCCGCCGCCTCTATGTCGCTCATTGATTTCGGATTCCTTGCTTGACGTCAGGGTAATGAACCGGCCGGTCCAAAGCAATTGACTCTTTTAACCGTACGGTCCAATGTCGTCGGTACTAGGGAGGATACATGTTACGGTTGCCGGATGATCGGGGTGCCGGGCGCGGCTCGGTGCTCATCGGTTTAATTGGCGCTGGGATCGCGGAATCGCGAACGCCCGCCATGCACGAGGCTGCCGCACTGGCGGCGGGTTTCTCGCTCGTCTATCGCCGTCTCGATCTCGACCTCGGGCCGGATATCCCCCTTTCGGAGCTGTTGAAGCTCGCCGACTGGATGGGCTTCGACGGCCTCAACGTCACCTACCCGTGCAAACAGGCGGTGCTGCCGTACCTGGACGAATTGTCGGAAAACGCCCGCGGCGTCGGCGCCGTCAACACGGTCGTCCTTCGGGATGGGCGCCGCTTCGGCCACAATACCGACATCTGGGGCTTCACCGAGGCCTTTCGCAACGAACTCCCCGACGTGCCGCGGACACGTGTCCTGCAACTGGGTGCCGGAGGCGCCGGTTCCGCCGTGGCCTTCGGTCTTCTCAGCGAGGGCGTCGGCGAGTTGCGCCTCTTCGACCCCGACCGCGCCAGGGCCGAGCTGCTCGCCCGCGAAATGGCAGAACTCGGCAAGGCGGCCGAGATCGTCGTGGTCGAGGATGCCGGCGCGGCGGCCGAGGGCTGCGACGGCATCGTCAACGCCTCGCCCGTCGGCATGCAGAAGATGCCGGGCCTGCCGCTGCCGGCCGAAGCGATCCGGGGCGAGGCCTGGGTCGTCGACGTCGTCTATTTCCCCATCGAGACGGAGTTCCTGGCGACCGCGCGGGCGCGCGGCTGCCGGGTCATGGGCGGTGGCGGCATGGCCCTCTGGCAGGCCGTGCGCGCCTTCGAACTCTTTACGGGCCAGAAGCCGGACCAGCGGGCGATGCGCGAGGCGTTCGCCAGAAAGGCCCGGCTGATGGCCGCTGCCAACGACTGAAACAGCAATGAACGCAAAAGGGAGGAAAGACCATGCGTTTCACCACCACCACGACACTATCGGCCATCGCCGCCCTGGCGATGGGGCTGGGGATGGCGGTCGCCAACGCGCAGACCATCCGCTTTGCACATGTCGACCCCGCTGACTGGCAGAATTCCAAGAAGGGCGCCGCGGCGGAGATCTTCAAGAACATCGTCGAGGGCGAGACCGACCTGACGGTCGAATTGTTCCCGGCCGGCGCGCTCGGCAACGAGGACGAACTGGTCGCCCAGGCCCAGGACGGCATCACCCAGGTGGTGATGGTCTCCGGCGCCATGTCCAAGGTCTGCCCGGCCGCCTCCGTGCTGGACATTCCCTACACCTTCCCCTCCGCGCCCGTCGCCTGGAAGGTGCTCGACGGCGACTTCGGCGCTGCCCTCGCCGAGCATTGCCTGGAAAAGACCGGCCTCAGGACGCTCGCCTATGGTGAGACCGGCTTCCGCAACTTCACCAACGGCGTGCGCGAAATCCGCACCCCGGCGGACATGAAGGGCCTGAAGTTCCGCGTGCAGCCGATCCCGCTCTACATCGAGATGGTCAAGGGCCTCGGCGGCGAGCCGACCCCGATCGCCTGGACCGAGCTTCCCAACGCGCTGACCACCGGCGTCGTCGACGGCCAGGAGAACCCGGTCGGCGTGATCTACAACAACGGTCTGCACAAGCTGCAGAAGTACATGACCCTCGACGGTCACGTCTACGGCGCCGACTTCCTGCTGATCTCCGACGAGTTCTTCCAGTCGCTGAGCCCGGCGGAGCAGGAAGTGGTCCAGAAGGCCGCCATCGTCGCCGGCAATATGGGCCGCTCCATCCAGCAGTTCTCGACCGCGCTCGGCGTCAACGCCGTCCAGGCCGAGGGCATGCAGGTCTATTCGCCGACCGCCGAGGAACTCGCCCAGTTCCGCAACGCCGCCCAGCCCGCCGTCAAGGAATGGCTCGCCGGCGAACTCGGTGACGACGCCGGCTGGATCGACCAGCTCGACAAGGCCGTCGCCGCCGCGACCGAATAAGCAACCACCCCGGCGGAGGGCAGCGCCGTGCGCGTTGCCCTCCAGCCCGGCATGTCTGGAGAAACAGGGCGCCCATGACCCGTATCAGCCGGCTCTATGAACGCATCCTGGCCTTCGGGGCCGGCCTGATGATGTTCCTCGTCTTCGCCATCATCTTCGTGAATTCGATGCGCCGCTACACCACGGGCCGCTCCCTGGAATGGGGCGAGGAACTGCCGATCTACCTGATGATCTACGGCGTCATGTTCGGCATCGGCCTTGCCTATCTCAACGACCGGCACATCCGCTTCGCCCTCGTCACCGACATTCTGCCGGAGGCCTGGACGCAGAAGCTCTTTGCCGCGACCGATATCGTCACCATGGTGACGGGTGCAGCGCTCGCCTGGTCCGGCATCCTGTTCGCCATGCGGCGCCCGCACATCGATGCGTCCGGCCTCATCGGCTCCGCCCGCGCGCTCGCCGACAGCACCGGCCTTGCCTGGCTGGAATGGATCGGCCACGTCGGCACCTGGCAGTCCGCCATCGCCATCGGCGGCGTCCTTCTCGCGCTCGCCGCCCTTATCCGGTTCCTGACGCGGCTGCAGGAGATCCGCGCCGGCGTCCAAGATCAGGCGGCCTGAGCGATGTCCTATGCCATTCTCCTCGGCGGTCTGTTGTTCGGCCTGCCCATCGCCGTTTCCATCCTCGCCGCCCTCTTGTGGTTCATGGCCACCGGCGAGCCGCCCTACAACATCCGCATCGTCGCGACCGAGATGTTCAAGGGGCTGAACTCCTTCCCGCTTCTGGCCATTCCGCTGTTCATCCTCGCCGGCGAGCTGATGAATGCGAGCGGCATCACCCACCGCATCATCGCCTTTGCCAAGATCCTCGTCGGGCGCTTTCCGGCCGGCCTTGCCCATGTCAACATCTGGGCCTCGGTGATCTTTGCGGGCCTCTCCGGTTCGGCCGTCGCCGACACTTCGGCCATCGGCCGCGTCTTCATCCCGGAGATGGAAAAGAACGGCTACGACCGCGCCTTCGCCGCCGCGCTGACGGCCGCCTCCTCGGTCATCGGGCCGATCATTCCGCCTTCGATCCCGGTCATCATCTACGCGCTGATCGTCTCCGGCGTCTCCGTGCCGGTGCTGTTCCTTGCCGGCGTCGTGCCGGGCCTCCTGCTGGCGCTCTTCCTGTCGGCCTATGTCGCGCTGAGGGTCAAGGTGAAGGAGACCTCCGCGGGCTCCAAGCAGGACGGGACCTCGACCCGCGACGCGCTCCTCGGCGGCGTGCTGCCGCTCCTGATGCCCGTCTTCGTCGTCGGCTCCATGCTGCTCGGCGTCGTCACCCCGACGGAGGCCGCCAGCTTTGCCGTCGCCTATGCGCTGATCCTCGGCCTCTTCGTCTACCGCAAGATCAAGCCGTCGATGCTGCCGCGCCTGTTCGCCCACGCGATGCGCGACAGCGCGGTGATCCTTGCCATCATCGCAGCCGTCGCCGCCGCCAACTGGCTGCTCACCTATAACCGTGTGCCGAACATGCTGACCGACTGGGTGATCGGCAATGTCGACAGCAAGACGATGTTCCTGCTCGCCGTCATTGTCCTGTTCCTGTTCGTCGGCCTGTTCTTCGAAGGCATCGCGGCGATGCTGGTGCTGGTGCCGATCCTGCACCCGATCGCCGTCTCCATGGGCGTCGATCCGGTCCATTTCGGCATTCTCGTCATCTTCAACCTGATGATCGGCCTGATCACGCCGCCGCTCGGGCTGTGCCTGTTCGTCGCCGAAGGGGTGGCCAATGTCGGCATGTCGCGGATCGTGCGGCAGATCATGCCGTTCTTCTTCGTCGAAGTGCTGGTGCTTTTGATCCTCACCTTCGTGCCGGCAACGGTCACCTGGCTTCCGCACGCTTTGGGCTTCTGATGTACGACTTTTCGGACGATATCCTGATCGAAGACACGTTCCTGCGCGACGGCCTGCAGGTCGAAAAGCGGCTGTTCTCGATCGAGGAAAAGCTGCACTTCCTGACGGCCCTGGAAGCGGCCGGGGTGCGGCGCATCCAGGTCGGCTCCTTCGTCCATCCCGAACGCGTGCCGCAGATGGCCGACACCGATGCGCTGTTCGAGCGGATCGTGCCGAAGGAGGGCGTCGTCTACACCGCGCTCGTCCTCAACAAGGCCGGCCTCGACCGCGCGATGGCCGTCGGCGTCAGGCACCTGTCGATCTCGGTCTCGGCCTCGGAGACCCATTCGCGAAAGAACGCCAACCGCAGCGTCGACGACGGCATCGAGCGCATCCTGCCGGTGATCGAAAAGGCGCTCGGCGAGGGGATCGCCGTGCGTGCCGGCATCCAGTCCGCCCTCGGCTGCGGCTATGAGGGCCGGATCGACCCGGAGCGGGTCTCTGAGATCGCCCGCCGCTTCTCCGACCTCGGCGTCAATGAGATCAACGTCGCCGACACGGCCGGCCTCGCCAATCCGCGCCAGGTGTTCGAGCTGTGCACGCGGCTTCGCGGCGAGATTGCGCCGGAGGTGGCGCTGTCGCTCCACCTGCACGACACGCGGGGCCTCGGCCTTGCCAACATGATCGCCGGGATCGAGGCCGGGGTGCGCGTCGTCGACGCCGCCCTCGGTGGGCTCGGCGGCTGCCCGTTCGTGCCCAAGGCGACCGGCAACATCGCCACCGAGGACGCGGCCTTTGCCTGCGAGCAGATGGGCCTTGAGACCGGCATCGACTGGAAGGCGCTGCGGGCGTTGGTCGCCGAGGCGGAGGAGCTTCTCGGCCGCACGCTGCCGGCCCGCGTCAGCCACGTCCCCGTTCCGCCCTGGGAGCGCGCCGTGGAGGAGAAGGCATGAGCCATCCCTATTCACTGTCCTACCTGACCGTGCCGGGCGTCACGCCGCCTGAACAGACCTACATGGCCGCGCGCACCGGCTACGACTATGTCAGCTACCGGCTGTTCCACCTCGGCGTTGCCGGCGAACCGGACATCGACCCGACCGACCCGCAGATCGTGAAAGAGACGAAGCGCGCGCTCGCCGATACGGGCCTCAAATGCTTCGACATCGAGCTGATGCGGATCATGCGCGGGCTTCAGCCGCGCGAGTTCCTGCGCTCCTTCGAGGTCGGGGCGGAGCTCGGCGCCAGCCAGGTCATCTGCTCGGCCTGGACCGATGTGCGCAACGACCGCAAATACATCGTCGAGACCTTTGCGGAGATCTGCGACCTCGCCGCGCCCTTCGGGCTGACGGTGAACCTGGAATTCCCGGCCTTCTCGCGGCTGACGACGCTGGAGGAGGTGATGGAGGTGCTGGAGCGGGCAGGGCGTCGGAACCAGGGCATGCTGGTCGACACGCTCTACATGCACTTCAACAAGACGCCGCTGCTGGCGCTGGAAAAGGTGCCGCCGGAGTGGATCAACTTCCTGCACATCTGCGATGCGGAAGACCTCGCCTTCACCCGCGAGAAGATGATCCAGACCGCCCGCGACGCCCGCCTTTATCCGGGCGAGGGGGCCATCGACTTCTGGGCCGTCAACTACCTCTTTCCCGACCTTCCGCTGTCGATCGAGCTGCCCCACGCCAAGCGGATTGCCGAACTCGGGCTTGAGCAGCATGCCCGCAACTGCCTCGAAGCGGCGCGCTCGGTGTTCGATGCGAACCCGGCCGAGACCCTGCAGTCGATCTGAGGCCGACAGGAGCACAAGGAGATAACAATGGCACGCGAGATCACACAGGAAGAGATCGACGCAATCGACGAAATGATGCTCCGCGCCCGCAAGGCGATGGACGAGATCGCCGATTGGGACCAGGCCCAGGTCGACCGCCTTGCCCAGGCCATCGGCTGGCATTGCGGCAACGAGAAGACGTTCCTGCGCATCGCCCAGATGGGCGTCGACGAGAGCGGCATCGGCGACCGCGCCGGCCGCGGCGGCAAGCGCTTCAAGATCCTCGGCATCCTGCGCGACGCGCTGCGCGGCAAGTCGGTCGGCGTCATCGAGGAGGACCCGGAAAAGGGCCTCACCAAGATCGGCAAGCCGGCCGGCGTCATCGCCTCGCTGATCCCGACGACGAACCCCGAACTGACCCCGCCGGTCACCGGCATCTATGCCGCCAAGTGCAAGGACGCGGTGATCTTCTCGCCGCATCCGCGCGCCAAGGAGACCACCAACGAGATGGTCAACGTGATGCGCCATGCCTGCAAGCTGGTCGGCGCGCCGGAGGATCTGTTCCAGTGCGTGCGCAAGCCGTCGATCCCGGCGACCGGCTATTTGATGGCGTCGGCCGACCTGACGCTCGCCACCGGCGGCAAGCCGATGGTCAAGGCGGCTTACAGTTCCGGCAAGCCCGCCTTCGGCGTCGGCGCCGGCAACTCCACCATGGTCATCGACGAGACCGCCGACATCGCCGAGGCCGCCGCCAACTCCCGCATGTCGAAGATGTCGGATTTCGGCTCCGGCTGCTCGGCCGACGGCAATCTGATCATCGTCGATGCGGTCTACGACAAGATGAGGGACGCGCTGATCGCCGAGGGCGGCTACCTCTGCTCGCCGGAGGAAAAGGAGCTCCTCGCCAAGGCGCTGTGGAACGACGACGGCTCGCGCAAGATCGAGACCGTCGCGGTCGACGCCAAGACCATCGCCCATTTCGCCGGCTTCGAGCTGCCGGACGGCGCCAAGTTCCTGATGGTCGAGCAGGAGGGGATCGGCAAGGAGCACCCCTTCAGCCGCGAAAAGCTCTGCGTGACCATGGCGCTCTACCGGGCCAAGGATTTCGAGGCGACCCTGCCGATGGTGCGCGCCATCTACGAGGTCGGCGGCAAGGGCCATTCCTGCGGCATCTACTCCTTCGACGAGGAGCGCATCCTGCGCCATGCCGCCAACGCCCCGGTCAGCCGGGTCATGGTGCGCCAGCCGCAGTCCAAGGCCAATGCCGGCTCCTTCACCAACGGCATGCCGATGACCTCCAGCCTCGGCTGCGGCGTCTGGGGCGGCAACATCACCAACGAGAACATCTCGCTGAAGCACTACATGAACGTCACCTGGGTCGCCCGTCCGATCCCCGAGGACCGGCCGTCCGACGAGGAGCTGTTCGGCGAGTTCTACAACACCGAGGTGCTTTGAATGGCCCGGGACCCCAACGCCAAGACGGCGGAGCAGGCGCCGCAACTGGTGCGCTATCTGGAAGCGCGCGGCATTACGCACATCTTCGGCCTGTGCGGCCACACCAACATCGCCGTCCTCTCGGCGCTGGCCAACTCCAGGATCCGCTTCGTCAATGTCCGCCACGAGCAGATCTCGGCCCATGCGGCGGACGGCTACGCAAGGGCGACCGGCAGGGCCTCGGTGCTGCTGACGCACCTGTCGCCGGGCCTCACGAATGCCGCGACGGGCGTCGCCAACGCCGCCCTCGACTGCACGCCGATGGTGGTCATCGCCGGCGACGTGCCGTCCTACTACTACGGCAAGCACCCGCACCAGGAGGTCAACCTCCATGCGGACGCCCAGCAATACGAGATCTACCGCCCGTTCGTGAAGCGCGCCTGGCGCGTCGACACGCCGGAACTCCTGCCGGAGATCATCGAAAAGGCGTTCATCCTGGCCGAGAGCGGCCAGCCGGGACCGGTGCTCGTCAACGTGCCGATGGACATCTTCTCCGCCGAGGTCGACGTCGCCCTGTGGGACCGGCTGAAGACCGGCTCCAAGAAACTGGCAAAGCCCTCGCTCGATGAGGACACCGCCCGCCGGATCGTCTCAGCGCTCGCCGATGCGGCATCGCCCGTGATCCATGTCGGCGGCGGCATCGCGCTCGCCCGCGCCTATGACGAGCTGCGCGATTTCGTCGACCACATGCAGATCCCGGTCTCCTTCTCGCTGATGGGCAAGGGCGTCCTGCCCGACGACCATCCGCTGGTGCTCGGCATGACCGGGTTCTGGGGCATGAAGTTCACCAACGAGCAGACCCTCGGCGCGGACTGGATCCTCGCCCTCGGTACCCGCTTCAAGGAGGCCGACAGTTCGAGCTGGTATCCGGAATACACCTTCGATATCGGCAAGGACGGCTCCAAGCTGATCCATATCGACATCGAGCCGCAGGAGATCGGCCGCAACTATCCGGTCGAGATCGGCGCCGTCGCGGACCTCAAGCCGGCGCTCACGGTGCTCAACCGCGTCGCCCGCGAGATGCTGCCCGACGGCCGCCGGCCGGACGGGCGCGCCGCCCGCATCGCCGAAGAGCGCAAGGCCTTTGCGGAAACCAATACGGAGATGCAGGTCTCCGATGCCTTCCCGATGATGCCGGAGCGTATCCTTGCCGACCTTCGCGCCGTGATGCCGCGCGATGCGATCCTCACCTCCGATGTCGGCTGGAACAAGAACGGCGTCGCCCAGCAGTTCGACATCTTCACGCCCGGCTCGATCCTGATCCCCGGCGGCTTTGCCACCATGGGCTTCGGCCCGCCGGCCGCGGTCGGCGCCAAGATCGCGGAACCGGACCGGGTGGTGATTTCCCTCGTTGGCGACGGCGGCTTCGGCCAGAACCCGGCGGTGCTGGCAACGGCCGTGGCCGAGAACACGCCGGTCATCTGGATCATCATGAACAACAACGCCTACGGCACCATCGCCGGCCTGCAGCAGTCGAATTACGGCCTCACCCACGGCACGACCTTCCCGACTGCCGCGAGCCCGGCGGAACAGATGCCGGACTATGCGGCGATCGCCCGCGCCTATGGCTGCGAGGGCGTGCGCGTGACCTCGGCCGCGGACTTCAAGCCGGCGCTGGAGGCGGCGATCGCCAGCGGCAAGCCGACGGTCATCGACGTGCCGATGATCAACAACCCGACGCCGACCTCCGGACACTGGAATATCCTCGACATCTACTCCCCCGAGGGCGGCGGCGGCCACGCTGCGACCGGTTGACGTCCGGCGGGGCGGCGACGCGAGGCTGCCGCCCCCAAATTCCGTCCCAACCCTTCTGAGAGGAGCGGCCCGATGAAGACCTCCATTTCCACCCTCTCGGCAGCCGACGGGCTGGAGGACAAGCTCGCGGCCTTCTCCGCCGCCGGCTTCGACGGGATCGAGATCTCCGAACTCGACTTCGCCGTCCAGGGCCGCACCCCGGCCGAGATCGGCAACATGGTCCGCGATCAGGGGTTGGCCATCCACCTGTTCCAGCCCTCGGTCGAGTTCGAGGGCCTGCCGGAGGATTTGCGGGAAAAGGCACTGAACCGGATCGAGCGCCGGTTCGACGTCATGGCCGAACTCGGCACAGACCTTATGCTGCTCGGCTCGGCCACCTCGGCGGCAAGCCTTGGCGGCGTCGACCGCATGGCCGACGACTTTGCCCTCCTTGGCGAGCGCGCCGCCGCAAGGGGCCTGCGCATCTGCTACGAGGCCCGCGCCTGGGGCAGACACGTCTCCGACTACCGCGATGCCTGGGAGGTCATCCGCCGCGCCGACCGTCCGGCCGTCGGCCTCGTCCTCGACAGTTTTCATGTCCTTGCCCGCGGCCTGCCGTCGGATGCCATCCGCGCCATTCCCGCAGACCGCATCTTCCACGTCCAGCTTGCTGATGCGCCGGCCGTGGCGATGGACCTTGAGTACAAGTCGCGCCGCTTCCGGCTGCTGCCGGGCGAGGGGGCCTTGCCGCTGCTCGATTTCGTGCGCGCCGTCGCCGCCACCGGCTATGCCGGGGCCTACAGCCTCGACCTGGTCGAAAACCGCAGCCGGGCCACCACCCGCCAGCTCGCCCTCGACGGCCACCGGGCGCTCACCGCGCTCGCCGATGCGGCACGCCGGGCCGAGCCGACCTGCCGCTTCGATCTTCCCGACATGCCGGCAAAAGCGCACATCGAGGGCGTGGAGTTCATCGAATTCACCGCGGGCGCCGACGACGCCGCCTCCCTTGGAGAAATGCTGCGGCAACTGGGCTTTACCCCGGTCGCCCGCCACATCGCCCGCAAGGTGACGCTCTGGCAGCAGAACGGCATCAACATCGTCGTCAATTCCGAGACCCGCGGCTACGCCCACTCCGCCTATGTCATGCACGGCACCAGCGTCTGCGATATCGGGCTTCTGGTCGGCGATGCGGAGGCCGCGGCGACGCGGACCGAAATGCTCGGCGCCCGCCGCTTCGCCCAGCGTCGCTATTCGGGCGAATTGAACATCCCGGCCGTGCGCGGCGTCGGCGGCTCGGTGCTCCATTTCCTCGACCGCAAGACCGAACTCGGCAAGGTCTGGGAGACCGAGTTCGAGCCCCTTGCGCCCGATACCTCGATCCAGTCGACAGGGTTGAGGCGCATCGACCATCTGGCGCAGGTCATGAAGCAGGAGGAACTGCCGAGCTGGATCCTGTTCTACACCTCGGTGTTCGACGTGGAAAAGGCGCCCCAGGTCGGCGTGTCCGATCCCTCCGGCCTCGTGCGCTCGCGCGCCCTGCAGGGCTCCGACGGCGCGTTCCGGCTGACCATGAACGGCGTCGACACCTATCGCACCTTCGCCGGCCGGTTCCTGTCCGACAGCTACGGCGCCTCGGTCCAGCACTTCGCGTTCCTGACCGACGACATCGTTGCGAGCGCCCGCAAGCTCGCCGAGAACCGCTTCGAGAGCCTTTCGATTCCCGACAGCTACTACAGCGACCTCGGCAGCGACTTTGATCTTGCCCCGGACGAGATCGCGCTCCTGCGCGACCTCAACATCCTCTATGACCGGGACGAGACGGGCGGCAGCTTCCTGCAGCTCTATTCGCGCCCCCATGGCGACGGCTTCTTCTTTGAGATCGTCGAGCGCCGCGGCACCTATAACGGCTACGGCGCCCGCAACGCCCCCTACCGCACCGCCGCCCTGAAGCGGCTCGCCATGCCGTTTCCCGGGGACCGCGGATCGCTGCGCATCGGCAGGCGGGAGGAGGCGTAGGGCAGGGCGGTCGGATCAACCGACCCCGTTGTGCACTGATGCTCAGCCGCTCGCGATCGTGGTGCGGACATAGGACAGGAATTCGCGGGCAGTGGAGCGCAGGTGCGCATTGCGCGCCGTGATCGCGCCGGAAACGAACACCGGGCTTTCCGGATCCTCGATCAGCGGGACGATGCCGGCCCGCGCGAAATGGCCCTTCAGCGTCTTGGCCGTGGACAACAGGTACTTCGATCCGCGCATGGCGCCGATGGCGTGCAGGATCGCGTTGGTGCGAAGCGCGAAATGCCGCTTGGTCTTCAGCGCCGACGAGGGGTCGTAATCGTACTCGAACTTGTGATTGATCCAGTGGAATGACAGCAGGTCCGAGGCCGTCACCTCGGACTTCGCCAGCAACGGATGGGTCTCGTCGCAATAGACGTCGTAGGGCGCTTTGATTAGCGGCTCGAAATCATAGGCGCGGGTTGCCAGCACCTCCGGGGAGATCACCCCGAAGGCGATCGCGTGGCTGCGCGTCTCAAGGCCCTGGATGCGGCTTTCGTGGTCGAGAATGTCGACCTGGAGGAAGACGTCCGGATGGTCCTCGGAGAACCGCTGCACGATCGGCGGCAGGATGCCGAACCCCCAGCTGTCGCCGCAACAGATCCTGAGGACGAGGTCCGTCTGGCGCAGGGAATAGTCGATCTCCTCGCGCGCATTGTTGATCGCCCGGACCGCGCGGCTGGCGTAAAGATAGAGCGTCTTGCCGGCTTCGGAGAGCTGCACGCCCTGGCGCGTGCGCACGAAAAGCCGCGTCCCCAGATCCTCTTCCATCAGGCTGATGGTGCGCGACAGCGCCGGCTGCGAGACGTGCAGGGCTTCGGCCGCGCGCGAGATCGAGCGGTGCTCGGCGACGGCGAGAAAACGGATGTAGTCTTCCATGGCCTCGGTTATCAGCTTTTTCGATATATTATCGAAGATTGATATTTGCGCAATGGTCGCACTTGCGTCACAAACCGGAGCTAAGGGAGGAAAATAATGAAAAATCCGGCCAATAAAGGCCTAATGACGCTGATTCTGCCGACCTTTCTGACGCTGGTCGCCATCACCGTCCTTCCCATTTTGATTACGTTCGGTATCAGTTTGTTCTATATCAAGCTGACATCGACGGCCGGTCCGGTTTTCATCGGGCTGGAGAACTATTTCGAGCTCTTCACCGACGACCGTTTCCTCAACTCCCTGGTCGTTACGGTCGAGCTGATCTTCATTCCCGTGGCACTGCAGATCGTCATCGGGCTCCTGCTGGCGATGATCCTGAAGGAAAAGCTGCCGGGCATGGGCTGGATGCGCATCGCCTTCCTGCTGCCGGCCGTCATCCCGCCCGCCGTCTCCGGCCTCGTCTGGAAGCTGTTCATCGTCCCGGGCGCGGGCGGCCTCACCTACGGCGCCAGCCTTTTCGGCATGAACCTCAGCCTCGATCTGCTGTCGATGCCGTCGAGCGCGCTTGCCGTCGTCATCGCCACCTCGGTATGGGTCGGCACGCCCTTCGTCGCGCTCCTGATGCTGTCGGCGCTGGAATCCATCGGCGAAGAGCAATACGAGGCGGCGCGCATCGACGGCGCCAACTGGTTCCAGCGCCACTGGTACATTTCCATTCCGGAGATGCTGCCGGTGGTCGTCACGGTCACCGTCTTCCGCATCCTGGAGGCGCTCGCGATCTTTCCGATCATCTTCGTCCTGACCGGCGGCGGCCCGGCCGGCTCGACCGAGCCGATCAACTACTACGCCTATGTCAACGGCTTCGAGTACCTGCGGGTCGACTACGCCGCGACGATTATCTTCTTCTTTTTCGTCGCCATGATGGGCGCGACAGCGCCGTTCCTCATCAACATTGCCCGGCGCGAAGGGCGGGAGGCGCGGTCATGAAGCCCGGCGAGAAGCTCTTTGCCTATGTCGTCGCGACGATCTTCATCGTCTTCCTCGTGGCGCCGGTCGTCTGGCTGCTGTCGACCTCGTTCAAGGGCCAGCTCGACATCTTCGCCAAGCCGCCGATCCTGATCGGCGATTTCACCCTGGAGAACTACCGCGAGGTGCTGACCGACCGGCGCTTCATGGGCTCGTTCCTGAACTCGGTCATCATCTCCTCGCTCACCGTGGTCTTTTCCATGCTGCTCGCCCTGCCGGCGGCCTACGGGCTGTCGCGGCTACGCTCGCCGGCGAAGATCCCGCTGCTGTCCTGGGTGCTCCTGGTGCGCGCCGCGCCGGGGATGATCTACGTGATCCCCTATTTCATGGTCTTCAACGAGGTCGGCCTGATCGACACGCGCGTCGGCCTCGTTCTCATCAACACGGTCTTCACCGCGCCGCTGGCGATCTGGATCCTGATCTCCTTCTTCGACGGCATTCCTTATGAGATCGAGGAGGCGGCGCGCGTCGACGGCGCGACCCGGTTCCAGGCCTTCACCAAGGTCGCCATCCCGATGGCGGCGCCGGGGATCGCGAGCGCGGCCATCCTGGTCTTCATCTTTTCCTGGAACGAGTTCCTGTTCGCCCTGACGATGACGCGCTTTGAGGCCAAGACCGCCGCGATCGCGATCCTCAACTACATGGGTTACGAGGGCACCGAGTGGGGCAAGATCGCCGCCGCCGGCATCCTCATCCTGTTGCCGGTCGCGATCTTCGCCATCGGCATCCGCAAATACTTCGTCCAGACCGCCGCAGGAGGCGTGAAGGGCTAAGGCACTACCCCAGCAAACGTCCAACCAACTGAGGAGGAGGAAAACGATGCAACGAAAAAACCTCAGCAAGATCGCCGCCCTTGCGGCAGCCGGTATCATGACGCTCGGGCTCGGTACCGCAAGCGCACAGGACAAGCCCTATGACGGCGTGACGATCCGCGTGCTCTCCACCCAGCAGCCCTGGGACACCGAAGTCCAGAAGCGGGTCTCCGCATTCGAGGAGGCGACCGGCGCCAACGTCGAATACGACCTCTATGCCTTCGGCCAGGCGGTCCAGAAGATCGCCGTGGAACTGTCGACCGGCTCGCCGGCCTATGACGTGTTCTTCCTGGAGGCCTCCGACGTTTCGCGCTTCGCCGCGGCCGGCCGGCTGAGCCCGCTCGACGACGCCATCGCGTCGGAAAAGTTCGACGTCGACGACTTCATTCCCTCGACCATCAAGGCCTTCACCTATGACGGCAAGGTGATGGGCATTCCCTATTTCGCCGCCACCCAGCTCTATTACTGGAACGGCCCGATGATCGAGGAGGCAGGCCTCACCGCACCTCCCGAGACCTGGGAAGACATGCTGACCCTTTGCGGCGCGCTGAAGGACAAGGGCGTCGCCCCGTGCACGGCCCTTCGCGGCAAGCCGTCGACCTCGGAAAACATCTGGTACTGGACCCAGATCATGCTCGGCGAAGGCGGGACCTGGGTCAAAGACTTCCCCGACGACATGACGCCGACCGTCAACTCCCCGGCGGCCATCAAGGCGGCGGAGCTCTATGCCGAGCTTCTCAACAATCACGGCATCCCCGGCTCGGTCTCGGCCGGCTATGACGACGTCGTCGTCGCCATGCAGCAGGGCAACGTGCCGATGGTCGTGGAAGGCGCCCCGCTTGCCGGCCGCATCCTCGATCCGGAGCTTTCCAAGGTCGTCGGCAAGGTCGGCTTTGCGCCTCCCCCGGGCGGCTCGGCCGGTCATTTCGCGCCCTTCACCGCACAGGGCTACGCGGTCGGCGCGGCATCCCGCAACGTCGATGCCGCCAAGGCCTTCGTGCTCTGGGTGACGTCGCGAGACACCGTGCTCGATATCGCCGCGAACTCGACCTTCCTGGCGGTGACCCGCAGTTCGGTCTGGTCCGATCCGGCGTTCGTCAAGGCCCATGGCTATGACTTCGGCTACGGCATGTCCTTCACCGAGGCCTATGCCAAGACCCTCGAACTTGGCGATCCCAACTATCGCCTCCCGATCCCGGAATTCCGGGAAATGGGCGACCGCGTTGGCCTTGCGCTGCAGCAGGTCGTCACCGGCGACAAGACCGCCAAGGAAGCCCTCGACGATGCCCAGGCGGATGTCGAGAAGCTGCTGAAGCGGGCCGGCTATCTGAAATAAGACCCGATGCCCAACTGGAAGCGGCGGTGCTCCTCCCACACTGCCGCTTCCCTCTTCTTCTTCCAACCCGGCCCGGCCGGGAGAATGACCCCGGCAGCACCGGGGCATGCAGGACCGAATTGACATGACCCGCCCGAACATCCTGTGGATCTGCACCGATCAACAGCGCTGGGACACGCTCTCAGGCCTCGGATTTGCCGGCGCCAGGACGCCGCATCTCGATCGGCTGGCCGACGAGGGCGTCGCCTTCACCCGCGCCTATACCCAGAGCCCGATCTGCACGCCCTCGCGCGCCTCGTTCCTGACCGGCATGTATCCGATCGCCCACCAGGTCCAGCGCAACGGCAATGTCGGGTTTCCGTCCCACCTGAAGCTGGTGCCCCGGGTGTTCCAGGAGGCCGGCTACCGCACCGGCCTGATCGGCAAGCTGCACCTGTCCGCCGCACAGGACATGATCGAGCAGCGCCCGCCCGAAGACGGCTACGACGAATTCTACTGGTCACAGCACCCCGGGCCCGACTGGCCCGACGGGCACGACTACCAGGACTGGCTTGAAGAGCGCGGCGTCGATATCCGCAAGGCCTACACGCCGTCGAACGACATCGTCAGCCATCCGGTGGACGCGGAGCACAGCCAGGTCGCCTGGGCGCTGGACCGGGCACTCGGCTTTATGAACCGCGCCGCCGACGACCGACCCTGGCTGCTGTCGATCAATCTCTACGACCCCCATCCGCCCTTCGATCCGCCGAAGGAGTGGTACGACCGCTTCGATCCGGCGGAGATGCCGCCGCCGATCTTCGCGCCGTCGGATCTGGAGCACCACAAGAAGCTTTCCGGCGTCGACCAGCAGACCCAGCGTCCGGTCGACCCGACCCTTGCCCCGGTCGAGCCGGCAGGAAAGATCAGCCACGATACGCCGCCGGACCATTACGACGTCGGCCGCATCCGCGCCGCCTATGCGGCGATGGTCGCCCAGATCGACGACATGGTCGGCAGGCTGGTCGCCTGGCTCGACGAGACCGGCCAGCGCAAGGATACCCTGATCCTCTTCATGTCGGACCATGGCGAGATGCTCGGCGACCACGGCCTGCTCTACAAGGGCTGCCGCTTCTACGAGGGCCTTGTCCATGTGCCGATGATCGCCTCGATGCCGGGCCGGGTGCGCGAGGGCCTGCGCTCCGATGCGCTGGTCGAACTGGTCGACCTGCCGGCAACGCTCTGCGAGGCGGCGAGCCTCACGCCCCCGGCGCAAAACCAGGGCCTGTCGCTCTGGCCGCTTCTGACGGGCGCGACGGATGCGGCGCATCACAAGGATTTCGTCCTCAGCGAATACTATGACGCCCTGCGCAGCCCCGGCTTCGTCGGCTCGCGCGGCAGCATGTATTTTGACGGGCGCTACAAGATCGCGATCTATCACGACCAGGGCACCGGCGAATTGTTCGATCTGGACATCGACCCGGACGAACTGAACGATCTCTGGGACGACCCGGACCATGCGACACTCAGGGCCGATCTCGTGCTGAAGCACTTCTCGGCAATGATGATGGTCTCCGGCGCCGGCCCGGAACGGATCGCCGACTACTGAGCGCCGGAGGGAGCGGCACGACCCATGGCAGACGTCGAGATAAAGAAGCTGACCAAGCGCTTCGGCGCGGTCGAAGTGATCCCGGAGATGGATCTCGTCATTCCGGACGGCTCGTTCACCGTGCTGGTCGGCCCGTCGGGCTGCGGCAAATCCACCCTGTTGCGGATGATCGCCGGCCTGGAGCTGCAGACCAGCGGCGAGCTCGCGATTGGCGGCGTCGACGTGCGCGGCAAGGACCCCTCCGACCGCGGCATCGCCATGGTCTTCCAGTCCTATGCGCTCTATCCGCACATGACGGTGCGCGAGAACATCTCCTTTGCCCTGCGCCTCGCCAAGGCCGATCCGGCCGAGATCGAGGCCCGGGTCAAGAACGCGGCCGAAATCCTGCAACTGACGCCGCTGCTCGATCGGCGGCCGAAGCAGCTCTCCGGCGGCCAGCGCCAGCGCGTCGCCATCGGCCGCGCCATCGTGCGCAATCCGGAGGTGTTTCTGTTCGACGAGCCGCTCTCCAACCTCGATGCGGCGCTGCGGGTGCAGATGCGCGTGGAGATCATGGAACTGCACGAGCGGCTGAAGACCACCATGGTCTATGTGACGCACGACCAGGTCGAAGCGATGACCATGGCCGACCGCATCGTCGTCTTGAACGAGGGCCGGATCGAGCAGGTCGGCAGTCCGCTGGAACTCTACGACACCCCGCAGACGGCGTTCGTTGCCGGCTTCATCGGCTCGCCGAAGATGAACTTCGTGCGTGGGGATCTCCCCGAACGGCTCGGCGGCGATCTCCTCGGCGTGCGCCCCGAGCACATGACGCTCGGCGAGGGCGATACCGGCTGGACTGCCCGTATTCACCTCCTGGAACAGCTCGGCAGCGACACCTTTGCGCATCTCGACAGCGAGGTCGGCCCGCTCGTCGTGCGCTGCCACCGGGAGGTGGCGGATCTCGTCGGGCGGGACCTGCGTGTTGCCGCCAAACCGGGCATGCTGCACCTCTTCAAGAATGGACGGCGCATCGACGCGCCGGAAACGCTCTAGGCCGGGACGAAAGCCGTCCGGCCGGAAATCGAGGACCGATCGACATGAAACGTTTGGATGGAAAGACAGCGCTGATCACCGGAGCCGCCCGCGGCATCGGGTTTGCCTATGCAAAGGCCTATGTCCGCGAAGGCGCAAGGGTCGCGATCGCCGACATCAACATCGCCAGGGCGCGGGAAGCTGCCGCCGAAATCGGTGAGGCGGCCATCGCCATCGACATGGACGTGACGAAGCAGGAAAGCATCGATGCCGGCGTCGCCGAGGCGGTCGAAAAGCTCGGCCGCATCGACATCCTGATCAACAATGCGGCGCTCTTCACTGCCGCGCCGATCGTGGAGATCACCCGCGAGGACTACGACAAGGTCTTCGCCGTCAACTTCACCGGCGCGGTCTTCACCCTGCAGGCAGTCGCCAAGCACATGATCGCGCGCGGCGGCGGCGGCAAGATCATCAACATGGCAAGCCAGGCCGGGCGCCGCGGCGAGGCGCTGGTTGCGGTCTATTGCGCGACCAAGGCGGCGATGATCTCGTTCACCCAGTCGGCCGGCCTCGACCTCATCAAATACGGCATCAACGTCAACGCCATCGCGCCGGGCGTCGTCGATGGCGAGCACTGGGACGGGGTCGACGGCTTCTTCGCCAAGCTTGAGCACAAGGAGCCCGGCGAAAAGAAGAAAGAGGTCGGCCTCGGTGTTCCCTACGGCCGCATGGGCAAGGCCGAGGACCTCACCGGCATGGCGATCTTCCTCGCCACCAGCGAGGCCGACTACATCGTCTCCCAGTGCTTCAACGTCGATGGCGGGCAGTGGATGAGCTGAGGCGGCGCCGGGGCGTCCGCGCCCTGGAGCGTATTCCCGAACCACAGGTCTGCGACAGCGAAAAGTGGAGGACCGGTTTTCGGATAAGAATACGCGTAAAAACAAAAGGTTAGAGCGTTTCAGGCGATTCCACAATCGCGTGAAATGCTCTAGCAGGGACAGGCGTCGACCGTGCAGATCTACCTTCCCATCGCGGACCTCTCGTTCAACGTCTTCTATCTGGCCGCCCTCGGCGCGTCGGTCGGGTTCCTGTCGCGCCTGTTCGGCGTCGGCGGCGGCTTCCTGCTGACGCCGCTCCTGGTCTTTTCCGGGATTCCCGCGCCGGTCGCGGTCGGCTCGGTCAGCGCCCAGATCGTCGCCGCCTCGACGCCGGGCGCCCTCGCCAACTGGCGTCGCGGCGGCATCGATCTGCACCTGGCGCTCTATCTTTTCCTGTCGGGCGTCATCGGTGCCATCGCCGGCGTTTCGACCTTCGATGCCCTGAGGTCGGCCGGCCAGCTCGACCTCGTCATCGCCGCCTCCTATGTCGTCCTCCTCGGCACGCTCGGCATCCTGATGCTGCGCGAGGCGGTGCATGCCGCGCTCAACCACAGGCACGACACCGACATCCATGCGAAGCTGGCGCGCCATCACAACCGCATCCAGGGCCTGCCGTTGCGGCTGCGGTTCAAGCGCTCCAAGCTCTATATCAGCGTGCTGCCGGTCCTGGTGATCGGTCTCAGCGTCGGCTTCGTGGCGGCGATGCTCGGCACCGGCGGCGGCTTCCTGCTGGTGCCGGCGCTCGTTTATATCCTCAGGGTCCCGGGCTCCGTGGTCATCGGCACGGCGCTCCTTCAGGTGCTGGCGACCCTGGCGGTCTCCACGGTGCTGCATGCCGCGACGTCCTGGAACGTGGACATCGTGCTCGCCTTCTGCCTGATGATCGGCGGCATCTTCGGCGGCCAGTTCGGCGCCGCTGCCGGCCGCCACCTGAAGGGACAGTACTTGCGCGCGCTCCTTGCCCTCCTTGTCCTTGCGGTCGCCATCCGCTTCGCCGCCGGCCTGATCGTGTCGCCGCACGAGGCGTTCACGATCTCAGCCCTGCCGACGCCACGAGGCTGAGCGTCCCATGACCGGACCGCATCCTTTTCATGTCATGGCCAAGCCGATGGGGCCGCGCTGCAACATCGACTGCGCGTACTGCTACTACCTGGAAAAGGAAAAGCTCTATCCGGACGAGAAGCGGTTCCGCATGTCGGACGCCGTGCTGGAGCGCTATGTGCGCGACCTCATCGCGGCAGGAACGCGTATCGGCCAGCGCGAGATCGCATTCGCCTGGCAGGGCGGCGAGCCGACAATGCTCGGCGTCGACTTCTTTGCGCGCGCCGTCGCGCTCCAGAAGGCCCATTGCCCGGCGGGCGTCGCCATCAGCAATTCCTTCCAGACCAACGGTATCCTTCTGGACGACGGCTGGGGCGCGTTCCTTGCCCGCGAGAAATTCCTCGTCGGCATCAGCATCGACGGCCCGCGCCCGATCCACGACCGCTACCGGCGCGACCGGGCCGGGCGCGGCACCTTCGACCGGGTGATGGCGGGGCTTGAGGTGCTCAAGCGCCACGGGGTCGAGTACAACATCCTCACCACCGTCCACCGCGAGAACGCCATCAAGGGCAAGGAGGTCTACAAATTCCTGAAGACCCTCGGCACCCCGCACATCCAGTTCATCCCCATCGTAGAGCGCCGCGCGCCGTCGGGCGGCCTTGCCGCCGCGCCCCAGGTCGATGACGACCCGTCCAACGTCGTCAGCCCGTGGAGCGTCACGCCGCGCGCCTACGGCAAGTTCCTGTGCGAGGTCTTCGACGTCTGGCACCGCAAGGATGTCGGAAAGATCTTCGTCCAGTTCTTCGAGAACCAGGTCGCGCTCTGGATGGGTCACCCGGCCTTGCTGTGCGTCTTTGCCGAGACCTGCGGCAACGCCCTTGCCATGGAGCACAATGGCGATCTCTTCGCCTGCGACCACTTCGTCTATCCGGAATTCAGGCTCGGCAACATCCTGGAAGCGCCGCTCGGCGACCTGGCGTGGTCGGACAAGACAGAGGCTTTCGGCAACGCCAAGCGCGACACCCTGACGGCCCAATGCCGCGCCTGCGACTTCCGCTTTGCCTGCAATGGCGGCTGCCCCAAGCACCGCATCCTCACGTCGAAAGACGGCGAGAAGGGGCACAACTATTTCTGCGAAAGCTACACCATGTTCTTCCGCCATGCCGGCGACCGGCTCCGCGAGATCGCGGCCGCGCTCGGGCGGTTTCCGCGCCACGGTGCGAGCAATCCCCATCGCGGTTGAGCCGTGCGAAAGGCTCCGCGCCCTTAGTCTCGGCCGCGATTCCGTCCGCCGAACGATGGCGAAGAGGCGCGTCCGTCGCGGCGGACGCGCCGCCTGCCTCACGCCACGATGATCGGCGTGTCGGGCGGGACACGGTCGTAGAGGTCGATGACGTCCTGGTTGAGGAGCCGCACGCAGCCGCTGGAGACGGCACGGCCGATGCTCCAGGCCTCCGCCGTGCCGTGGATGCGGTAGAGCGTGTCGACCTTACCCTCAAAGATGTAGAGCGCGCGAGCGCCGAGCGGGTTGCCGAGCCCCGGCGCCATGCCGCCGTTCTTGGCGCTGTAGGGGGCGAGTTCCGGCTGGCGCGCGATCATCTCGTCCGGCGGCGTCCAGGTCGGCCATTCCTTCTTCCAGGCGATCCGCGCCCGGCCGGACCAGGCAAAGCCGGCGCGCCCGAGGCCGACGCCGTAGCGCCGGGCCATGCCGTTTTCCTGCACCAGGTAGAGATAGAAATTGGCGGTATCCACATAGACCGTGCCCGGCGGCGCCCCCGTCGGGTCCGGCACGGTCGCGCGGTAGTACCGCGCATCGACCTTCTTCAGATCGACGGCCGGGATCGGGAACGGCTCTTCCGGCATCGCCCGGTACATCATGGCCGCATTCCGCTCAGTCAGTTCTTCGGCGGTCGGTCCTTGCTGCCGCGGCGGCCGGATGGCGCAGCCGGCAAGCAAGAGGCCGGCGGCGCTGGCGCTGCCGGTGAGGAACATGCGCCGCGCCGGCGAGGGCGGTGCGGTTCCGGCGCAGGCGGTGTCATGGTGCGGGGCGGGCGACCGGGCCTGGTCGCCCGTCTGTCGGGCGCCGGTCGATACAATTCGGCAGGGCATTCTACTCTCCTGAAGACAACGCGGTTTCCGGCACGGCTGGGCGCCGGCCGGGCTTGAAGGACGAAGGTCTCAGGAGGAAACGCGCGGGGGATGAAAAGGATGCGGTGAGCCGCGCCCCGGCGGCATCCGCACCTGCGCGACCGCGAAACGCGCCGGGATCTGCCGCGTCCGCACGGCGATGTCGCCGGCCGGAAGGCTGTGGTCGGACGTGCAGGCGCTGCGGGGCATTGCCGGGCCGCCGGTGTAGGGCCGGCAGCGGGACGACGCCCGCACGGCCGCGCCGGCGGATTTCCCGGTGGCACGGGCCTGCCGTTCGGCCCCGTCCCGGCCGGAACCGGCACCCTGATCGCCAACGCCGGCCACGGTCGCCAAAGGCAGCATCGCGGCCATGGCGAACCGGTGGGCGACGCCGTTGGCGAGCAAGGCAACGACCAGCAGGAGAACGACAACACTTCTCTTCATGGCCGCCTTCTATCCCATCCCGGCCCCCGGGCCGAACTGACATCGCGGTCAAACATCCGTGATCGGCGCCCCGGCATCGCGGTCGTCAGGTGACCTCGAACCACGTCGTCATGCCGGCCGCCGCGTGTTCCAGCATGTGGCAGTGGTAGAGCCATTTGCCGGGATTATCGGCGACGAAGGCGATCCGTGTCGTCTGCTCCGGCCCGATCAGGAAGGTGTCGCGCCACGGCGTTTCCGCGACCTCGCTGCCGCTGCGGTCGATGACCTGGAAGTGGTGGCCGTGGGTATGCATGGCGTGCGGAAAGGCGGTCTGGTTGACCGTGTCGATGACGACGGTCTCGCCGCGCTTCACGGAGAAGAACGGCTCGTCCGGGAAGTTGGTGATGCCGTTGAAGCCCCACATCCGCCGCGACTCCATCATCACCTGGCGGGTGATCGGCTTGCCCTCATAGGTGAGATGGCCGATCCGGCCCATCGCCCCGCCTTCCATCAACAGCTTGAAGTGCTTTGCCGCGGAAAGGTCCGGCACCGGCAGGTCGGTCCCGGGGATCGCCGGCAGGGCGGGCGCTGCGGCGCTTCCATTGGCGACGCGGAAGGTCGCGAAGGGGTACGGCTTCTCCTTGTCCTCGGTCTCCAGGGAAATCGGCACCGACCCCGGCCGGTCGAACGTCAACACAAGGTCGACGCGTTGCGCCGGTCCGATGAGGTGCGGGCTGTAGTCGAGCTTGCGTGCCTCGCCGACGGGCTGGCCGTCATAGGCAATGACTTTGCCGCCGACGCGGTTGGGGTCGAAATAGAGGATGCGCGAATTGCAGGCATTGAGGAGGCGGACGCGATACCAGCGCCCGGTCTCTACGGCGACGTCGGGCCGGGTCACCCCATTGACGGTCAGCCGGTTGCCGGTGCGTCCGCCGTGGCTCCAGTCCATCATGTTGCCGAGGCTCGCCACATCGAAGCGCCCGCTGTCATCAAGGAGCCAGTCGTCGAGGACGAAGGAGATGTCGGCCTCCGGCGCAAAAAGCGGCTCGTCTTCGTCGACGACGAGAAGGCCGTAGAGGCCGCGCGCGACCTCGTTCCAGCTCTTGTTGTGGGCGTGGTACCAGTAGGTTCCGGCATCCGGCACCGTGAAGACGTAGTCGAAGCTCTCGCCGGGCTCGACCGCGTCCTGGGTGAGGCCCGAGACGCCGTCCATGGCGTTATCGATGCGGATGCCGTGCCAGTGCACCGAGGTGGGCTCGTCGAGCGCGTTGCGAAAGCGGATGCGGAGGGTTTCGCCGCGTTTGGCCCGGATAATGGGGCCCGGCACTGTGCCGTCATAGCCCCACAGGTCGCTCGTCGGGCCGTCCGGATCGGCGAGCTTGATCTTTGCCTTGCGCGCCGTCAGCTCGCGAAAGCCGTCGGCGGCCGTGGCGCCGACCGTCAGGAAGGGTGCTGCCGCGAACGCTGCGGCGGTTTGTTTGAGAAAGGCGCGACGATCGATCGTCATGGCTGTTCTTCGTCCTCGTCAAGGAGATAGGTGGCGATGGCCTTGCGGTCGCCCGCGGTGAGAAACGACGTGCCGTGGCGGACGACGTCGCCCATCGACCCGCCGAAGGCATCGCCGTCGGGCGCAAGGCCGGTCTTCAGGGCATAGGCGATGTCGTTGTGCGTCCAGCCGTTTCGTTTGAGGGCGGCCGTCGTGATCGGCGGCGACTTGCCGCCGTCCGGAAGGGCGTCCGAGCCGTGCAGGGCGAGCTCCGCGTCGCGGGCGCCGGCAAAATTGCGCGGCGTGTGGCAGGCCCCGCAATGGGCCGGACCTTTGACGATGTAGCGGCCGCGCCGCCAAGCATCGCTGCGGTCCGGCGCTTCCGCCAATCCGGCATCGGAAAGGAACGCGGCCCGCCACAGCTTCACGCCGCTGCGAAAGCCGTAGGGGAACGATAGTTCGTGCGGCTTCGACGGCTCGGCGACGGCGGGAACGGTCCGGAACGCGGCCCACAGGTCGGCGATGTCCTTATCGGACAGCACCGCGTAGAACGGATAGGGGAAGGCCGGGTAGTAGGGATCCCCGTCCGGCGACACGCCCTGGCGCACGGCGCGGGCGAAATCCTCGATCGACCAGCCGCCGATGCCGTGGTCTGCATCGCGCGTCAGGTTCGGCGAGAAGAAGGTTCCGAACCGGGTCTTGAGCGCCAGCCCGCCGGCGAGCGGCTTGCCGCCGCCCTTCACGTCCGTGTGGCAGGCGATGCAGCCGGCCATGCGCGCCAGATAGGCGCCGCGCCGGGCATCGCCGTTGCGCTCGGCGAGCGTGACCGCGGTGCCGATCGGCCAGACCGACAGCCCGACCGCCCCGGCGCCGGCGAGTACCAGGACCAGGGCGGCAACGCCAATCGCCGTCTTCATTCCTTGTCGCGCCGGAACTCGGTATGGCAGGACGAGCAGGTCTGGACGACCATGTTGAAGACGCCCTCGGCCGGCATGGCGGCCAGCATCTCCGGCGTCGGCATGCCCGAACCATCCATCATCGAACCATCCATCATCGACTGGCCGCCCATCATCGAACCGTCCATCATGGACCCGTCGCCCATCATGGCGCCCGGCTCCATCATCGTGCCGTCCGAGCCCATCATGCTGCCGGGCTCCATCATGTGGCCGCCGGAGCCGTCCTCTCCGGGGCCGTTGTCGGCCGCCTCGGCAAGGCCCTCGCTGAGAACTTTCAGCCGGTTGGCGAGGTCCTCGAACCGGTCCCGGTCGTTCCAGATCTTCGGCAGCGCTTCGGAGGGCGCGTGGTCGGTTCCTTCCGGAAACATCTTGACAAGCGCGGCGCCTGAATGGGCGTTGATGGTCTCTGCCGCTTTCCGGACGGTGGCCAAATCGTAAGGCGCTTCGCCCTTGAACATGGCGGACGTCGCCTTGACGGCCTTGCCCATCTCCTTCATGGCGTCCATGCGGTCCTTGACGACGCCTTCGGCGCCGCCATGGGCGAATGCCGCCGCGATGGACAGCGAGAGGGCCGCGGGGACGAGCCCCCCGGCGAAAAGGGTCTTCTTTGTCACGATAAGAGTCCTGTCTTGATGTCTGGGAGGCGGCTTTGTCGGCCGCGACGTTTCTCGACTAGGAGGACAGGAGACGGGGAGGGGGCGGGTCGAGCACATGGAGCCGGCCGGTGAAATCGGCCGCCGGGACGTGCTCGTGGATGGCGCCGGCGCTGGGGCCGAAGCGGAAATGCACCGGGACGATGCCGAGGATGGAAGCGCCGCAATGGACGGAGGATTCGCCCATGCCGTCCTTCTTATTGCCGTGCTGATGGGGGCAGGAATGCCCGCCGCAATCGGACGTGCCGTGGACCGCGTGGTCGTGGACCTCTTGTCCATGAACCTCAGGGCCGTCGCCGGACAGATGCGTTTGGATCTCCGCGGCATGCGTGAAGGTCGCGCCGGAAAGCACGAAGCAGGCCATCGACGCCAGCACGATCAGCCTGTGCAGCATCCGGGCCTTCGGTCCGTGGGGTGTCCGGCGGTGGCGCATCATGGCTGAGCCCTAAAGGATTCCGTTTTCCTTTTGAAGCTCACGCACATACACAATTATGCGATTGATCTCCTCTGCCGTGACCTCAGGTTGCGGCGGCATGTTGCCGAAGCGCCAGTGATGCGCCCGAACGCCCGCCTTGGCGGCCGTCCTGAACGCGTAGTCCGGATGGTGGCCGGGCCGGTAGATGTTGTGAACGAGCGGCGGCCCGTTCTCCGTGCCGCTTGCGTTCTCGCCGTGGCAGGACACGCAATTGGCCTCAAAGTCGCGCGCGCCGAGGGCGGCGACCTGGCTGAACTCCGGCACCTTGACGTCGACGATCGTGACGGCCGGGTCCGAGGTGCTGTTGCCGACATAGAGCCGGACGCCGACGACCACCAGGACGAAGGCTGACATTATGATCCAGAAGGACTTGTTCATCGTTCCTCATCTGCCATAGGGGTTGATGTGCTCCCCGCGCGGCTGTGCAAGAACCGTCCGTAGAGGCGGTTCAGTTCGCGCAGTTCCGGCGAGGAAAATCCGATCTTTCGGGACGTCGCGACAAAATCGGCGCCGATGGAGCCGGGCATCAGGGCGCTTTGCTTGGTGTCTCGCTCTGTCATCCGATCCGGCGGCAACGTCGTTCCGAAAGCGTCGAATTCGCACGAAGCGACCCTAGACCTTCCGGTAACTGGAAGATCAAGAGGGGTTCTGGCGCGGAAAAACGGGATTGCGTGGCACGGCGACCGGCATCCGCGCGCGGGCCGTCACTGCAGGGATCTGGATGTTTTTCCTGAGGTTCAGTGCCCGTCGCGGGCGAGCGGCACGACGATCGTTGCCGCAAGGCCGCCTTCGGCGCGATTGGCGAGCGTTATGTCGCCGCCATGGGCGCGCAGGATGTCGCGGGCGATCGACAGGCCGAGGCCGGTGCCGCCGGTCTCGCGCGAGCGGGAGGCCTCCAGCCGCACGAACGGGTCGAACACATGCTCCAGCGCGTCCGGGGCGATGCCGGGGCCGTCGTCCATGACGACAAGCCGTGCATCGCCGCCGGCCGCCTCCAGCCTGACGGCCGCACCGCCGCCATAGCGCTGGGCGTTTTCAAGGACGTTGCGCAGGGCGCGCCGCATGGCCGTGCGCCGCGCGCGAACGGAGAGGGGAGGCGCCGGCTCGACGGTCACCGAAGGACCCGCTTCCGAGACTTCGGCGGCGAGATCGTCGACGAGGGACGTCAAATCGACGGTCTCCGTCTCTTCGTCGCTTGCGATGCCCCGTGCATAGGCAAGGGTCGCCTCGACCATCTCCTGCATTTCGTCGAGGATGGCGACCATGCGGTCGTGCGTCTCCGCGTCGTCGACCATTTCGGCGCGCAGGCGCAGCGCCGTGATCGGCGAGCGCAGGTCGTGGCCGAGGGCGGCCAGCATGCGCGTGCGGTCGGAAATAAGCCGCGTCAGCCGGTCCTGCATGTCGCTGAACGCCTCCGACAGCGCCCGCACCTCGCGCGGGCCGGACGCCGGCAGCGGCGGCAAGTCCTCGCCGCGCCCGAGCCGGTCGGCGGCAACGGCGAGGCGCCGCAACGGTCCGGTGATCCGGCTGAGCCCGAACCAAAGCGCGGCGACGACGCCGGCGACCGACAGCACGGTGGTGAGCAGGAAGCCGGGCGGCCGCTGCAGGCCCGGGCGCCGGACGCGGGTCGCCATGTTCAGCCAGCCGCCCGTCGAAAGGGGTACGGAGACCTGCATCCGCACTGGCCCGAAGCCCATCATCCGCTGGTGCATCCCGCGCGGCATGTCGGGGGGCACCACCGAACGCCCGCCCGGACCGGTCCGCACGAGCGAGGCCCGGATATCGCGGTCCACCGCGTCGCCGAGAAGGGAGCGAATCCGCCCGGCAATACCAGGCGCATCGTCGTCGCCGTCGGAAACCTCCGGCTCGGCATCGATCGAGAACCGGGCAGACGGAGAGCTTGCCGCCGCAAGGATCGCCGCGCGCGCATCCGGCCGCGCCTGTTCGATCAGCCGGACCACCGTGGCAACCCGGTCCGCCGTCTCAAGGCCGATGGCGGCGCGCAGGGCATGGCCGCGCTCGTCGGCAAACAGCCAGATGCTGACGGCCTGCGCCGCGACCAGGGCGGCAAGGATCAAGAGCACCAGTTGCCCGAGAAGGCTGCGCGGCAGGAGCCATTTCATGACAGCACCTCGACATCGGCGGCAAGGCTGTAGCCGCCGGCGCGGACCGTGGTGATGATCTCCGGCTTTGACGGTGTGGGCTCGATCTTGCGCCGGAGGCGGCTCACCTGGTTGTCGATGGTGCGGTCGAACACCTCCGCGGTCCGCCCGCTGGTCAGGTCCAGGAGCTGTTCGCGCGACAACACGAAGCGCGGCCGCTCCAGGAACACGGTGAGGAGCTTGAATTCCGCCGTCGTCAGGCTCACTTCCGTGTCGTCCCCGCCGCGGGTGAGGACGCGCCGGTCGGTGTCCAGCACCCAGCCGGCAAAGGCCAGCCGCCGGCCGCCGAGGCTGCCGGCGAGCGGTTCGCGCCGCTCCGTGCGGCGCAGGATCGCCTTGATGCGCGCCAGCAGTTCGCGCGGGCTGAAGGGCTTGGCGAGGTAGTCGTCGGCGCCGATTTCCAGCCCGACCACCCGGTCCGTCTCCTCCGACAGCGCGCTCAGCATGAGGATCGGCGGGCCGCCCGCCGCGGTCAGCCGCTTGGCGGCCGACAGGCCGTCCTCGCCCGGCATCATGACGTCGAGCACGATAACATCGAAGCGGCCGGCCTTCAGGCAGGCATCCATCTCCGCCGCGTTTTGCGCCGAGGTCACCCTGAGGCCGTTCTTTTCAAGATAGCGCGCGACCGCATCGCGGATCTCGCGGTGGTCGTCGACGACGAGGACGTGGGGGCTGAAGGGCTGCTCGGTCATGGCCGCACTATAGCGAGGCGCCGGCGGCATCGAAAAAGATTGTGTCGCGGTTCGTATCAGGCCGGCATTTTGCGACAGACCGATACAAAACGCCCGTCTTGCCGGCATGCTTCTGCGACAGACGCCCCCCAGTTTTCCGTCATCGAAACACAAACACACGAGGTGATGTGATGAAACGGAAAACGATCCTTGCCCTCAGCCTTGTCACCGCGACCGTGGTCGGTGGCGCCTTCGCAATCCCGGCGCTCGCCGGCGGCTGGGGCCCCGGCAACTGCGGCGGCGGCATGCGCGGCCCCGGTGCGTGGGGCCATGGAGCGTGGGGCCCCGGAACGGGCGGTCCCGGCGCCATGATGCAGCAGCAGGGCGGCATGCCCGGCGGCCAGTGGGGCAACATGCCCGGCCCGCGCGGGCGCGCCATGCACGGCCGCATGGGCTTTGGTCCGCGCGGCGGCATGGGCCCGATGAACAGCGCCGTCTTCCGCGCCTTCGACACGGACAAGGACGGCACCGTCAGCGCCGACGAGATCGAGAAGGGCGTCGCCTCGCTGCAGAAGAAGTTCGACACCGACGGCAACGGCACCCTGTCCTTCCCCGAGTTCCAGGCACTCCACGCCGAGGTGACCCGCGACTTCGCCAGGCGCCCGTTCCAGATGATGGACCGCAATGCGGACGGTCAGGTCAGTGCCGACGAGCTGCGGTTCCCGGCCCAGATGCTGGCGCGGTTCGCGCCCTACGATATCGGCGCCGGCGACACCATCGGCACCCCGCCAGCCGACGCCCCGGACGCCAAGTAACAGGGCCGCAAGAAAGAGAAGCGGGCGCGGCGATGCCGTGCCCGCGCTCCGCCGGCCCCGGCGCATCGAAAGGATTGCGCAGCCGGCGACATTGCCCAGGAAACAAGGAGATTTCGCCATGATGAATGGTGGGTATGGAATGATGAGCGGATTTGGCATGGGCTTCGGATGGATCGGCGGACTGCTGATCCTCATAGCCGCCGTCCTGGCGATCGCCGCGCTCGTCAAATATCTGCGCAGTTGAAGCAGCCGGGCCTCATCCCGTCACTTGTTCAGCCAATAGTAGTCACGGGTCAGGGCCGCCGCCTGGCGGGCGCTGTTGACCAGGGCCATGGCGATCTCGCGGCGTTTTTCCCGGCTCACCAGGTCGGCGTGATAGGAGAGTGAATAGCCGATCAACTGGCTGGAAAGCGGGCTCACCACGGCGACGCCGAGGCCGTGGGCGCCGGGCACGGAGGTCTTGGTGGCCTCGGCCCAGCCCTGCGAGCGGATGACGGCGATTTCCTTCAGGAACTCGCCCATCCTCGCCGGCCGGTCCTTCGGATATTTGGTGAAGAAGCCCTCGATTTCCGCATCCGTCCGGCGCGCCAGAAGCGCCTTGCCGAAGGACAGGTAGGTCACCGGATAGCGCCGCCCGACCTCGATCCTGTAGCGCACCGCATCGACGCCCATATGCTTGCGCATGGCGACGATCTCGCCGTCGTTGAGAAGCCCGATATAGCCGGTGCAGCCCGTCTGCTTGACCAGGTCGCGCACGATCCGGTCGACGATCTCGATGATGTCGAAACGCATCTGGTAGATCGAGCCGAGCTGGAAGAGCAGGTAGCCAGGACTGTAGCAGCGGGTGTCGGCATTCCGTTGCAGCAGCCCGAGCTGGGCCATTTCCTTCATCAACCGCGATATGGAGCTTTTCGGCAGCGCGAGTTTCTCGGCGACGAAGGAGACCGATAACTCCGTATTTTCGGTCGCGAAACAGGCCAGAATCGAGGCGGCCTTGGAGATTGAGGACACGATAAGTTCCATATATTGCAACTATGTTCCATTATGTTTGACTCGTTTTGGTCGCGTTGACCAGTCTGACGGGGTCCTTTTTACAAGCAGCGGATCCCGATACATGAACGAGCAGCCGTCCGGACTTTCCTCCCCCAAGAAGCTGCTGTTTCCGGAAGCGACCTATCGCCAGCGCCATGCCGCCGTGCAGGCCGAGCTGGCACAGCGCGGCGTCGACCTCGCGATCTACGACGAGATCGAAGCCGTCCAGTGGCTGACCGGTTTCGGCGGCGCGATGAACATCTACCGGTGCTGCGTCCTGCCGGTGTCCGGCGATCCGTTCTTCGTCATCCGCGCCCTCGACGCCGCCCCGTTCCGGCAGGTGAGCTGGATCGACGACGTGGCAACGTTCTGCGATTGGGAGGACCCGATCGCGGTGATCGTCGCGGCGATCGAGGCGCGCGGCATCAGGGCCGCACGGATCGGCCTCGACAAGAAATCCTACGCCCTGCCGGTCGGGTTCATGGAGCGGCTGCTCGGCCTCCTGCCGGACGCCGATTTCGTCGATGTCGGCGACGTCGTCACCAGCCGGCGGATGATCAAGTCCGAAGCGGAACTGGCCCTCATGACGCGGTCCGCCGCGACGGCCGACAAGGCCATGCTGGCCGCGCTCGGCTGCGCGCGCCAGGGCACCGTGCTGCGCGACGTGGTCAAGGCCGCCTACCGGGTCTATCTGGACGAAGGCGCCGACCCGGCGCCGGTCGGGCCGATCACCGTCGGCGTCGGCGAAGACTTCCTGCACGGACATCTGCGGCCCGAGCCGCTGGCGCCGGGCGAGATCTGCCATGTGGAGCTGTTGCCGAAGTTTTCCGGCTACAGCGCCCGGATGATGCGCCCGGTCGTCGTCGGCCGGGCCAATGCGCGCCAGGCCCATGTGGCCGAACGGCTGATCGCCCTGCAGGACGCGCAGTTCGCCGCCATGAAGCCCGGCGTTCCGGCGCGCGAGGTGGACGCGGTCGTGCGCCAGGCGCTGGTCGAAGAAGGGCTGCGGCCCGATTTCACCGGCATCTCCGGCTACACCGCCGGCTTCAACGGCGCCGCGACGCCGCGGACCTCGGACTTCAACCGCATTTTCCATCCCTTCGCCGACTGGGTGCTGGAGGCCGGCATGACCTTCCACATGTACCTGGTCGCCGACGGCATCGCCTTCAGCGAAACGATCCTGGTGACGCCGGACGGCTCGCGGCGGATGACATCGCTGCCGCGCAAGCTTTTCGAGAGCGACGCCTTTCCCGGCAACGAGGACGCCTGACCACTCAATAACAAACCGATCCAAGAGGAGAACTCACGATGACACGAAAGACATTCCTGCAGATGAAGCGCCGCGACTTCCTGAAAGGCACCGGCGCTGCGGTGCTCTCCGCCCCGTTCCTCAACCTCAGCGCACGCGCGGCCTCCAATCAGGTCGTCGTCCGCAATCCGGGCGGCGTCTATGAGGACACGATGCGCAAGGCGGTCTACGACCCGTTCACCGCGGCGACCGGCATCGAGGTGATCTCGGTTCCCGCCACCTTCGCCAAGCTAATGGCGATGTACCGCGCGGGCCATCTCGAACTCGACGTGATCGACATCTCCGACGGGGCGCTGGTGAAGCTGGAGCGCGAGGGCGCGATCGAAAAGATCGATTACGACAGTTGGACGTTCACCGACCCGTCCGACATCACCCCCGACCTGGTCCGTCCGCACATGGTCGGCAACTTCCTGTTCGCCACCGTGATGGGCTACTCGACCGAAGCGTTCAGCGCCGGCAACCATCCCGGGTCGTGGGCAGAATTCTGGGACGTGGAGAAATATCCCGGCGACCGCATGCTGGCCGACATCGCCTCGGGCCAGCCCAACCTGGAATTCGCGCTCCTGGCCGACGGCGTCGCCAAGGAGGACCTCTATCCGCTGGATCTCGACCGGGCATTCGCGTCGATGACCAGGATCCGGCCGGCGATCAAGAAGTTCTGGGATAGCGGCGCCCTGTCGGCGCAGATGATGGCCGACCAGGAAGTGGTGCTCGGCTCGATCTGGAACGGCCGGCTGCAGTCCGCGGCCAAGGGCGGCGCACCGCTCGCCATCGAGTGGAACGAAAACATGCTTCAGGTCCAGGCCTATGGTATTTTCAAGGACGCGCCGAACGCCGAAAATGCCCAGAAGCTCGTCGATTTCGCCTGTGGTTCGGAACCCGGCAAGGTTTTCGCCACCGCTCTCAACTACGGTCCGGCCAACCGCAAGGCCTACGACCTGATCGACCCGGCGCTGCTCGCCGAGATGCCCGGCAGTCCGGAGCTGGCGGCCAAGGGCTTCCTGCAGGACGTGGTCTATTGGGAAGACAATCGCGAGGAAATCAGCCGTCGCTGGGCGGATTGGGTCATCGAATGATGGCAGCGGACGCACCCGTCCGGATCGAGCTGGATGGCATCGGCAAGACCTACGGTGCGGTCCAGGTCGTTCGCGACGTGAACGTGACGATCGAGGAGGGGGAGTTCTTCTCCCTTCTCGGCCCCTCCGGTTCGGGCAAGACCACGACGCTGATGATGATCGCCGGCTTTGCCGAGGTCGACTGCGGCCAGATCCGCGTCGGCGACAGGGATATCTCCGCCGTGCCGCCGAAGCATCGCGGCTTCGGCATGGTGTTCCAGAACTACGCGCTGTTCCCCCATATGAGCGTTGCCGAAAACGTCGCGTTCCCGCTGAAGGTGCGCAATGTGACGGCGGCCGAACGGCGCGAGCGGGTCGCCTGGGCGCTGGAGACGGTGCGGCTGACCGACTTTGCCGGGCGCTCGCCGCGCCAGCTTTCCGGCGGTCAGCAGCAGCGGGTCGCGCTCGCCCGCGCCATCGTCTACCAGCCCAAGGTGGTGCTGATGGACGAGCCGCTCGGCGCGCTCGACAAGAATCTGCGCTTCCACATGCAGACCGAGATCAAGGACATCCAGCGCCGCCTCGGCATGACGGTGATCTACGTCACCCACGACCAGGAAGAGGCGATGAACCTGTCGGACCGGATCGCCATCATGCGCGACGGACAGATCGCCCAGATGGGCGCGCCCTCGGAGGTCTACCAGCACCCGACCTCGGCCTTCGTCGGCCGCTTCCTGGGCGAGGCCAATCTCGTTCCGGTCACCGCGCGCTCGTCGACGGCCGCCGGCCGCGGCGCCGTGGACTTCGCCTGCGGCGACACGCCGGCCAGCCCCGGCCAGGGACCGGCGCTGCTGTTCGTGCGGCCGGAAAAGCTGCGCGTCAGCGCGCAAGGCGGCAGCGGACTGGAAAACGAGGTCCGCGGCACGATCAGCCACGTGTCCTATCTCGGCAACTTCATCCGATACGGCATCGATTTCGACGGCTACGAGCTGACCGCCGACGTCCTCAACCTCAGCGGCGTGCCGGCCTTTGAGGCCGGCGGCGAGGTCCACGCCGCCTGGCGGGCGGACGATTGCCGGCTGTTGCCGGTCGGCGCCGAGGACGAAGCCCGCTGGAGCGCGGCATGAGGCTGGAGCGCAACGCAATCGTCCTGATGCTGCTGCCGATGCTGGCGCTGCTGGCGCTTGTCTTCATCGGCCCGCTGCTGTGGTTCTTCGCGATGTCGTTCGGCGACCTTCTGGAGCGCGGCCTGTCCGGCGGCCTGACCTACGCCGCCAAGGTGTTGAGCTCCAGGGCCGTGGTCGACGCCTTCGTGACGACGTTGCGCATTTCGGTCATCGTCACCGCGCTGTGCCTCCTCTTCAGCTACCCGCTCGCCTATTTCCTGACGCGGGCCAGCAAGCTCGCCTTCAACCTGGTGATCCTGTGCGTGATCGTGCCCTATTTCACCTCGGTGATCGTGCGCACCTATGCCTGGATGGCGCTGCTCGGCAGCAAGGGGATGGTCAACGAAACGCTGATTGCCCTTGGCCTGACCGGCCAGCCCCTCGATCTCCTCTACAATGAGCGCGGCATCCTGATCGGCATGACCTATGTGCTGATGCCCTACACGGTGCTCACCCTCTACGCCGCCATGAAATCGATCGATCCGCGGCTGATGCAGGCGGCCCGCGGCATGGGCGCAAGCAGCTTCTACGCCTTCTGGACGATCTACTTTCCGCTGTCGATTCCCGGCGTCGTCTCCGGCGGGCTGATCGTCTTCATCCTCTCGCTCGGCTATTTCATCACGCCGGCGCTGATGGGCGGCCCCGGCGACGTGATGATCGCCATGCAGATCCAGCACGAAGTGGAGATCATGCTCAACTGGCCGCTGGCCGCGATCCTGTCGCTGACGCTGCTGGCCGCGACGCTGCTGCTGTTTGCCGTCTACATCCGCTTCGGTGGCCTGAAATCCCTGATCCGGAGCGAGACGCAATGAAGCAGATGCCGTTCGCCCTCCGGTTCGTCGTCATCCTCGGCAGCCTCCTGATGATCGCGCCGATCGCCATCATCCTGATCGTGTCGTTCGGCGGCGACGGCTACCTGAAGTTCCCGCCCACCTCGCTGTCGCTGCAGTGGTACGACATCTTCTTCGGCGATCCGCGCTGGTGGCGGTCGCTGTGGTCGTCCTTGCTGATCGCGCTGGTCGCCAGCCTTGTCTCCACCACCATCGGCTTTCTGGCGTCCTATGTCCTGGTTCGCACCTGGTCGCGCCTGCGCACACCGTTGCTGGCGCTCGCGCTGACGCCGATGATCGTCCCCCAGGTGATCACGGCGATCGCCATGTTCTACGCCTCGTCGCGTGCCGGCCTGGTCGGCAACCTGTTCTGGGTGGCCATCTGCCATTCGGTCATCGCCCTGCCGATCGTGCTGTTGATCCTGCTGGCGACCCTGCAGAGCATCGACGTCTCGCTGGAACAGGCGGCGGCCGGCATGGGCTGCTCGCGCTTCGGCATCTTCCGCCGGATCGTCATCCCGCTCGCCCTGCCGGGCATCATTTCCGCCGCGCTGTTTTCGTTCCTGGCCTCGTTCGACGAATTGATCATCGCCCTGTTCCTGACCGGGGTGACGACGCAGACGCTGCCGGTCCGGATCTGGAACAGCCTGCTCCTGGAGGTCGAGCCGACGATCGCCGCCGTCTCCAGCTTCCTGGTCGCAATCACCGTCATCGTGCTGATCGCCGACTGGGCGATCCGCAAGGCGACGGGCAACCTGCCGCAGGAGACCCCCTGAGCCCCGCCTGACTGCTTGTCGCGTTCGCCCCGATATTGACGCGGCACGCGCCGTCCGTTTGTTCTGCCAAGCGTTTTTCCGGGCCGACGATCGGCGCAAGCGCCAACCGCACCCGTCCGGGAAACACGTCCAACGACGAAGAGAAAGCGATGGAGACGATCCATATCGGCATCCTGAAGGCCGGCAGCGCGCCGCAACGGCTCGCCGCCAGGAAAGGCGACTACGACACCTGTTTCCGCGAGCTGCTGGTCGGTGCGGGGCCGTTCCGGTTTTCGACATTTGCCGTCGAGGATGGCGTCTTCCCCGACGGCGCCGACGCCGCCGATGCCTGGCTGATCACCGGCGCCCGCCACGGGGTCTATGAGGACCACCCGTGGATCGCGCCGTTGGAAGCGCTGATCCGCGACATCCGCGCGCTCGGCCGGCCCCTCGTCGGCATCTGCTTCGGCCACCAGATCGTCGCCCAGGCGCTCGGCGGCAAGGTGGAGCGGGCGGCAGCCGGCTGGATCGTCGGCCCGCAGCAGTACCGTACGGTCTCCGGCCGCAGCTTCTGGGTCAACGCCTGGCACCGGGACCAGGTCACGCATCTGCCGCCCGATGCCGAGGTGCTGGCGAGCGGCGAGAACTGCCCCTATGCGGCGCTCCGCTACCCCGGTCCGGTCCTGACCCTGCAACCCCATCCCGAACTCGCCGCCGACGACCTGCTCGACCTGCTGGCCGAACGGGCCGGCGCGCTGACGGCCGACCAATACGCCTATGTCGAACGCACCGCCCGGCGCAATCTGCCGGACCTCGACTACGTCGTCCCCGTCCTCGGCAGAGTCTTGAGCTGCGGTCGGATCGACGCAGAGGCCAGGGCGACCTCGCGCAGCGAGCAACCGGAACAAACGCGCTGAAGCCAAATTCGACCAGATGTGGCGTCGATATTCGAGCCGCCATGGCATGACATGCGTGACATGAGATCGGGCAGATTCGGGCGATTGCCGTCTGAACTGGCCCTCAATATTCGGCTGTCTTTCAAAATGAGCGATCCCGTTTTGGGGTCACTCGACGTCCAGGAACCCATGACGGGACGAAAGCGGCGGGGCGGCCATCAGACCGTTGAGGTCCGGGGCCACGGGCGCCAGATTCGATGATCCCGCGATGAGGCGTTCGATCTGTGCAGTAACCGCCAGGACGCCGAGGTCATCATGCCGCCGGCCGATGATCTGAAGCCCGAAGGGAACGCCGCCCGGATACCGGCCGCAGGGGATCGATATCGCCGGATGCCCGGCGATGGTCGAGGCATAGGCCAGCGCAAGCCAGTGGTAGTAGCTGTCGAGCTTGCGCCCGTCGATCTCCAGCGGGGCGTTTTCGTGCCAGTCGCGGGGGCCGGCGGTGACCGTGGGCGCGATCAGATAGTCGCAAGATTCAAAGAAATCCTGCCAACGCCTGTAATAGGCACTCTGCGCATACATCGCCTCTGCCACGTCGGCCGCGGAATACCCACGCGCCTCGATCACATTGTCGGTGACGTTCCGGCCGACATGGTCGGGCTGCTCGGAGACATAGCGGTCATGGGCGCCAAGAAACAGCAAGGCCCGCAATACCGCGAAAATCCGGTCGGCGCCGGTGCAGTCGGGGTGGCGCTCGTCGATCTTCGGCAGGAAGGAGGCAAGGTCCGACATGACAGAGCGGAATGTCGCGCGCGTCGCGCCCTCGGTGGGGGCAAACCCGAAGTCCTCGGTGACGGCGAAACGCAGCCGGGAGAGGTCGACGCGCGGCAGATCGGCAAAGCGGCTCGATGTCCACGGCGTCCCGTCGGCCGTCACGGTCGTGAAGGGATCGTACCGGTCCGCAACCGCCATGACGGAGAGCATGAGACCGCAGTCCGCGACCGATCTGGCCATCGGTCCCGCCGTGGTGATCGACAGTGTCGCGATCGACCGCGAATGTCCGGGCACGACGCCGGGGGAGGGGCGAAACCCGACGACGCCGTTGAAGGCGGCGGGGGTCCTGAGGCTGCCGCCCGTATCCGATCCGGTCGCCAGGGGCGCGAAACCGCAGACAAGCGCCACCGCCGACCCGCCGGAAGAGCCGCCGCAATTGAGCGAAAGGTCGTAAGGGTTTGCCGTCGTGCCCCAGACGCGGTTGCGGGAGTTGGCCCCGGCACTCCATTCCGGCGTGTTCGTCTTGCCGATCGGCAATGCGCCGGCCTGGCGGAGCGCCGTCACGATCGGATCATCCGCCTTGGCGATATTGTCTCTGAAGATCTCGGAGCCGAAGGTCGTCGGCAGTCCGGCCACGTCGATCATGTCCTTGACCGCGAATGGCAGGCCGTGCAGCGGCCCCAGCGGCAGGCCGGCCGCCTGCCTGGCGTCGGCCTCTCTCGCGCGGTCCCGAAACGTGTCGAAATCGCGCGCGACCAGGGCATTGACGGCGGGGTCCACCGCTTCGACCCGCGCGATGCAGGATTCCGCCAGTTCTCGGGCGGAAAGCGCGCCGCTCGCGATCAGCTCCCGGGCCTCGATCGCCCCGAGATCGCACGGAGCGGTTGGCCGGGTCATCGGCCGGACTCGGATGCGAACAGGTGGGTATGGTCGGACGACCAGCCGAGCCGTAAGGGCTGGCCCGGTGCCGCCGCCGCCACATCGAAATTGTTCGCGACCTTCACCGATATCTCCGGACCGCCGGCGATCTGCGCCCGGATTTCCAGGGCATCGCCGAAGAAGGTGGGGCCGAGCGACGACGCCGAAAGGACGTTGTCCTCGGCGGCACCGTTGTCGCCGATCAGGTGTATGTGCTCCGGCCGGACCATCAGCCGGACCGCGTCGCCTTGCCGGACGCCGTCGCGCCGGGGAGCCAGCAATTCCGCGCCGCCGGACAGGCGGCAACGCGTCCCGGCGTTCGAGATTTCCGATACGGTCGCGTCGATGAAGTTGGAATTGCCCAGGAAATCGGCCGCGAAAGCGGTCTTGGGAGAGAAATAGAGCTCGCGCGGCGCGCCGAGCTGCTCGATCCGCCCGTCGTTCATCAGGGCGATCCGATCCGACATCGACATCGCTTCCTGCTGATCGTGCGTCACATAGAGGATCGTGATTCCGAGCCGCTCGTGCAGTTGCTTGATCTCATGCTGAAGCTGTTCGCGCAGCTTCTTGTCGAGCGCGCCCAGGGGCTCGTCCATCAGCACCAGAGACGGATTGTAGACGATGGCGCGGGCGATCGACACGCGCTGCTGCTGTCCGCCGGACAGCGCCTGGGGCTTGCGGTCGGCCAGATGCGCCAGCTGCACGGTTCCCAGCGCTTCGCCGACCTTCCGCCTGATCTCCTCGGCCCCGGTCTTTCGCACCTTCAGTGGAAAGGCGACGTTGTCGAAGACACTCAGATGCGGCATCAGCGCATAGTTCTGGAAGACCATGCCCAGGTCGCGTTCGCGAACGGGCGTCTCGGTCGTGTCCCGCCCGTTGATGAAAACACGGCCGCCACTCGGCCGTTCCATCCCGGCAATGATCTTGAGCAGGGTCGATTTGCCCGAGCCGCTCGGCCCCAGAAGCGTCACGAATTCGCCCTCGGCGACGTTCAGGTCGGTCGGATGCAGGGCGTCCACATACCCGTAGGCCTTGGAAACCTGTTGCAGCGAAAGTTTGTTGATCGTCATAGGGCCACCTTTGGAGGATCCGGTCGACAGTCAGATGCCGTCGGTTTCGGCCGAACTGGTGAATGCCGCCACGACGGAGCCAACCACCGTGATCGCGACGAGGAAGGTGGAGATCGCTGAAAGCACGGGCGAGATTTCCCACTGGATCGAACTGTACATCTTGACGGGCAGCGTCGGCTGGTCGCTGCGCGCGATGAACCACGACACGATCACCTCGTCGAAGGACAGCAGGAACGCGAACAACCCGCCCGTCAGGACCGAGCCTTTCAACGCCGGCAGAACCACGTGAAAGAAGATCTGGAGCCGCGTCGCGCCCATCACCATGGCCGCGTTCTCGATGTTGCGGTCCAGATGCTTCAGCCCGGACAGCGTCGTCACCAGAATGAACGGCGTGATCACCACCGCGTGGGACATCGCCAGAGCGACCATCGTCCCGGTCATGCCGAGTGTCGCGAAATAGAGATAGAGCGCGAGCGCCACCACGATGGTGGGCGCGAAGATCGGGCTCATCAGCATGAAGGTCAGGGCCTTCTGGCCGGGAAACCGCGAGCGCGACAGGCCATAGGCGGCCGGCACCCCCATTAAGAGGGCGATGGCGGTCGCCAGAATGCCCAGCATCGTGCTGCGGCCGGCCGCCGAGAGCCAACCCTCGGCGGGATCGAGCGCGCGGCGATACAGGTCCAGCCCCCAGTCCTGCGGGGGAAAGACCAGCTCGTTCGAGGTGCCGAACGAAATCGGGATCACGACGAGCGACGGCACGAGCAGGAAGACGTAGATCAGCCAGGTCACAAGGACGGGCAGGCTCAGGTTTCTGGTCAGGAAGCGCATCGGGGTCCCCGAACTGGAAGGATTGGTGCTCATGCCACGGCTCCTCTTTCCTGGCGCTGCCGCAGCCAGGCGGCGAGCGACAGGATCAACAGCGCGATGAGAACGAGGATCACCGCGATGGCCGAGGCCATGCGCCAGTCGAGTGCCTCGCGGACGTAGAAATCCACGAGGTTGGCCATCATCATGTCGCGTCGACCGCCGAGGAGCGCCGGCGTGACGAAGCTGCCCATGCCGATCACCGAGGACATCAGGCCGCCGGCGATGACGCCGGGCAGGCTCAGCGGAAAGGTGACCTTCCAGAAGATGTCCCACGGGCGCGCGCCCATGATCTCGGCCGCATCGCGCAGCGCCTTGTCCTGTGACAGCAGGCTGCTGAGGATCGGAAAAACGGCGAAGGGAATGAGCCAATGGGCCATGCCGATGATCACACCGGCACGGTTGAAGATCATGGGGATAACGATATCGGTCCCCGTCACCGCCTGGAGGGCGTTGTTGATGATGCCGTCGGTGCCCAGGATCACGGTGAAGGCAAAGCTCTTGACCAGGATCGAGGTCCAGAACGGCAGCATGACCAGCACAAGAAAGAGCCGTCGCCTGCGCGCGGTCATGCGCGACAGGTGATAGGCCACGAAATAGCCGCAAGTCACCGAGACGAGCCCGGTAATGAAGCCGATCGAAAGCGTGTTGGTCAGCGCACGGTGAAACAGCTTGCCGGTGGCGAAATCCGAATACGCCACGAGCGAGCAATCGCCGTCGCAGATGCTTGTGCGGATCACCCCGATCAGAGGGAGGCAAAAGACGAGGAGCATGAACAGGGTCAGCGGCAGCAGGAAGCTGCCGAAGCCCAGCCGGTTCAGCATTTTCCGGGTCCTGCCGTCGCGCCGGAGCAGGGGTGTGGTCATGGTGGTCTCCTAACCCTCCATAGGGCAATCCGGGAAAAGCGGCGACATGCGTTTCCCCCGAAATGCCCGCAATGCCGGGGTGTTTCCCGGCATTGCGGCGGCCGCGAATGCGCCTCAGGCGAGCAGGAATTCCTTGAAGCGCCGGTCCAGCGTGATGAAGTTGTCGGCCCAGAAGGCTTCCTTCAGCAGCACCGTGCGGGGGTCCTTCGGGTCCGGAAGCAGAGCCTTGACCTCGGGCGCCACCTGGTCCAGCGCGCCGGGGCGCACGGGAACGGAATAATAGGCCTCGGACAGGCGCGTCTGCACCTCGGGGCGGGTGGCATAGGCGATGTATGCCATTGCCTGCTCCCGTTTGGGGGAGCCCTTCAGAACCGAATAGTACTGGGTCATGAGGATCGTCTGATCCGTCGAGAAGTCGATGCTCAAGCCATCGGCCTTCGCAGACGCGACCCGGCCATTATAGGTGTAGGAATAGTCGATCTCGTTGCTGCTCAGGAGGCTGATGGTCTGCGGGGTCTGCGCAATCCATTTGGCCACGCGCGGCTTGATCCTTTCGAGCGCAGCAAAGGCCCGGTCGACATCGAGCGGGTAGAGATCCTTGGGGTCGACGCCGTCGGCCAGGAGCGCGATCTCGAGCGTTTCGGAAACGCGGGTGCGCAGGCCGATGCGGCCGGGATAGGCATCGCCATCGAAGAGCTGCTTGAAGGTGCGGGGCGGGCTGGGCGTGCGCTCCGGGTCAAAGGCAATGCCGCCGGCATAGATCAGGAACGGCATCGCGTGCGCCGTCGCCTCGCCCACAAGGTTGGACGTGTCGATGACGCTGGTATCGAGCTCCTCGAACAGCCCTTCCTTGGCGGCGTTGTGCATTGAGCCGCCGCTGCCGTCGTAAAGATCCCATTCCAGGTTCCCGGTGGTGACCTGCGCCTTGGCCTTGGACAGGTCCGGGCCGCTGACCAGCGTCACGCCGATCCCGGTTTCCTCGGTGAAGGGTGTGGTGATGGCCTTGCGGATGACATCCGCATAGGCGCCGCCCCAGGTGACCAGGACCAGGGCATCCGCGGCCAGCGTGCGGCGCGCCGACAGGACGAACGGCGCCGCCAGAATGCCGGTGCCGAGCCCTTCGAGGAAGCGCCGGCGCGTCGGGGTCGGCGGGAGTGTCTTGGTCGTCTTGCTCATTGTAGTGCTCCTTGCTGGATGGTGTTTGTTTTGGTTTGGGGTGCCGGCACGTTTCAATCGAGATGCGCAAAGACGTGGTCGCGCATGACCGCGTCGTTCAGCGTGACGCCGAACCCCGGGCCTTCCGGGATCGGAAGTGCACCGTTGCGCGCGCAGGACTCGAAGCTCTCGGTCGCCACCTCGATGTAGCCCGGGATGGTCGACCAGTAGGGGAAATGTTCCTGGATATAGAAGTTGCGGATGCAGGCGCTCAGATGCATGCCGATGGCCACCCCGACCGAACCTGCACAGACATGCGGCTGCAGCTTGAGCCCGTAGGCCTCGCCAAGGGCCGCCACCTTGAACGCTTCGGCGAAGCCGCCGACGCTGCCGACATCGGGTTGCAGGATGCTGACCGACCGGGTCTCCAGGAGATCGCGGTAGCCGTTCAACAGGAAATGCCGTTCACCCGTCGCGATCGGAATGTTGATATGCGGTGCGATTTGGGCCATCGCTCCCAAATCGCCGGGGTCGATAATCTCTTCGACGAAGGAAATGTCGTAGTCCTCGATCTCGCGGCAGAAGCGGATCGTATCGCCATGGGACAGGCCGCCGGCAAGGTCGAGCATGAGCAGGACGTCGGGCCCGATCGCGGCGCGCACATCGCGGACGAAGGCGACGGCTTCGGCGACAAGCATGCGGTCGTCGGCGAACCGGTTGCTCGGGTGGCAAAGCGTGCCGTTGGGCCGGATCCGCGCAAGGGGATACATCTTGAGGGCGCGATGCCCGTCCTTGACCGCCGCCTCGGCCTGGCTGATCACCTCGGCCTTGGATTTCGCGCCGAAATACCAGCCGTTGGCATAGTAATCGAGGCCGTCGCGCATCCGCCCGCCGAACAGGTCGTAGACCGGGACGTCCAGGGCGCGTGCCCGGATGTCCCACAGCGCCAGTTCGATCGCGCTGAGAGCGGAGCTGGCGATGCCGCCGGGATTGCGCAGCCAGAAGGACTGGTCGATCATCTCGGCCGTCAGCGCGTTGATCCGGGTCGGGTCCTGGCCGACGATGAAGCGCTCGCAAAGATCCTTGATCATCCCGACCGTACCGCCGCCGCCGCAGCCAAAGGAGGGCGCGGGCTCGCCGAGCCCGACGATGCCGGCATCGGTCTCAAGCTTCAGGATAATCGGCTTCAGTCCTTCGCCTTTGACATGGTAGACGGTTGCAGAGGTGATCTTCACTTGGATGTCCTGTTTTTATAACTAGGCCGGCAGAGGCGGCATCCAGAGGACGATCAGCGATCGGAAGAAACGTGTCAAAACCGCCAAAAACCAAAAATTATATAATATTTTTCAATGGGATAGGATAACCAGTGGCAGCCACTGCCCAGTCTGGCGCATAGTCATCATTACTGACAGTTATGATGGCGCCACATTGCGGCCCAAATCGAGGTTGGACCTTCGTCGCCTTTCCTTTTTTTGAACGTTTCGGCGCAAGCCTGAGGCAGGATTCAGCCGAAATGCTGCAGGCCGGTCCCGGCGCAAAGGCTCCGCAGGCCACAACGGCGCGGCGTGGACTGTCCAGGGTCAGGTCGTGGCGAGGGCGATATTGCAGGCCGCGGCAAAGAGGCGTTCCGATTTTTCGATAGCCTCAAGCTCCGCGCGCACCTCCTTCTGCATCCAGGCCCGAACTTTCCTGACGAGATCGCTCGGAGGAAAGGCACTGTTCGTAATCAGGTTGTAGGTCGCTCCGGTGGAATAGGCGGCATCCGCGGCGCCAACCAGTTTCCGCATGCGGATCAGCCGTGAGGTGACCGAAAGCCATCCCAGCACGACGCCTTGCCCGTTGATGGCGGATTCCAGTGCGACCGAGTAATCCGAAAACTGCATCTCGTTGAATTCTTTCGGCAGGGCAAGTCCGCTTTCCGCTGCGAATTTCGGCCAGTCGCACCAGTGGTTGCTGAGCGTGATCAGCGTGTGCGGCCGCCGCGCTCCCGTACGCCCGAGGGGCCCCATGCGGCGCAGATATTCCGGCGAGGCGATCGGCTGGATGATCTCCGGGACATAGAGCGAGTCCGGTTCGGCGGACTGTCCCGGTTCGACCCGCCGCAGCCCCAGATCCGCAGTGATGGGAGCGCTGCCGATAGCGCCCGCGATCAGCTCGAACCGCAGATCGACATTGGGAAAGAGCTGCCGGAAGTCGAACAATCTCGGGATCAACCAATGTGTCGCCATGGAGGAGGAGATCGACAGCAGAACCGATCCGCGATCCCGGTTCGCCCGCCAGCGCGCGAACAGCGTCTCGAGCGACGTGAAGGCGTCCGAGAGCAAGGTACTGAGCTCCGCGCCCTTGGGTGTCAGCTGCACATTCGGGCCCGAGCGCTGGAACAACTGTTCCCCGACCTCCGCCTCGAGCGCGGCAATCGCGCGGCTGACGGCAGGCTGCGTGACCCCCAGTTCGGCCGCCGCTTTGGAAAACGATCCAAGGCGTGCCGCGGCTTCGAAGGCGTTGAGCGTGTGGGGTGAGGGACGCTTTGAGCGCATTTCGCCTGCGGAATAGGTCAATCGAAGACGGTCGTCCGACGACGACCCGATCTATGGAGAGCGGTACCGTTGCTCAGCCTTTTTAGCACAGAAAGCAGGTCACGGCGCCTTCGTGGAAAGAGACCGCGCATATTGCAGCGGCGATCAAAACAGTGCTGTTGGATGTAACCTGAAATGTCGGCAACTATGAGATCGACATCGGATCGCCAAAGAAAAACAAATTACTTTCAATAATTTACGACGAAAAATGGCAGAAAGGGAGGCGCCGCCTTCGAACCCATCGGGTTTGCAAGCCCGAACAGGCGCCGGCCGCTCAGGCCGCCCCCGCGGAGCCATCGAACGAAGTGAGATTGGCGTGGGCGCAATAGTGAGTGGCGGAGGATTCGGAGCACCTTCGAACCCACCGGGTTCGCAAGCCCGACCGGGCGTCGGCCGGCCAGGCCGCCCCATCGGAGCCGTGAGCAAAGCGAACCGGCGCGAGATACATCGAATGGCGGAGACGGTGGGATTCGAACCCACGATACGCGGTTCAGCGTATACTCCCTTAGCAGGGGAGCGCCTTCAGCCACTCGGCCACGTCTCCGGTTCGCCGAGATATGCCCGAGCGTTCGGCACAATGCAAGACATTGACCGGTGAGCGCGTTTCAAACCCCGGATTTTTCGCCGGGCCCCCGCGCGGCGTCGTCGAAACGGCGGGCGTCACTTGAACGCAGGCCGCCGCCCTTGGTTGGCCCCGATGGGCTTCCCAGATAAGCGACGGACGACGGTCTTCGTTGCGAATCGCGTAGTGTTTCGCCGTCGCCCAAGCGTCTCTTCCAGAAGCCGGACCGGTCTTGGGGAGAGACGGCTGCAAGCGCGTGCCGTTCGCGGGGAGCGGCGAGCGTTCCCGGGATGGGGGCATGCGCCGATGGGGACGACCGGGGCAGGGCGGGGGACGTTCGTTTGAACGCATCCGGCCTTAGATGCCGGGCCGGTCGCATAAGAAGAGGCGAGAGATCATGAAGAAGCCGGGGTTTGCCGTCGGGCTCCTCGTTGTCGTCATCGGCGGCGCGCTCGCCTTTGTCGGCTGGAACTATCTGCAGCGCGACGAGCTGCCGGACGGGTTCGCGGCCTCCAACGGGCGCATCGAGGCGGTGGAGATCGACATCGCCACCAAGACCGCGGGCCGGGTCGAGGAGATTTCCGTCAATGACGGCGATTTCGTCACGGCGGGCGACACCGTTGCCCAGATGGAGACCGCGACGCTGAAGGCGCGCTTGCGTGAGGCCGAGGCGGCCCTGAAACAGGCGCGGATCGGCGTGGAGACGGCGAAAAGCCTCGTCGTCCAGCGCCAGGCGGAGAACGCGGCGGCCAAGGCGACGGTCGCCCAACGCCAGGCGGAACTCGACGCCGCCACCAAGCAGTTGACCCGCACCGAAGAGCTGGCGACGCGCGGCACCGCGACCCTTCAGAAGCGCGACGACGACCGCGCCAGCTTCCAGAGTGCCAAGGCCGCCGTCAGCGCCGCGGAGGCAACGCTCGCCGGCACCGACGCCGCGATCGGCTATGCCAAGGCCCAGGTGATCTCCGCCGAGGCTGCGGTCGAGGCGGGTGAGGCGACGCTCGACCGCATCCGCACGGACATCGCCGACACCACCCTGACCGCGCCGCGCGACGGCCGTGTCCAGTACCGCGTCGCGCAGCCGGGCGAGGTGATTGCCGCGGGCGGCACGGTCGTCAACATCGTCGACCTTGCCGACGTCTACATGACCTTCTTCCTGCCGACCTCCGCGGCCGGCCGCATCGCCATCGGCGCCGAAGCCCGCATCGTGCTGGATGCCGCGCCGCAATACGTGGTGCCTGCCGAAATCTCCTATGTCGCGGACGTCGCCCAGTTCACGCCGAAGACCGTTGAGACGGAGGAGGAGCGCCAGAAGCTGACCTTCCGCCTCAAGGCCAAGGTCGATGCCGGGACCCTCAAAAAATACATCCGCTTCGTGAAGACCGGCCTGCCGGGCATGGCCTATGTGCGGCTCAACCCTGAGGCGGAATGGCCGGAGCACCTGGCCGTCAGGCTGCCCGATGTCCGGTAAGGAGCCGCCGGCATCGCAGGGAGGCGAGGCGCTGGATCCGATCGCCCGGCTGAGGGGCGTTGGCCTTCGCTACGGTAAGACCGTGGCGCTGGGTGCCGTCGATCTCGACATTCCGGCCGGAACGATGACCGGGCTGATCGGCCCGGACGGCGTCGGCAAGTCGAGCCTGCTGGCGCTCGTCTCCGGCGCCCGTGCGCTGCAGACGGGAACGCTGAGCGTTCTCGGTGGCGACATGGCCTCGATCCGCCATCGCCACGAGGTCTGCCCGCGCATCGCCTATATGCCCCAGGGCCTCGGCAAGAACCTCTATGCGACGCTGTCGGTGTTCGAGAACATCGATTTCTTCGCCCGCCTGTTCGGCCACGACCGCAAGGAGCGCGAGCGCCGCATCGACGAACTGACCGAGGCGACGGGCCTGAAGCCCTTCCTCGACCGGCCGGCGGGAAAGCTCTCCGGCGGCATGAAGCAGAAGCTCGGCCTTTGCTGCGCCCTCATTCACGATCCGGATCTTTTGATCCTCGACGAGCCGACCACCGGCGTCGATCCGCTGTCGCGGCGCCAGTTCTGGGCGCTGATCGACGACATCCGCCGCGGCCGGCCGGGCATGACCGTCGTCGTCGCAACGGCCTATATGGAGGAGGCGGAGCGGTTCGACTGGCTGGTCGCGCTCGATGCCGGCGCGGTGCTCGCCACCGGTACGCCGGAAGGCATCCGCGAGGAGACGGGCACAAAGACGCTGGAAGCCGCCTTCATCGCCCTCCTTCCGGAGGAAAAACGCGCCGCGCACCAGCCGGTGGTGATGCCGCCGCGGCCCGAAGGCGCCGGCGACGCGATCGCCATAGAGGCGCGGGGTCTCACCCGGCGCTTCGGCGACTTCACCGCCGTCAACGATGTCAGCCTCAAGATCACGCGCGGCGAGATCTTCGGCTTTCTCGGCTCAAACGGCTGCGGCAAGACGACGACCATGAAGATGCTGACCGGGCTGTTGCCGCCGAGCGAGGGCGAGGCCTGGCTGTTCGGCCATGCGGTGGAGGCGGACGACATGGCGACCCGCCGGCGCGTCGGCTACATGTCCCAGGCCTTCTCGCTCTATACCGAACTGACGGTGCGCCAGAACCTCGACCTGCACGCCCGCCTGTTCCAGGTCGCGCCCGCGGATATCCCGGCGCGGGTCGCGGAAATGCTGGAGCGCTTCGACCTCACCGAATTCGCCGACGCGCTGCCCGACAGCCTGCCGCTCGGTCATCGCCAGCGCCTGTCGCTGGCCGTGGCCATGGTCCACAAGCCGGAAATGCTGATCCTCGACGAGCCGACGTCGGGCGTCGATCCGGTCGCCCGCGACGGCTTCTGGCGCATTCTGGGCGAGCTGTCTCGGCGAGATGGCGTCACCATCTTCGTCTCCACCCATTTCATGAACGAGGCCGAGCGCTGCGACCGCATCTCGCTGATGCATGCCGGCACGGTGCTGGTCACCGATACGCCGGCAGCGATCGTCGAGAGGCGCGACGCCAGGGACCTTGAGACCGCCTTCATCGCCTATCTGGAGGAGGCCTCCGGCGAGGGGCCGGCGACAAGCGATGCCCCGGCCGTGCCGCTGCAGGAGACCGCCGGCGCTCCGGCTGCCACCCAGCGCCGCTTCGACCTGCGCCGTCTCGCCAGCTATGCCCGGCGCGAGCGGCTGGAGCTGCGCCGCGATCCGGTCCGGCTGATGCTGGCGGTGCTCGGCAGCGTCATCCTGATGTTCGTCATGGGTTACGGCATCACGCTCGATGTCGAAGACCTGACCTTTGCCGTCCTCGACCGCGACGACACCACGCTCAGCCGTGACTACGCCCTCAACATTTCCGGCTCGCGCTATTTCATCGAAAAGCCGCCGCTTGCGAGCCACGCCGACCTCGATGAGCGCATGCGCGCCGGCGAGATCGCGCTCGCAGTAGAAATCCCGCCGAATTTCGCCCGCGACGTCGCCCGCGGAAAATCGGTCGAGGTGGCCGTGTGGATTGACGGCGCCATGCCGCAACGGGCCGAAACGGTGAAGGGCTATGTGGAGGGCATGCACGGCACCTGGCTCCTCGCCAAGGCGCGGCAGATGCGGCAGGGCGCGGCGGCGGAACCGGCGATCACCATCAACACCCGCTACCGCTACAACCCGGATGTGGAAAGCCTCGTTGCCATGGTGCCGGCGGTGATCCCGATCCTGCTTCTGATGATCCCGGCAATGCTCACCGCGCTCAGCGTCGTGCGGGAAAAGGAACTCGGCTCGATCACCAATTTTTACGTCACGCCGACCACGCGGCTGGAATTCCTGTTGGGCAAGCAGGTCCCCTATGTGGCGCTCGGCTTCGGATCCTTCCTGCTTCTGACGTTCTTCGCGGTCACCGTCTTCGGCGTGCCGGTGAAGGGCAGTTTCCTGGCGCTTTGCGCCGGCGCCCTGCTTTACATCGGCGCGGCGACGGCCCTCGGCCTCCTGGTCTCGGCCTTCATGAAGAGCCAGATCGCGGCGATTTTCGGCACCGCGGTGATCACCCTGATCCCGGCGGTGCAGTTCTCCGGCATGATCAACCCGGTCTCCTCGCTGAGCGGGGCAGGGCGGGTGATCGGCGAGGTGTTCCCGGCCTCCCAGTTCATCCTCATCGCCAGGGGCACCTTTTCCAAGGCGCTCGGCTTTGCCGATCTGGCCCAGCCCTTCCTGTTCCTGGCATTGACCGTGCCGGTGCTGCTGGCCCTGTCGGCGGCCGTGCTGACCAAGCAGGAGCGCTGACCATGCGGCTTGCCAACGTCCTCCATCTCGGCATCAAGGAGCTGCGCAGCCTTGCCCGCGACCCGATCATGCTGGTGCTGATCGTCTACGCCTTCACCTTTTCCATCTACACAGCGGCAACGGCGATGAAGGAGACCCTGCATCGCGCACCCATCGCCATCGTCGATGAGGACAGCTCGCCGCTCGCCGCCCGCATCGCCGGCGCCTTCTATCCGCCGGACTTCCTGCCCCCGCAGATGATCAAGCCGCAGGAGCTCGACCGGCGCATGGACATCGGCCTCGATACCTTCGCCCTCGACATCCCGCCCGATTTCCAGCGCGACCTGCTCGCCGGCAAGAAGCCGACCATCATGCTCTCGGTCGACGCGACCCGAATGACCCAGGCCTTCACCGGCAATGCGGTGATCCAGAACATCGTCACCGGCGAGGTGAACGCCTTCCTGAAACGCTATCGGGACGTCCCGGACACCACCGTCAACCTGGTCACGAGGGCGCGCTTCAATCCGACCCTCGACAACGAACGCTTCCTCGGCGTCATGCACGTCATCGACAACGTGACGCTGCTGGCGATCATCCTGACCGGCGCGGCGCTGATCCGCGAGCGCGAGCACGGCACCATCGAGCATCTGCTGGTGATGCCGGTAACGCCGCTGGAAATCATGACCAGCAAGGTCTGGGCGATGGGGCTCGTGGTGCTCGTCGCCTGTTATTTCGCCATTCTGATCATCGTCCAGGGCATCCTCAAGGTGCCGGTCGAAGGCTCCATGGCGCTGTTCCTCCTCGGCACGGCCCTGCACCTGTTCGCCACCACGTCGCTCGGCATCGTCCTCGGCACGGTGGCGCGCTCCATGCCCCAGTTCGGGCTCCTGATGCTGCTGACGCTGTTGCCGCTGCAGATGCTTTCCGGCAGCACCACGCCGCGCGAGAGCATGCCCGACTTCGTCCAGGCGATCATGATGGCGGCGCCCAACACCCATTTCGTCATCATCGCCCAGGCGGTGCTGTTCCGCGGCGCGGACGGCTCGGTGATCTGGCCGAACCTCCTGGCGCTGGCGGCCATCGGCACGGCGCTGTTCACCTTCGCGCTCGCCCGCTTCCGCAAGGCCATCGTGACGATGGCGTAAGCGGGAGGCCGAAACGCAAACGGCCCGCACGGCGCGACCGATATCGCTTCCGTGCGGGCCGCGGTTTTCCGCCGGCGTTGCCGTTCCGTCAGTCGCCGTTGGGCAGGGCGTAAGCGATAACGTAGTCGCCGACCGGCGTTTCCATGAAGTGGTGGCCGCCGGCCATGATCAGCACGTATTCGCGGCCGTCCTGCTCATAGACGATCGGGTTGGCCTGGCCGCCGGCCGGCAAGACGTCGCTCCAGACCACCTTGCCGGTCTTGATGTCGATCGCGCGGAACAGGTTATCGGTTGCCGCGCCGATGAAGACGAGGCCGCCCGCGGTGACGACCGGGCCGCCATTGTTCGGCGTGCCGATCTGGAACGGCAGCATGCTGGAGATGCCGAACGGGCCGTTGCGCCGTGCCGTGCCGATGGGCTCGTCCCAGAGCGTCTTGCCGGTGGCGAGGTCGATCGCCTGGATGCCGCCATAGGGCGGCTTGGTGCAGGGCACGCCGGTGAACGGCACGCGCCAGCCGGCATTGACCTCGATGGCGTAGGGCGAGCCGGTCTGCGGGTCGCCGTCGCCTTCCGCGTTGCTGCCGGAACTCTTCTCCTGGTCCTCGTAGATCGGGCGCAGGTTCCGCTTGTCGGCTTCGTCGCGGGAGAGCAGCCGGTTGTGGTTCGGGATGTGATTGTAGTTGGCGATGATGACGCCGCGGTCGGGATCGACGGCGATCGAACCCCAGTCCGAGCCGCCATTGTAGCCCGGATACTGGATCCAGTGCTTGTCGACGGTCGGCGGGGTGTAGAGCCCGTCATAGGTCGCCTCGCGGAACTGGATGCGGCACCAGAGCTGGTCGATGGGGCTGAACCCCCACATGTCCTTTTCCGTAAGGCGTTCGCGCGGCAGCACGTGGTAGCCGGAGACCGGCTGGGTGTCGGAAAGGCTGCTCGTCTCCACGCCGCCCTTCGGCGCCTTCATCGCCTTGACCGGGAACAGCGAGTCGCCGGTCCTGCGGTCCAGCACGTAGATGTCGCCCTGCTTGGAGGGCAGGATCACCGCCGGCACCTTCTCGCCGCCGACCGGCACGTCGACCAGCGTCGGCTGCGAGCCGAGATCGTAGTCCCAAAGGTCATAGTGGACGGTCTGGAAGTGCCAGACCGGCTTGCCGGTGGTGACGTCCAGCGCGACCAGCGAGCTGGCGTATTCGTTCTCCGCGTCGGTGCGGTTGCCGCCATAATAGTCGACGGCGGAGTTGCCGAGCGGCAGGTAGACGTAGCCGAGGTCCTCGTCGCCGACCGGCGCGGTCCACATGTTCGGGGTGCCGCGGGTATAGGTCTCGCCCTCCGGCGGCAGACCGGTCAGTTCCGGATTGCCGAGGTCCCAGGCCCAGGCAAGCTCGCCGGTGATCGCGTCATAGCCGCGGATGACGCCGGACGGCGCGTCCTCGGCCTGGCCGTCCTTGACCTGCGCCCCGGTGACGACGATGCCACGCACGATTGCCGGCGGCGCGGTGACGGCGTACCAGCCGGGCACCTTGTCGCCGATGCCGGCCCAAAGGTCGACGGAACCGTTCTCGCCGAAGTCCTCGCACGGCTCGCCGGTTTCCGCGTCGACAGCGATAAGGCGCGCGTCGAGCGTGCCCTCGATGATGCGGGTGGCGCAGGCATCGCCCTCGGCGGCCTCAGGATTGGTGTAGGCGGAAACGCCCCGGCAGGTCGCGCCATAGGGGATGGCGTCGGGCGAGACCTTCGGATCGTAGCGCCACTTTTCCTTGCCCGTGGCCGCATCGAACGCGACCATCTTGTTCATGGCCGTGCACATATAGAGCGTGCCGCCGATCTTCAGCGGCGTGTTCTCCGGCGAATACTTGCCCTTGGTCTCCTTGGTCGGCATGTCGCCGGTGCGGTAGACGAAGGCGCGCTTCAGCTTGGAGACGTTGTCCGGGGTGATCTGGTCGAGCGGCGAATAGCGCGTCGCGCCCGGGCCGCCGCCATAGAACGGCCAGTCGGCGCCGGCCTCGGGAAGCGTTGCCGGCTCGCTGCGGGCAAGGCTTTCCGGGGCGGCCGCCTCGTTGGTCTCGGTATCGGAGGCTTCCTGCTGCTCCGTGCCGGTCTCGCTCGCTGCCGGGGCGGCGGCATCCGTCTGGGGCGTAGCGTCCTCAGTCGCGGTGTCGTCGGACGCTGGATCAACGACATCGGAGGTCGGGGCAGGGACCGGCGGCGTGTTCGCGTCGTCCCCGGTTTCAGACGCAGCCGTATCGCCGCCCTCCGCCGCGGGTTGGCTGTCGGGCCGCATCTCGGCCGAATCCGGGCTCGACGGCGTTGCCGGCGCCTCGGACTCCTGCATCTGGGTTTGGTTCTGCGGCGCTTCGGGCGTCTGCGATTTCGCCGCCCCGGCCGCGGCGCCGACGAACAGCGTGCCGGCGATCAGAATCCGGGAGATATTGGAAAGCGGTAACATGGGGTCACCTTTCGGTCGGTCGTTCGGAAAATATGTCGGAAAGCGCGTCAGAGCGTGGTCTCGGCCGGCGGCCGGTAGGGCCTGCGCAGAAGCGCCGGGATCGTCAGCAGCACAAGGATGAGGAGGACGGTCGGCGCGACGATGCGCGGGACCTGCGCCCACCAGTCGGTGCCGACCTCCCAGAACGCCCACAGCACCGTGCCGCACCAGACGGCGGCATAGATCCACACGCCCGTGATCGACAGGCGGAACAGGAAAAACGCGGAGAGGAGAAGGCCGACGCCGGCGACGAGGTAGTACCAGGAGCCGCCGAGGCTGGCGAGCCAGATGCCGCCGACGAGAAGGATCGCGCCGCAAACGGCAAGGACGGCGCCGAGGACGATGGTCGCCCATTTCGCCGCCGCGGACGGCTTTCGATAGACGTGGATGTGGGGGTCGTGGGTCATGGGGCTCTCCCGCCTTTGATTATTGGGAGGAGCGCTCTGGCGGAGTCAGTTGGTCGACCGGGCAACAGCGCTCTTGCGAGGGCCAACGCGCCGGATCGGGCAATGTTCCTGAAGAAAATGTGAATTGTCTGTAACGTTTGACCGTCCCCAAAGGCAGCGGGCCGGCGCTCGAAACGGCGCCGGCCCGGCTCAAGTCGTCAGGCTCTCGTCTGCGATCAGCTATCGGTTTCGCTCTTGCGGTTTCCTTTGCCGAGGTCGCGGCGGGCACGCGTTTCCTTGTCCAGCTTCTCGAAGGATTCGATGACGCCGTCGGTCTCCGTCTTCACGTCGGGCTGGCTGTGGCGCTGGTTGCGCACGCTTTCCTGGTCGTTGCCCTGGAGCCGGTTGTTGCCCATGCGCTCGTTTGCGAGATCGGCTTCGCTGATCGTCTCGGTCCGGTCGGACTTTTTGGCCTGTTCGCCCATGTGAACCTCCTCCTGGTTGCCCGGCCGCATGTCGTGCCGGCTTCAGGGGAAAACGAGCCGCCGCGGAAATCGTTCCTCGGGAGGGGGAGTGCTATTCCTCGGTCTTCCTGGAGCGCCGGCCCTTGAACTTCAGCCGGACTTCGAGCCGGCGCAAAAGCACGACGACGATTGCCCCGGCAATACAGGCAAGGAACGCCAGCGCGAAAAGGCCGAGCCCTGAGGCAAGCCCGATACACGCCGCCAGCCACATCCCGGCGCCGGTCGTCACGCCGTGCACCTCGCCCTTGTGGAAGATGATGAAGCCGGCGGCGAGGAACGCGACGCCGGAGGTGATCGCTTCGACGAGGCGCAGCGGATCGGCGCGCATGTTGTCGCCGGAAAACAGTGGCAACTGCACGATCTCGATCGTGATCATCGCGAAGGTGGCGCTGGCGATCGCCACCAGGATGTGGGTCCGGAGCCCGGCCGGCCGGTCGCGCCATTCGCGCTCGAACCCGATGACGGCCGCAAGGGCCGCCGCGACGACGAGCCGGACCACCATTTCGACCGGCGGAATGGCGGACGCAAAGCCGTCGCTCAATATTGTCTGGACTGTATCGATCACCTGGCGCGCTCCGCCGTTGGGACGTCAGCGGCTTTCTTTGCTTTCCAGATCTGCGATCAGCGCCTTCATTTCGGCGATCTCGCGCCGCTGGGTCGCAATGATGCCGTCGGCGAGCTCGCGCACCCGCGGATCGGATATGTTCGCCCGCTCACTCGTCAATATGGCGATGGAGTGGTGCGGAATCATCGCCTTCATCCAGCTGACATCGGCAACGGTGTCCTGGCTTCGCACCAGATAGAGCGCGCCGGCAAAAACAACGATCGCCGCGACGACGATGCCGATATTGATGCCCGTGCTCGGATACATGCCGCGCATGAAGCCGAGCATGACGATGGCCATGGCCGCCCCCATCACCAGCGCCATATAGGCCCGCGTTTCGCTCCAGAACACGTGGTCGAGGGCGTAGGTGTTGAGATACATGAGCACCAGCATGACCGCTGTCGACGTGGCGATCATGGCGGCAAAACGCAGATATTTGGTCATGTCGGGTGTTCCTGGGCGGTAAGGGGCTGTGGCGAGAAGAGGCGTTGTCGTGGAGACGAAAAGCCCGCCCGCCGGGTGAAGCCATGGACGGGCGGGCCGCTGCGATGACGAACCGGCGGCACCGGAAGTCTTTCGGTACCGCTCAGGGCCTATCCGCCGGGCGCAGTGTTGTTGCGTAGTGTCAGCGGGCGCCGCGATGGGCATGCATGTGCTCGCCCGAGCCGTGGTCGCGGTCCTCGTCCCGGTCGGACTGCAGATAGGGGGCGATGCGCCAGGCGAGGGCGGGTGTTGCGGCGATCGCCACGATGATTCCGATCGGCAACAGATAAGCGGCAAAGACCTCCAGCGCCGGAACGCTGTAGAGAAGGCCGATGGCGATCCCGACCAACACCGCATTCACGACCAGCGCCAGTGCGAGCGTCAGATAGGTGTGGGGTCTCATCTCGGAGTCCTTTCGTCTTCCGGCTGTCTCCCGGGACCAACGCAACAAAGTTAATGCCGGTTCCGCCGATTACCGGAACAAATCCCCGGTAATGGCCGTTTGCCCCTGAAATATCTGGCAAATACCGCCATGAAAAAGGGAGGGAAAAACACCATGGGAACGGCGCAGGCCCGCCAGCCCGGCTACGAATATGTGATGGATCCGCTGCCCGACTACCGGCCCCGCTACGCCGGGGCGGGACGGCTGAAGAACAAGGTGGCGCTGGTCACCGGCGGCGATTCCGGCATCGGCCGCGCGGTCGCCGTGCTCTTTGCCCGAGAAGGCGCAAGGCTCGCGCTCTCCTACAAGGACGAGCGGCGCGACGCGGAGGAAACGCGCAAGCTGGTCGAGAAGGAGGGATCGACGGCGATCCTCCTTCGCGGCGATATCGGCGACAAGACGTGCTGCGAGAGGATCGTAGAGGAGACCGTGGAGGCGTATGACCGCCTCGACGTGGTCATCGGCAACGCGGCAGAGCAGCATGCTCGCGAGAATGTGGAGGATATCTCCGAGGAGCAACTGCGCAGGACCTTCGACACCAACATCTTCGGCAATGTCTTCCTCGTCCAGGCGGCGCTGCCGCATCTGAAAGAGGGATCGTCGATCATCCTGACGACGTCCGTCACCGCCTATCGCGGCCAGGATGTCCTTCTCGACTACGCCTCGACCAAGGGAGCGATCCTCTCGCTGGTGCGGGGGCTGGCGTCGAAGCTCGCCGACAAGGGCATCCGCGTGAACGGCGTTGCGCCGGGGCCGATCTGGACGCCGCTGATCCCGGCCTCCTTCCCGCCGGAAAAGGTGGAGACCTTCGGCACCAACACGCCGCTCGGCCGCCCCGGCCAGCCGAACGAGGTGGCGCCGTCATATCTCTTTCTCGCCTGCGAGGACGGCAGCTACATGAGCGGCCAGGTGCTGCATCCGAACGGTGGCGAGGCGGTTTCCAGCTAGCCATGGCGGCATTGCAAACGACGGTCTGAAACGGCGAGGGCGGCATCCGGCGGGTGCCGCCGCAACGCATTCAGGTTTGACAATCCGGCAAAAATCATTGAACCAGCGGAGATGCGCAGTTTCCCGTAAGCAGGGGAGATCGCCGCGCGTCATGATGAGAAGCGGGACGGACAGAATGAGCGAACGGATCGATATCGGCGGCCTCCACGTGGCGCCGGAGCTGCACGCCTTTATCGAGAACGAGGCCCTGCCGGGAACGGGCGTTGCGCCGGAAAAATTCTGGCAGGGACTGGTCGGCCTCATCCGCGACTTCGCCCCGAAGAACCGCGAGCTCCTTCAGGTTCGCGAGCGCCTGCAGGCCGAGATCGACGCATGGCACGTCGCGCGCCGCGGCAAGGAGCACGACGCGGCGGCGTACAAGACCTTCCTGGAAGAGATCGGCTACCTGAAGCCGGAGGGCGCGCCGTTTTCCGTCGAGACAAGGAACACCGACAGCGAGATCGCCGACGTCGCCGGCCCGCAGCTCGTCGTGCCGGTGATGAACGCCCGTTATGCGCTGAACGCCGCCAATTCCCGCTGGGGCAGCCTCTACGACGCGCTCTACGGCACCGACGCCATCCCCGGCGAGATCGGATCCGGCTACGATCCCGAGCGCGGCGCCAACGTCATCGCATGGGCAAAGAGCTTTTTGGACGACGCCGCGCCGCTCGCGGGCGGATCGCATGCGGACGCCACCGGCTACCGGGTCGAAAACGGCGCCCTCGTCGTCTCCATGCCGGAGGGTGAGACCGGCTTGAAAGAGCCGGAAAAATTCGCAGGCCACCGGGGCGATGCAGCGTCTCCCGACGCGATTCTTCTGAAGAACAACGGCCTTCACATCGAGATTTCCATCGACCGCGGCCATCCGATCGGCAAGGACGATCCGGCCGGCGTTGCCGACATCGTCCTGGAGGCAGCGCTCTCCACCATCATGGACTGCGAGGATTCCGTCGCCGCCGTCGATGCCGAGGACAAGGTCGTCGCCTACCGCAACTGGCTCGGCTTGATGCGCGGCGACCTCACCGACACTTTTGAGAAGGGCGGCAAGACCGTCGAGCGCAAGCTCAATCCCGACCGCACCTATGTGGCGCCGGACGGCAGCGAATTGCGCCTGCAGGGCCGCAGCCTGATGCTGGTGCGCAATGTCGGGCACCTGATGACGACGCCGGCCGTCGTCGATGCGGATGGCAACGAAGTCCCAGAAGGCCTTCTCGACGGCTTGATGACGACGCTGATAGCCCTGCACGACCTGAAGAAGGCGCCGGACGCGGCCATGCGCAATTCGCGCCGCGGCTCGGTCTATATCGTCAAGCCGAAGATGCACGGCGCCGACGAGGTGGGGTTTGCCTGCGCGTGCTTCTCGCGCATCGAGGAGGTCCTCGGCCTTCCCGCCAACACCATCAAGGTCGGCATCATGGACGAGGAACGGCGCACGACCGTCAACCTGATGGAATGCATCCGCGCGGCCAAGGACCGGGTGTTCTTCATCAATACCGGCTTCCTCGACCGCACCGGCGACGAGATGCACACATCGATGGAAGCCGGCCCCATGATCCGCAAGGGCGAGATGAAGGCCTCGACCTGGATTTCCGCCTATGAGGACTGGAACGTCGACGTCGGCCTCGCCTGCGGCCTGCGCGGCAAGGCCCAGATCGGCAAGGGCATGTGGGCAATGCCGGATCTGATGGCGGCGATGCTGGAGCAGAAAATCGGCCACCCGAAGGCCGGCGCCAACACCGCCTGGGTGCCGTCGCCGACGGCCGCCACCCTGCACGCCACCCACTATCACCGCATCGACGTCGCCGCCCGCCAGGAGGAGATCGCGACGGGCGGGCGCCGCGCTGGCCTCGACCAGCTCCTCACCGTCCCGCTCGCCGACCGGCCGAACTGGTCCGACGAGGAGATTAAGGCCGAGCTCGACAACAACGCCCAGGGCATTCTCGGCTATGTGGTGCGCTGGATCGACCAGGGCGTCGGCTGCTCCAAGGTGCCGGACATCCACGATGTCGGCCTGATGGAGGACCGCGCCACCCTGCGCATCTCCAGCCAGCACATGGCCAACTGGCTGCACCACGGTGTGGTCGGCGAAGACAAGGTCAAGGAGACGATGCAGCGGATGGCCGAGGTCGTCGACCGCCAGAACGCCGGCGATCCGGCCTATGAGAATATGGCGCCGGGCTTCGACGGCGTCGCGTTCAAGGCCGCCTGCGACCTCGTCTTCAAGGGCCGGGAACAGCCCTCCGGCTATACCGAGCCGATTCTCCACGCCCGCCGCCGCGAAAAGAAGGCGGAAAAGGGCTGAGTCGACCGAACGTCACTGAACATCCGGGCAGCGATCCGGGGAGGGGAGCAAGAAACATGCAGACCATCAAAAGGCTGTCGCACGCCGAGGCCCGGATCCTGATCGCCGGCGCCCGCGACAAGGCCATGCAGATCGGCGTGCCGATGTGCATTTCCATCGTCGACGAGAGCGGCAACCTGATCGCCTTTGAGCGCATGGACGGCGGCAAGGTCCATTCCATCCAGCTTTCCATGGACAAGGCCTTCACGGCCGCTTCCGCCCGAAAGGCGACCCACGAATACAACGCCGCCTGCACGCCGGGCAGCCTCGTCTTCGGCATCCATACCGCGCTCGGCGGCCGCATTTCCGTGGTCGGCGGCGGATTTCCGGTGGTCGTCGACGGCGAAGTGGTCGGCGGCATCGGCCTCTCCTCCGGCACGCCGCAGCAAGACATGGAATGCGCCGAGGCGGGCCTGGCGGCGTTCGCGTCGGCTTAGGGCCTATCAGGTAAGGGCAGATCCAGATCAGAGAATCCCGTCATCGCGAGGAGGCCGCAAGGCCGACGCGGCGATCCAGGAGCCGTTGGCTAAGGAGCGTGCGGCGCCTGGATTGCCGCGCTCGCTTCGCTCACTCGCAATGACAGCAGAGGTCTTTTTCTGCCTTTGCCACAACTTCTCCCCGTCATCCCGGCCGCAGCGAAGCGGAGAGCCGGGACCCATTGTCCGTCTCCGCCCTGTAGCCCGCTACGGTTCTTGAACTGACCGAAAACCACGCCAGGACTTTCTTCCGACAACCGAAGACATACCGTGTCGACAGGGGCAATAGGCCCCGGGTCAAGCCCGGGGTGACGGCTGAGTGGCAGGCGCGAATTCCGGCCGGCCACTTTGCTCGATCCACCCCGAGGATCGCCGCGCTCGCTCAGCCCGCGCGCGATGACGACGCTGCACCATCGCGACGCGCTGCCGTCAAGCCACCCGATCCGGCGGCGTCTTGCCGGCAAAGAACGCATCGAGATTGTCGACGGCGCGAAAGCCCATGGCGTCGCGGGTCTCCACCGTGGCGCTGCCGAGATGGGGCAGGAGGAAGGCGTTCTCCAACTCCCGGTAGCCGGGATGGATGTCCGGCTCATTGTTGAAGACGTCGAGCCCGGCGGCGGCCAGCTTGCCGGATTTCAGCGCCGCGATCAGCGCCTCGTCGTCGACGACGCCGCCGCGCGCGGTGTTGACGACGATCGCCCCGTCCGGCAGCAGCGCCAGCCGTTCCGCATTGAGGAGGCCCGTCGTCTCCGCGGTCAGCGGGCAGTGGATCGAGAGCACGTCGCAAAGCGGCAGCATCTCTTCCAGGCTCTCGTGAAAGACGGCATCGCCGGCAAGGTCCGCATCGAGCGGGCGGCGATTGTGATAGTGGATCTCCATGTCGAAGCCGCGCGCGCGCCGCGCGGTGATCTGGCCGATCCGGCCCATGCCGACGAGACCGAGCCGCTTGCCGGTGATTTCCGTGCCGAGGTGAAAGGTCGGGCTCCAGCTATTCCAGCGGCCGGACCGCACGAGGCGCTCGCCTTCTCCGGCCCGCCGCGCCGCGCCGAGCATCAGGAGAATCGCTATTTCCGCCGTGGCGTCGGACAGGACGTCGGGCGTATTGGTGACGATGAGGCCGCGCTTTTTCGCGGCGGCAAGGTCGACATGGTCGACGCCGACGGAAAAGCACGCGACCATCTTCACCCGCTCCGGCAGCGCCGCGATCACCTCCGCCGTCATCTTTTCCGTCGGACAGATAAGGAGCGCGTCGGCCGCTTCGGCGCGCCGCAGCAGTTCCTCGCGCGACAGCACGACGTCCTCCTCGTTGAGGTCTGCCGAATAATCCCTGGCAAGCCGCGCCCGGACATTGTCCGGCAGCCTTCGGGTCGCGAGAACGGATGGCAATTGGGATTCGGGCGCGCTGGACAGCATGGTCGACCTCTTTTTCCGAACGGGATGATGGGCGCTCCGGGAGCGCCGCGTGCATCTTGACCGAGCCCGGCGCGGAAATCGATCCCTGGCGGGCCGCGGCCGCAGGTCCCCGCCCGATTCCCGCACCGGGACCGTCTGCGGCCCTGATTCCGTCTCCCGGCAAGCCCGATTCCTTAACGCCCGGCAACGCGCCCCGGTCGCCCATGTTGCGATTCGGCAACAGCAACCCTTTCCGGCGTGGCCCGGCCCGAATTTTCCGCCCCTCGGGTGTTCGTCCCGTTAGGATTTTGTTAGGAATTCGAGGTCCTGAGGTATTGAAATTCCGGGCTTTTTCGCCGGAACAGGGTAAAAGCCTACGCATAAAGACGTAGGCCGGTCCGCACCTCGTGACATTCCTGCAACATAGGGGTCCAAAAGCCGAAAACCGGCCCTGTTGTATGTTGATCGGAAAGAACGTTCAGATATGTTGACCCTGCGACTGACGCGAATGAGCGTTGGGTGCCGTTACGCTTATAAGCCGAACAGGTGGACCGCGGGCGGCAGTTTCGCGGGGAATAGGGACAGGTTTCGGTCGACAGACATCAACCTCTTCCTGGTAACTTTGACTTTGGAGGTCAGGAAATGAAAATCAAAAGCCTTCTCCTCGGTGCTGCGGGCGCGCTCGCCATCACTGGGGCCCAGGCGGCAGATCTTCCGGTCGCCCCGGAACCGGTCGACTACGTTCGTGTCTGCGACGCGTTCGGCACCGGTTTCTTCTACATCCCGGGCACCGAGACCTGCTTGCGCGTCGGCGGTCGTATCCGCGCCGACTACTATGTGTGGGGCACCGATGTGACCTACGATCGTTCCGCCAACGCCCTCGGCGTTTTCGGTTCGGCTCGTGGCCGCAACAACAACTACAGCTCCACCCGCGCTCGCGCCTATCTGCGTCTGGATAGCCGCACCAACACCGAGTTCGGCCTGCTGCGCACCTACGCCCAGGTTTACTGGACCGCTGACTCCTACGGTGGCACCAACACCACCATGGATTACGGCTTCATCCAGTGGGGCGGCCTGACGGCTGGTCGTACCGACAGCTTCTTCCAGTTCTACACTGGCGCCACCTACGAGAAGCTCGACAACTCCTTCCAGGATTCCGACACCAACGTCCTGGCCTATACCGCTGCCTTCGGCAACGGCTTCTCGGCCTCGATCTCGGTTGAAGACGGCACCTACTCCCGTCGCGGCGTCCTCAACGGTCGTTGGTCGCGTTTCGTGTCCGCCACCGGCGCTATCCCGGCTGGTGTTCCGATGGACGCCTACGGCGGTCATTGGTGGCCGGATCTCGTCGCCAACCTGAACGTCAGCCAGGGCTGGGGTTCGGCTCAGGTGATGGCCGCTCTGCACGACGTGCGTGACGGCATCGGTGGTCGTGACGACTCCGAGCTCGGCTGGGCAGTCGGCGCCGGCGTGATCTTCAACCTGCCGATGATTGCGGCTGGTGACACGATCGCCCTGCAGGCCGCCTACGCTGACGGTGCCACCTCCTACGTCGCTCCGTCGACCAACGGCTGGCGCACCGCTTACGACGCAGCCCGTCGCCTCGGCGGTACCTTCGTCACCACGCAGGCTTGGTCCATCGGTGGTGGTATCACCCACTACTGGATGCCGAACCTGTCGTCCGGCCTGACCGTCACCTACGCTGACTTCGATCAGTGGGATGGCATCTGCGTCGCTCCGCGTCGTGGCTGCGGTGACTTCCAGGAATGGGACATCCAGGGCAACCTCGTCTGGTCGCCGGCTTCCGGTTTCGAAATCGGCGTCGAAGTTGACTACGAGTACGTTGAGCCGGATGTTGGCGACGAGCATGATGACGTCGTCGGCCTGCTGCGCTTCCAGCGCACCTTCTAATCAGACGATCATCTGATCGTTGGGAACCCGGTGGAGCGATCCACCGGGTTCTTTTTTTGCCCGGATGGCTGTCCGTCCTCTGCCTGGGGCCTCCGGCGCGGCGATTTGCAGGCTTTTTCAAGGCCTGCCTTCCTTGCCCGCTCTTTCCCGAGTCACTAGTGTGAGTTCCCGCGAATGGCGGTTTTCCGGCCCCGGCCGGGGGAATGCGGTGGCAACGCCGGCGCATCCACAGCACGGCTCGGTGAGGCACCCGGCAGGGGCGATCGCGCCGGGGCAAAGAGGAGCGTGAAGACGGAATGGCGAACCCGTGGAAACGCGCCCTTGTCGGGATCGGCGCGGCGGCCCTCCTGACGGCATTGGGCGACCTGGTCCTGCTCGGGGATGTCGAACAGGATCTGACCGCACGGGCCAAAAGCGCGCTGATGCAGGACGGCCAGGCCTGGGCCGACGTCTCCCTGTCCGGCCGCGACGCGACCCTGACCGGCACGGCGCCCAGCAAGGAAGCGCTGCTGCTCGCCCTGAAATCGGTCGACCGGGTCTGGGGCGTGCGCATCGCCATCGACAAGACCGACATTCTTCCCGGCCAGTCGCCCTATCCCCTGACCTTGACCCGCAAGGAGGACGCGCTGTCCGTTTCGGGCTACGTTCCGCGCCGCGGCGCCAGGGACGGCATCCTGGAGGACGTGCGCAAGATATTTTCCGACGAGAAGCTCACCTACGACCTGCCGCTGGCGAGCGGCGCGCCGCCGGGGCTCGACAATGCCGCCCGCTTCGGGCTCGACCTTCTGAAGGACATGACGGCGGGTGAGGTGGCGATCCGCGATCGCGCGATCGCCGTGTCGGGGACGGCGGCAACGGCGGGAACCTACGAACGGCTCCTGCGCACGCTGAAGACCGAACTGCCGCTGGGCTACACCCTGGAGACGACCGACGTTGCGGCGCCGCCTGCCAAACCCTATGTCTGGTCGGCGGAAAAGTCCGGCGACGCGATCGTTCTGAAGGGCTATGTCGGCTCTAACGAAGAGCGCCAAGCCCTTGCAAAGAAAGCGGAAAGCACGCTTCGGGGCGCCAGCTTGGACGACACGACGACCTATGCATCGGGGCCCCCGAAGGGTTTTGACGCGTTCGTCGCCTTCGCGCTCGACCGGCTGTCGGTGCTGGATCACGGATCGGTGTCGCTGACGGACGCAGCGCTCGCCATCACGGGCGAAGCAAAGACGATCCCCGAGCATGAGGCTCTCTTGGAAGCCCTGAAGTCGGACCTGCCGGACGGCCTGACGCTCGGCAAAGTCGATTTGTTGCGGCCGCTGCCGCCTCTGCCGGAAAGCGATGCCGATCTTGCCGAGGTGCCGCCGGCGACATGGATCGCGCGGCGCACGAAGGACAATCTTATCCTCGCCGGTGCGATCCCCGATGCGGCAACCAAGGAGGCATTGGACGACCTGGTGTCGGAGCGCTTCGGCGCCGTGCCGGTGATCGACCGCCAGCGCCCGGCCGAAGGCATGCCGGAGCGATTCCTCGATGCGGTCCGCGCCGGCCTTGCGGCCCTTGCCCGGCTCGGCGAGGGCCAGATCGAGATTCGCACGGACGAATTGACGCTGTCCGGCGCCGCCTACCACGCGGCGGCGGCAGAAAGCATCCGCGACCGGGTTCTGGCCGATCTTCCGGCTGGTTTTTCGGGAAATTTCAATGGCTTGCGCATTCGCGAGCCGGGCGCGCCGGTTTCCGCCTCAAGGTGTCAGCAGCTCTTTTCCAGCATCCTGAGGGGCAACCGCATCCGTTTCGAGACCGGCAGCACGCGAATAGACCGTGACAGCTTCGGCATCCTCGACCATCTTGTTTTCGTTGCCCAGCGCTGCCCGCAGAGCCGGGTCGTCATTGAAGGCCACACCGATTCCGACGGCAGCGAGGCGGACAATTTGCGTTTGTCCGATTGGCGCGCGGCTGCCGTCGTCGAGTATCTCGTTCGTGCCGGCGTCGAGGCCGGCCGTCTGGACGCCGTCGGCTTCGGGGAGGACCGTCCGGTCGCCTCGAACGACACGGAAGAGGGCAAGGCGCTTAACCGCCGCATCGAGTTTCGCATCGTTCCGGAATAGGGGGGAGGCCCATGTGGTATATGATCACCCATCACTGGTTGTTGTTGTTCTTCGCACTTGTCGTCGGCACCGGGATCGGCTGGTGGCTCTGCCGCCCGCAGAGCGATAGCTGAGCGAGGGAGGCAAGCATGACCTGGTACAATGTCCAGCTGTTTTTCCTGATGCTGGTTGCCGTCTTCATCGGCCTGTTCATCGGCTGCCGCCTGCGCGCCTGGTGGGAACCGCAAGACGCGGAAAGGCGCAACGTCTTCAAGGGGCTCTCGAACGCCTTCTCCGGTGGCGCCGCCAAGCTCAGCAGCGGCGCCGACGCAGTGAAGGACAAGGCGGCGGACGCCAAGGCCGATGCGGCAAAGGCAAAGGCCGCCGCCGAGGCCAAGGCGAAATCGGAGGCCAAAAAGGCGTCCGATGCCGCCAAGAAGGCGAAGGACGAGGCTGCCGCGAAGGCCAAGGCCGCCGCGGATGCGGCCAAGAAGAAGGCCGCGGACGCCAAGGACAAGGCGGCCGACGCGGCCAAATCGGCAACGGCCAAGGTCAAGGACGAGGCGAAAGCGGTCGCCAAATCCGCCACGACCAAGGTCAAGGACCTGACCGACGAAGAGGCGGCCGAGCGGCTTGCGGCCCTGCCGGAAGATGCCACCCCTGAACAGAAGGCCGACGCCGTTGGCGCCCGCCCGGCCGGGCTGGTCTCTCCGGACGCCGGCGGTGCCGACGACCTGAAGCGGATCCGCGGCATCGGCAAGGTCAACGAGAAGAAGCTCAACGACCTCGGCATCTACCATTTCCGCCAGGTCGCCGCGTGGACCGGGCCGGAGACGCGCTGGGTCGGAACCTTCCTCGCCTTTGCCGGGCGCATCGAGCGCGAAGACTGGATCGGCCAGGCCAAGGTGCTGGCGGAAGGCGGCGACACCGACTTCTCAAAGCGGGTCGACGACGGCGACGTGCCGACCAGCAAGGGCTGATCGGCGACCGGCAAAGAAAAAGTCCCCGCTGGTGCCTCAGGGCGCCGGCGGGACCGCCGTGTCGGGGGCTTTCGCGTCGCATTCCCTCAGGAACGCGGCGATCGGCGCGATCACCGCGTCTTCCCACAACACCGGCGCATGGCCCTGCCGCGGCACCGTGACGACCCGAAGATCGCTGCGCCGGGCCGCCATTTCCGCGACCGTCTCGGCCGAGAGAATATCGGAGAGCGCGCCGCGGAGGGCCATCAGCGGGACCCCGGCGAGCGCATCGAAGAACTCCCAGGCGTCGGGCTGCGGCTTGTCGAAGGAGATATCGGCGAAGGTCGCGCCGAGCTGAGGATCGAAGCCGAAAGCCGGCCTGCCGTCGACGTCGGCATAGATCTGCAGGGCGAAGCGCATCCAGTCCTCGTCGCCGAAGTCGGGAAAGAAAGCCTCGAGCTGGCGCTTCTGGCCGGCGGCCGCGGCCTCCCAGGTCGACGGCACCCAGGGCGAGACGATGTAATCCGATATCCGTTTGAGGCCCGCCGTTTCGATCACCGGCCCGACATCGTTGAGGATGAGACCGGCGACACGGGCCGGATGGCCGAGCGCGATCAGCGTTCCGACGAGCCCGCCGCGCGAGGTGCCGAGGATGACGGCGCGTTCGATGCCGAGGCTGTCGAGCCCCTTGATGACGTCCTCGGCCTCCACGGGCGGAGCGTAGTTGCGGGCATCGGCATCGGAGGCGGAGACGCCCCTGCCGCGCAGATCCAGCGTGACGACCCGGCGGGCCCCGGCGTCGCGGGCCGACAGCGCCCGGGCGAGAACATGGAAATCCTTGGAATTGCGGGTCAGGCCCGGCAGGCAGAGGAGGGGGAGGGCGTCGTCATCCGCCGTGCCTTGCGCCGGCCGGTAGTCGCGGCCGCCGAGCGCGAGACCGTCGGCGCTCTCGTAGCGGACCGGCGTCCAGCCGGTCTCCAGGTCCTGGCGCAGGCGCTCCAGAAGCGCTTTCCGGTCGTCATCCCGATCCCTGGCAGTCACCGTTTCCCCCGTCGTCGGCGTTTTCCCCGCGCGGGCCACGGTCGTTGTCAGCCGCCGCGCCGCAAATCCTTTTCGATCTGCAGGCCGGAGCCGTTCAGCCTTGTGCGATACACCTGCAGGTTTTCGGTAATACGTTGAACATAGTTCCGCGTTTCCGTAAACGGGATCCGCTCGATCCAGTCGATCGCGTCGACCTTGCTGGAGCGTGGGTCGCCGAACCGGCTGACCCATTCGTCGACGCGCCGGCTGCCGGCGTTGTAGCCGGCAAAGGTCATGATGTACGAGCCGTCGAACCGGCCGACCAGTTCGCCGAGATGGGCCGCGCCGAGGGTCGCGTTGTAGGCCGCATCCTGCGTCAGCCGGCTCTTGGAATAGGGCAGGCCGTTGCGCCGCGCCGTCGCCTTGGCGGTCGAGGGCAGGAGCTGCAACAGCCCGCGCGCGCCGGCATGGCTGACGGCGCCCGGATCGAACGCGCTTTCCTGGCGCGCGACCGCATAGACGAGCGGCTTTTCAACGCCTCTGGTGATCTTGGTCTTGGCCGGGATCGCCTTCATCGGGAAGGCGATGGCGGCGGCCTCGGGCCAGCGATTGGCGGCCTCCTTGCCGACGATGAGGGCGTAGCGGTGCTTGCCGTAGTCCTCGGCAAGGTCGGTCAGCAGCGCTGCCTGTGCCGCATTCGGCAGGGTCCTGGAAAGATGCATGAAGAGCGGCAGCGTCAGGTCGACATGGCCGGCATCGGCCATCGCCTTGATCGCGCGAACCAGTTCGTTGCGGGAAAACGCCGTGCGGTCGTCCGCGCTCGCCGCCGGCGGATGGCCGAGGCCGAGCGACGACTTGCCGAGCCGCGCCCGGGCAAGCTGGCCGTAAAAGGCCGAGGGGTAGGCGGCCGCGCGCTCGAACGCCGTCTTGGCCGCGTCCTTGTTGCCGAGGTCTTCCTCGGCCCGGCCGAGCCAGTAATAGCCGCGCGAGCGGGTGATCGGCGTCTCGCCGATCTCCAGGATCTTCTTGAAATGCGGACGGGCAAGGCCCGGCTTCTTCAGGAACCGCAGCGCATACCAGCCGGCATGGAACTCCGCCTCGGCGCGCTTTGCCGGGCTTTCCGCGCTGTGCCGGGCTGCCACCTTGTAGGCAAGGTCCGGCTTGCCGAGCTCCAGCAGCTTGCGCGAGACGATCTTGCGCTCCACCCACCAGGCGTCCGGATCGATCAGTGCCTGCGGGTCGCGGGGGGCGCCGGCCAGCAGCGTGCCCGCCTCGGTCCAATGGTCTTTCCGGCGCAGATACTGGGCCCTGGCATAGAGATAGCTCGGATCGCGCTGCAGGCTCTTCGGCACTTTCTTCAGCAGCGTTCCGGCATTGCGCTGGCGCCGAATGACGGCGCCGCGCGCCTTGACGAGGGCGCGCTCCGAACTGCTGAGGTGGCCGGCCAGCCGTTCCGCCTCGGTGACCCGGTCGTGGTAGAGCATGGCGTCGGCCCGCGCCTTGTGGTCGGCACGGTTGAGGAGCCGGCCAAACTCGCGAAGGATCGTCGCCTGCTGCTTTTTCGACATCCGCTTGCGCCGCCAGACATCGCGGATCAGCCGGCGGGCATCGTCGCGGCGGCCGAGCTCGCGGTGGGCACGGGCAAGCGCAATGGTGCCGTCGGTGGAAACCGGCCAGGCGCGCCCGAAGACGCCGATCACCTTCGCCGGAGCCGGGTTCTCGCGAAGGAGCGCCGCCTCGGCACGGATCTTCAGGAGCCGGCTGTCCGGCCAGCCGGGCGCGCTCGCCGCGAACCGGGTGATGAACGCGCTCGGCACCTCGCGGCCGCCGGAGCGGGCGATCTGCCATTCCAGGATTTTGCGATTAAGGGAATTGCGGCCCATGCCGTTGTGGATGGCGATGGCGGTGCCGACGCGGCCCTTGCGCAGGGCGGCAAGGCCGTCCTTCAGCGAGCCCTTGGCCGCAGCGACCCGGTCGGCCGCGTTCTGGCCGACGGTCGCGGCGAGCGGCAGGGCGGTTTCCGTTGCCGGCGGCGGGGCGGGCGCCGGAGAGTGGGAGATCGCCGGCGGCGTCGGCTTCGGCTGCGGCACCGGCGCCTTGAGGGGCACGGTGTCGGCGATCGTCGCTGCGATCGGATCGCGCGCGGGCTTGGGACGCGGCACGGAGATGCGGATCAGCGACGCGGCGCCGGGCGGGGCGATCTCGACCTTCGGAAACGTTCCGGCGCGCACCGTCGCGCCGAGCGGCAAGGCGACGAGCCCTGCCAGCAAGAGCACTGCGACTGCACGGCGATGCCGACCGGCTGTCATCGACGTTGCGTTCCCCATTCCGAAAATGCCCGTACCGCCCAACGGCAAAACGCGGCCGGGAACGGATGCGTTCCGGTCGCGCGAGGCCTGTGTGAAACGAAAGAATCCTGCAGCAACAGGATGAACGAAGAATTGCGGCATTAGTTTGAATCGCGCCCGGGCACGGACGGCGTGAATAAAGGGCATGCGATGACTACCGCTTGCCGCCGCCCGGCTTGCGGTCTATGGTCCGCGGCGTTTGGAAAAGGTCCGCGCGCTGCCGTTTTGCGCCGGCCGCAACATGCGTTGAAAGGCGATAGAGAGATGTTCAAGGGTTCGATCACCGCGCTCGTGACACCGATGAAGGGTGGCGCGGTGGACGAAAAGGCGTTCCAGGATCTGATCGAATGGCAGATCGCGGAAGGCACCAACGGGCTCGTTCCTGTGGGAACGACGGGTGAATCGCCGACCTTGAGCCATGCCGAGCACAAACGCGTGGTCGAGCTTTGCATCGAGACGACCGCCGGCCGGGTGCCGGTGATCGCCGGCGCCGGCTCCAACAACACGGCCGAGGCCATCGACCTTGCAAAGCATGCCGAGAGCGCCGGCGCCGACGCCGTCCTCGTCGTCACGCCCTACTACAACAAGCCGAGCCAGGAGGGCCTCTACCGGCACTTCATGGCCGTCGATGCCGCCATCGGCATCCCGATCATCATCTACAACATCCCGCCGCGCTCCGTCGTCGACATGTCGGTGGAGACGATGGCCCGGCTTTACAACGACGGCAGCAACATCAAGGGCGTGAAGGACGCGACCGCCAATCTCGGCCGGGTCAGCGACCAGCGCCGCGTGCTCGGCACCGACTTCATCCAGCTTTCCGGCGAGGACCCGACCGCCCTCGGCTTCAACGCCCATGGCGGCCAGGGTTGCATCTCGGTGTCGTCCAACGTCGCCCCGCGGCTCTGCGCCCAGTTCCAGGCGGCATCGCTGTCCGGGGATTTCGCCGGTGCGCTGACGCTCCAGGACCGGCTGCTGCCGCTTCATCGGGCGCTGTTCCTTGAACCGAGCCCGGGAGGGGCCAAATATGGCCTGTCGCTGCTCGGCAAATGCGAGAACGAGCTGCGCCTGCCGGTAACGCCGATCTCCAAGACGGCCGAAAAGGCCGTCGCCGAGGCGATGCAGCACGCCGGCATTTTGAACTAGCTCGCGAATACCGGAGTTCCGGCATGGCCGCCGACAAACCGGCTCCCGGCAAGCTCGTTGCCGAGAACCGAAAGGCACGATTCAACTACGAGATCCTGGAGACCTTCGAGGCCGGCCTTTCGCTGACCGGCACGGAGGTGAAGTCGTTGCGCCAGGGCAAGAGCAATATTGCCGAGTCCTATGCGACAGAGCAGAACGGCGAGATCTTCCTGATCAACGGCCATATTCCGGAATACTTGCAGGCCAACCGGTTCAACCACGAACCGCGGCGCCCGCGCCGGCTTCTTCTGCACAGGAAGGAGATCAACAAGCTGATCGGCGCCATCCAGCGCGACGGCATGACGTTGATCCCGCTGAAGCTTTATTTCAACCAGCGCGGCATCGCCAAGCTGTTGCTCGGGCTCGCCAGGGGCAAGAAGGTCCACGACAAGCGCGAGACGGAGAAGAAGCGCGACTGGGAGCGGGAAAAGGGCCGTCTTTTGCGCGAAAAGGGCTGAGCACGGCCGCTATTTCGCGTCGACCGCCGCCCTTATGTCGGTAAAGACCGAGCGGAACATCTCTTCGGTCAGCCGCCCCGTGTTCGTGTTGTAGCGCGAGCAGTGATAGCTGTCGAAGAGGGTGAGGCCGTCAAGGTCGTGCCGGGCGCCATGGCCGAACGGGTGCGCGGCGCGGCGCTCCCCCAGCGTCGTCAGCATCGTGTCATGGGCGATCCGGCCGAGCGCCAGCACCGCTTTCAGTCGCGGCATGGCGCCGAGCGTCGCGATCAGGAACGGCCGGCATTCCTTGATTTCCGGTCCGGTCGGCTTGTTTTCCGGCGGCACGCAGCGCACGGCGTTGGTGATGGCGGCCCCCATCAGCGTCAGGCCGTCGTCGGGTCGGGCTTCGTACGACCCCTTCGCAAAGCCGAAATCGATCATCGTGGCGTAGAGGAGATCGCCGGCATAGTCGCCGGTGAACGGCCGGCCCGTGCGGTTGGCGCCGCGAAGGCCGGGGGCAAGGCCGACGACGAGGAATTCCGCGTCCAGGTCGCCGAAGGTCGGCACCGGCGCGTTGAACCAGTCCGGCTCGCGGCCGCGCCAGGTGTTCCGGAAATCGACCAGCCGCGGACAGCGCGGGCAGTCGCGGTCGGGGTCGGTGGCAGGGTTCATGGCGGACCTGGATCGGCGCGGCGGAAGGAAGGGCAAAGGCGAGGGGGAGCCTATCCCAGCCGGCCTGGGGATTGAACCGCCCGGGCCATCCGGCCATACGCCGTCAACAGGAAAGCAGCCGAGTGCTTCGCTATGAGACGAAAACGGCGCCGAATCCTGTCGGCGCCGCCTTGTCCTGATCCCGGAAGGCCTGGGCTCAGTAGTCGTCGAACTCGTCTTCTTCCTCGACCCGCGGGGTGCGATCGCGCTGCGGACGGTCGTTCGGGTCGCGGCCCACCTCCTTGATGAGGTCGGCAAGGTCGATGAAATGGTCCGCCTGGCGGCGGAGGTCATCGGCGATCATCGGCGGCTGGGTGACGAGGGTCGAGACCACGCTGACCTTGCGGCCGCGCCGCTGCACCGTCTCCACCAGCGAGCGGAAATCGCCGTCGCCGGAGAACAGCACCACGTGATCGATGTGTTCGGAGAGTTCCATGACATCGACGGCAAGCTCGATGTCCATGTTTCCCTTGATCTTGCGGCGTCCGGAGGAGTCGAAAAACTCCTTCACGGGCTTCGTCACCACCTTGTAGCCGTTGTAATCGAGCCAATCGATCAGCGGCCGGATGGAGGAGTATTCCTGGTCCTCGATCAGAGCGGTATAATAGTACGCTCGGAGGAGATACCCCTTCTTCTGAAATGCTGCCAGCAGTTTCTTGTAGTCGATATCGAACGAGAGCGACTTGGCGGTGGCATACAAGTTTGCCCCGTCAATAAAGAGGGCTATCTTTTCGCGCGGGTCGAACATGAACTGGTCTTTCTGGTTTTTGTTATCCAAACGGAATGTTGAATCAGATCAATCGCCACACTCATCGCGAGTGCTTTCCAATTTCCTAAGACGTTTTTTCTATCGTCAAATTTGCCTAGGAGATCGAAGTTTTAAACGGCATGTTGAATTGGCCGTATCTACCACAATCAGACGTGTTGACAACGCAATGTCGCTCTCGATCTGAAACGATTCCATGATATTGTCTTGCTAGCATGAATTTTCCAGTGCTTGTAGAAAATAAATCGTATATTTTCACGAACAATTGTTGCGGAATTTTAAGGGAAGAAACGCGCCGGGCAAACCTTGCATTTTTGGGGGTTCCGTCTTATGGGTGCGGTTGAATTCCAAAAAACCTGGAGAAGTTCAGATGGCGCGCGTCACCGTCGAGGATTGCATCGACAAGGTGGATAACAGGTTCGAGCTCGTATTGCTCGCCGCCCACCGGGCCCGCATGGTTTCCAGCGGCGCCCCGCTGACCGTCGATCGGGACAACGACAAGAACCCTGTCGTTGCCCTTCGCGAGATCGCCGAGCAGACGGTCAGCCCGGAGGACCTGAAGGAAGATTTCATCCATTCGCTGCAGAAATATGTCGAGGTCGACGAGCCGGAGCCGGAAGCGGTCCCGATGATCGCCTCCCAGCCGGGCGGCGATGCCACGGCCGATGCCGCCCCGTCCGGCGAGGACGATGCGGAGATCACCTTCGACCGCATGTCGGAGGAGGAGCTGCTGCGCGGCCTGGAAGGCCTCGTTCCGCCGGACAAGAGCGACGACGTCTAGGCCCGATACCGTCCCGGTTGCGGCATGGCTTTGACAAGCCGCGACGGGAACACGATATTTGGCGGTGGCAGGCAATCGTGCCGGCCACCGCTTTTGATTCCGGCAACGCCCGGAACGCCGTCAGGATGCGTATCAACCGGCCATGATGCGGCAGTATGAACTCGTCGAACGGGTAACGAACTACAATCCGAACGCCAACGAGGCGCTGCTCAACAAGGCCTATGTCTATGCCATGCGCAAGCACGGCACCCAGAAGCGCGCCTCGGGCGACCCCTATTTCTCCCATCCCCTGGAAGTCGCCGCGATCCTTACCGACATGCGGCTCGACGACGCCACGGTCTGCGTCGGCCTCCTGCACGACACCATTGAGGACACCGACGCCACCCGCCAGGAGATCGACACCTCCTTCGGCCCGGAAATCGGCAAGCTCGTCGAAGGTCTGACCAAGATCCAGAAGCTCGATCTGGTTTCCCGCCGCGCCAAGCAGGCGGAAAACTTCCGCAAGCTTCTGCTGGCGATTGCCGACGACGTCCGCGTCCTCCTCGTCAAGCTCGCCGACCGCCTCCACAACATGCGCACGCTGCACCATGTGCCGCCGCACAAGCGGTTCCGCATCGCCGAGGAGACGATGGACATCTATGCCCCGCTCGCCGGGCGCATGGGTATGCAGGACATGCGCGAGGAACTGGAGGACATCGCGTTCCGGCACATCAACGCGGAAGCCTACCGCACCATCACCGAGCGGCTGGAACGGCTGAGGGAAAAGAACCAGACGCTGATCTCCGACATTCGCGCCAGCCTCGGCGCGCTCCTCAAGGAGGCCGGCATCGAGGCGGAGGTGCGCGACCGGGAAAAGCGGCCCTATTCGATCTTCCGCAAGATGCAGCACAACTCGGTGGCGTTCGAGCAGCTTTCCGACATTTACGGCTTCCGCCTCATCGTCGGCACGGTCGAGGACTGCTACCGGGTGCTCGGCCTCGTCCACACGACGTGGCCGACGGTGCCGGGCAAGTTCAAGGACTACATCTCGATCCCCAAGCAGAACGACTACCGCTCCATCCACACCACGGTGGTCGGCCCGAGCAGCCAGCGCGTGGAACTGCAGATCCGGACCGAGGAGATGAACCGCATCGCCGAATACGGCATCGCCGCCCACGCCATCTACAAGGACGGCGAGAGCGGCGGGCGCAACATCGTCAAGCGGACCGAGGAAAGCCGCGCCTATGAGTGGCTGCGGCGCACCATCGAGACCATCTCCGGCGGCGAGACGTCGGAAGACTTCCTGGAAAACACGCGCCTGGAGCTGTTCCACGACCAGGTCTTCTGCTTCACGCCCAAGGGCCGCCTGATCGCCCTGCCGCGCGGCGCGACGCCCATCGACTTCGCCTATGCGGTCCACACCAATGTCGGCAACACCTGCGTCGGCTGCAAGATCAATGGCCAGATGGCGCCGCTGGTAACGGAACTCTCCAACGGCGACGAGGTGGAGATCATCCGTTCCGATGCCCAGGAGCCGCAGCCGGCCTGGGAATCGATCGCCGTCACCGGCAAGGCCCGCGCCGCCATCCGCCGCGCCACCAAGGATTCGGTGCGCCGGCAATATGGCGGCCTCGGCAAGCACATCCTGGAGCGCGCCTTTTCCCGCGCCGAGCGCAAGTTCGACGAGGAGATGCTGGCCGTCGTCATGCCGCGCCTCGGCCACACGGACCAGGCCGACCTCCTGGCCGCCGTCGGCCGCGGCGAACTGCGCGCCGACGATGTCGTCAAGGCGGTCTATCCCCAGTACCAGGAAGAACGCGCGACCGCAGCCGGCAGCCGGCCGGACGAGGGCTGGTTCGGGCTCACCCGCGCCGTCGGCGTCAAGTTCCGCATTCCCGGCCGCAAGCGCCAGGACACCCAGCCCTCGCTGCCGATCCGCGGCCTGAAGGGCGACCTGCCGGTCAGCTTCGCACCGGAGGGCGGGGCGCTGCCCGGCGACCGCATCGTCGGCATTTTGAAGCCGGGCGAGGGGATCACCATCTACCCGATCCACTCGCCGGCCCTGAAGGATTTCGACGACCAGCCGGAGAACTGGCTCGACGTGCGCTGGGACATCGATGCGGAACAGCAGGAACGCTTTCCCGCCCGCATCGCCGTCAACGTCATCAACGAGCCCGGCACGCTCGCCCAGCTCGCCCAGGTGATCGCAGAGAACGACGGCAATATCGACAACGTCTCCATGCACCGCCGGGCCAACGACTTCCACGAGATGCTGATCGACCTGGAGGTCTGGGACCTGAAGCACCTGAACCGCATCATCAACCAGATCCGCGCCAAGCCCGTGGTCTCCAAGGTCTCCCGCGTCAACGGCTAGGCGTAACTGGCGGCGGTGCGAGGTTCGCCGGCCGGTGCCGCGTAAAGCCTGCGGGACGCCCGAACGCGAGACCCGACGCCGTCAGGCGTCGCAAGCCCGAACGGGCGCCGCCGCCGATGCGGCGTAAAGCCCGCGTGGCGCCTGAACGCTGAAAGAATCAAACCCTTCTGGCAAAGGCCGGCGCGATGCTGTAGCTCTGCCGCGGGGAGATTCATGACGATATCGGCCGGCCCGGTCCGGTCTCCGCAAAAGGGGGGAGCACCCTATGGATCGCGACGAGGTCCTCGACATTTTCCGCTCATGCGACGCCATCCTGGAGGGGCATTTTATCCTCACCTCCGGCCGGCGCAGCCCGATCTTCCTGCAGAAAGTCCGGGTGTTTCAGTTCCCCGACAAGACGGAAAAGCTCTGTGCCGGCCTTGCCGAGCGCATCCGCGAGGCCGGCTATGGCGACGTCGATGCCGTCATTTCGCCGGCAATCGGTGGCATCGTGCCGGGCTATGAGACCGCGCGCCAGCTCGGCAAGCCGGCGCTCTGGGTCGAGCGCGAGGACGGCGTGTTCAGGCTGCGCCGGTTCGAGCTGCCGAAGGGCGCCCGGGTCGTCGTCGTGGAAGACATCGTGACCACGGGCCTGTCGGTGCGCGAGACCGTCGAGGCACTGGGCAAGGAGGGCATCGAGGTCGCCGCCTGCGCCTGCATCATCGACCGGTCCGCGGGCAAGGCGGACGTCGGTGTCCCGCTGATTGCGCTTGCCGAATATGAGGTTCCGTCCTATTCGCTCGAGGAACTGCCGCCCGAGCTGGCCGCGATTCCGCCGGTCAAGCCGGGAAGCCGGGGGCTCGCCTGAGAATCCGGGGAGGGGGGCCCGCGCCTGCGGCTGGCGGTCGCACCACAGCGACCCCATATGACCGGGCGGGAGCGAACGTTTGAAGCGTAGGGATCTGCGTTTGAGGCGGAGAAATTAGTGCTGTTCGCAAGGCGAAGGAAACCCGGCTGGCGGGAACGGCTGCGGGTGTCTGTCTGGCCCCGCCATTCCTGGCGGCGTTCGCTGAAATATATCGGCAAGCGCATCGTCCGCCTGTCGGCGACGCCCCATGCGGTGGCGGCCGGCGTCGCCGCGGGCGTGTGTGCCTCCACGACGCCGTTCCTCGGCCTTCAGTTCATCCTCAGCTTCCTCATCGCCGTCCTCATCGGCGGCAACCTGATCGCGGCGGCCTTCGGCTCGTTCTTCGGCAACCCGCTGACCTATCCCTTCATCTGGGCCTCCACATTCCGTCTCGGCAGCGGCCTTCTCGGCGAAGACGCAAGGGCGCGCGAGGCAATCGTGCTCAATCCGGACAATTTGCGCTCCGTCGACGGCCTGATGCCGATCCTGAAGCCCATGGTCGTCGGCTCGATCCCCCTCGGCCTCGCCACCGGCCTCGTCTTCTATCTCCTCGTCTACGTCGCGGTGACGAGCTACCAGCGCCGCCGCCGGCGCTGGCTGCAGGAGCGGCGCCAGGCGCGGAGCCTTGCCGCGGGCGCCGATGCCGCGTCCGGCCCGGCCCCTGTCGGCAGCGCCTGAAGGACGGCCGGATGCTCCGATTGCCCGCAAAATCGCCGAAATCCCGGCGCTCCATTGCGCCATTGCGAGGCAAGCGCTAATTAGTGCCGGAGTCGCCGCAGCCCGGCGCCCGCCCTTTCGATTGGATTGGACACTTTATGGCAGAACGTGAAAGCCGTTCGCAGACCGACGACGACGCAAAGAAGAGCGGCGGATTTGGCGAGGCCGTCAAGGTCGTCGTCCACGCGCTGATCCTTGCCCTCATCGTGCGCACCTTCCTCTTCCAGCCGTTCAACATTCCCTCCGGCTCGATGATGGAAACGCTGCTCGTCGGCGACTACCTGTTCGTCTCCAAATACAGCTACGGCTATTCCCGCCACTCCTTTCCCTATTCTCTGGCGCCGTTTTCCGGCCGCATCTGGAGCGCCAAGCCGGAGCGCGGCGACATCGTCGTCTTCAAGCTGCCGCGGGACAATTCCACCGATTACATCAAGCGCGTGATCGGCCTTCCCGGCGACCGCATCCAGGTCATCGGTGGCCTGTTGCACATCAATGGTGAGCCGGTGAAGAAGGTGCCGGACGGCGAATTCTCCGGCGACGATCGCGGCTACCGGGTCAACGCCCGGCGCTTCATCGAGACCCTTCCGAACGGGGTCAGCTACCACGTGCTGGAACTGAGCGATCACGCCCGGGGCGACAACACAAAGGTGTTCGAAGTGCCGGAAGGGCACTATTTCATGATGGGCGACAATCGCGACAACTCCAGCGACAGCCGCGAGTCCGTCGGATATGTGCCGTTCGAGAACCTGATCGGACGGGCGGAGATCATCTTCTTTTCTGTAAAATCCGGCGAGAGCGCCTGGATGGTTTGGAAATGGCCATGGATCGCAAGGTGGAATCGGTTCTTTCAGACGCTGTAAGGGCCAATAGCGGGCGTGGCAGCCTGACGAGCATCGAGGACCGCCTTGCCTACTGCTTCGCCGATCCGGCGTTGCTTGAGCAGGCCCTGACCCATGCCAGCGCCCTGACGACGCCGGGCGACATGTCCGGCAGCTACCAGCGCATGGAGTTCCTCGGCGACCGTGTGCTGGCGCTTGCCGTTGCCAACATGCTCTACGAGACCTTCACCGACGCCGACGAGGGGGAACTCGCCCGCCGGCTCAACCAGCTCGTCAAGCAGGAGACCTGCGCCAATGTGGCCTCGGCGCTCGACCTCGGCACGGCGATGCGCGTCGGCGAGGGCGAGGACCAGAGCGGCGGCCGCCACAAGCGCGCGCTGCTCGCCGATATCTGCGAGGCGGTGATCGCCGCGATCTATCTCGACGGCGGCTTCGGTGCGGCGAGCGCCTTCGTCGAGCGCCACTGGCGCGACCAGATGGTCAATTGGGAAGGCCCCCTGCGCGACGCCAAGACGACGCTGCAGGAATGGGCGCAGGGCCAGGGCCTCGTCGCCCCGAGCTACACCGTCACAAACCGCGCCGGCCCCGACCACGCGCCGGAATTCACCACCCGCGTCGACGTCGTCGGCTACGCCCCGGCGAGCGGGCGCGGCCGCTCCAAGCGCGAGGCCGAGCAGATGGCCGCAACGACGCTCCTGGAGCGCGAGGGCATCTGGAACGCAAAGGGCGCCTCGTGAGCGCGGCTGAAGCCGGCGCAACGCCGGACGCGCCGCGCTGCGGCTTCGTCGCCCTGATCGGCGCGCCCAATGCCGGCAAGTCGACACTCCTCAATGCCCTTGTCGGCGCCAAGGTCTCCATCGTCACCCACAAGGTCCAGACGACCCGCGCCATCATCCGCGGCATCGCGATCGAAGGCGCCTCGCAACTCGTCTTCGTCGACACGCCGGGCATTTTTCAGCCCAAGCGCCGGCTCGACCGGGCCATGGTGACGACCGCCTGGGGCGGCGCCATGGATGCGGACCTCGTCGTGCTGGTGGTCGATGCGCGCAAGGGCGTGACCGACGAGGTCGGCGACATCCTCGACAAGCTCGCCGACGTCCCCCACCGCAAGGTGCTGGCCCTCAACAAGATCGACACCATGCGCCGGGAAGACCTCCTCGCCGTTGTGGAAAGCATCAATGCCCGCGGCAGCTTCGAGGAGACGTTCATGATCTCCGCCTTGACCGGCGACGGCGTTCCGGACCTTGGCAAATACCTTGCCGCCAACATGCCTGAAGGCCCGTGGCACTATCCCGAGGACCAGATCTCCGACCTGCCGATGCGCTCGCTCGCGGCCGAAATCACCCGCGAGAAGCTGACCCTGCGCCTGCACGAGGAACTGCCCTATATGGCGACGGTCGAGACCGAGAGCTGGGAGGAATTCCGCAACGGCTCGGTCCGCATCCAGCAGACCGTCTATGTCGCCCGCGACAGCCACAAGAAGATCCTGCTCGGCAAGGAGGGCCGCACCATCAAGGCGATCTCCAAGGCCGCCCGCGAGGACATCGCCGAGGCGATCGGCCAGCCGGTGCACCTGTTCCTGTTCGTCAAGGTGCGCGAGAAATGGGTCGACGACCCGGAGCGCTACCGCGAGATGGGGTTGGAGTTTCCGAGGTAGGTTTTTCGCTCACGGCCCGCACCGCGCATTGCGGGCGCGGCGCAACGGCGCCGGGCCGCGGTCGCAGCCTGATGGAGCGACCTCGCGGCGGTCGGACGAACAAGGTCAAAACACTCTCTGCGTCATTGCCGGGCTTGACCCGGCAATCCATAGGGCGTTTCATTTCAAGCGGTTAGGTCGTTTTGGGTTTGGAGTGCAGGCGAGCTGCGGCACGACGCGCAGGACGGTCCCTCGGGCGGGCCGCCGGACTGGATTGCCGCGTCGGCCTAACGGCCTCCTCGCAATGACGACGAAAATGTAATGCGTCATTGCGAGCGCAGCGAAGCAATCCAGTCCTTTCGGCAGCCCCGCGAAATAGGGCGAAGAGAAGGGCACGAGTGCCAGAAAAATGGAATGGAGCGACGAGGGAACGGTCATCGGCGTGCGCCGCCACGGCGAGACCAGCGTCATTCTGGAGATGATGACCGTCGCCCATGGCCGGCACCTGGGGCTGGTGCGCGGCGGCCGCTCGCGCCGCATGCAGGCGGCCCTGCAGCCCGGCAACGACCTCGTGGTCACCTGGCGCGCGCGCCTCGACAGCCACCTCGGCCTCTATGCCGTGGAGCCCGTAAAACTGCGCGCCGCCGGCGTCATGGAGACCGCCTTCGGCGTCCATGTGGTGCAGACCGTGTCGTCCCTGCTGCGCCTGTTGCCCGAGCGCGACCCGCATGAGCGCCTGCACCTGATGGCCGTCGCCATCCTCGACCATCTCTCCGATGCCCCGCTCACCGGCGAACTTCTCGTCCGCTTCGAAACGCGCCTTCTGGAAGAGCTCGGCTTCGGCCTCGACCTTTCCTCCTGCGCGGCGACCGGCACGCGCGAGGACCTCGTCTACGTCTCGCCGAAATCCGCCCGCGCCGTCTCCCGCGAGGCGGGGGCACCCTACAAGGACAAGCTCCTTGCCCTGCCGCCCTTCCTGCTGACCGATCCCGGCGAGCGCCCGCCCGCCGCGGATATCTCCGCCGGCCTCGCACTCACCGGCTTCTTCCTCACCCGCCACATCTTCGAGCCCCGCGGCCTGCCCCCCTTGCGCGAACGCGACCGCATCGTGGAGGAACTGAAGGGGTGAGGGCGTGCGCGCTCGTGTCCCGCGCTTCTGACCCCGTCCATCTGCTAATCCTTGGCGAAAATCATCCCAAGCCGGAGTTCTTTCGATGCTGAGACGTCTGTGGCAGTCGGCAATGATCGGCCTTGCGCGCTCCTCTTCGCTGAAGGGCTGGATCCAGAAGAACCGCACGGCCGCCGCCATGATGCAGCGCTATGTGGCGGGCGGTACGGCCAAAGATGCCGTCGCCACCGCCCGAGACCTTGCCGCAAAGGGCATCTCCGTCTCCCTGTTCTATCTCGGCGAATATGTCGAGACCCGCGAGGGCATCGACGAGGCGGTCCGCGAAAAGCTCTCTGCGATCAAGGCGCTTTCGGAGGCCGGCCTCGATATCCACGTCTCCGTCGATCCGACCCAGATCGGCCTCGGCGTGTCGTCCGACCTGATGACGGAGAACGCGCGCGTTATCGGCAAGGCGCTGGCAAACGCCGCCCGCGGCCCCGGCCGCCATTGCCTGATGCTCGACATGGAAGACCACACAACAGTCGACGCCACGCTCGCCCTCCACGACGACCTCGCCGCAGACGGCGTCCCCGTCGCCGTCACCATGCAGGCCTATCTGAAGCGCACCGAAGCGGACCTTGCAGCCCGCATCCGGCCGGGCGGCATGGTCCGCCTCGTCAAGGGCGCCTTCGTCGCCGGCCCCGAGATCGCCCATGTCGGCAACGCCGCCATCAAGGAGAACTCGCGCCGGCTCATCGACCTCATGCTGTCGGAAAAAGCCCGCGACCGCGGCTTCTATCCCGTCATCGCGACCCACGACGACCGCCTGCAGGCCTACGCCATCGAACGCGCCGAGGCCAACGGCTGGGCCCTCGACGCCTACGAATTCGAAATGCTCTTCGGCGTGAGAACCAAGCTCGCCGAAACCCTCGCCGCAAGCGGCCACCGCATCCGCCTCTACACCCCCTTCGGCCGCGACTGGTGGCCCTACGGCATCCGCCGCATCGGCGAAAACCCCGCGAGTTTGCCGCTGCTGGTGAGGTCGGTCGTCAGCGGGTAGGACACGTCGCGCCGGCTTCCGTTGGGCGCCCACCACTGGCAACTCTCCGAACCTCACGATTGCGTTTCTTTTTCGACGTCTGCGAGAAAGGAACACTCCCGCAAGCCGGGAAGATTGCCGTCACCCCGGACTTGATCCGGGGCCTATTGCCCGTCTCAAAGCGGTATGTCGTTGGTTGGTAGGATAAAGCGGTTGCCAAGAGCCCAGGCCGCCCCCCGGTCGGTGCGGTATACCGTGTGGAAAGGGGCAATGGATCCCGGCTCTCCGCTACGCTACGGCCGGGATGACGGGGAGAAGGTGGTGCGCCCGGAAGCATCGCAACGTCGCTTCCGAAAAACCGAGAGCGTGGTAGCTACGATGCGCACGCCGGAATCCTTGGAAATCGGGGCCGCTACGCGGTCAACTCCCTTGCCAGCCGCCGTCCCCGCCGGTACTGAAATCCCATGGGAAACGAGGTGATTCCCCCGTCCGGCGGGGTTGAGAGCGTCAATCTGCGCGAGGCGCTGGAAGAGCGCTATTTGGCCTATGCGCTCTCCACGATCATGCACCGCGCCCTGCCGGATGTGCGCGACGGGCTGAAGCCGGTCCACCGGCGGCTGCTCTATGCCATGCGGCTGTTGAAGCTCGACCCCGGCGCCGGCTTCAAGAAGTGCGCCCGCGTCGTCGGCGACGTCATGGGTAAGTTCCACCCGCATGGCGACCAGGCGATCTACGACGCCATGGTGCGCCTCGCCCAGGATTTTTCCGTCCGCTATCCGCTGGTCGAGGGCCAGGGCAATTTCGGCAATATCGACGGCGATAACGCCGCCGCCATGCGCTACACCGAGGCGCGGCTGACCGAGATCGCCCATCGCCTGCTCGACGGCATCGACGAGGACGCGGTCGACTTCCGCGAGACCTATGACGGCGAGGACAGGGAGCCGATCGTCCTGCCGGGCGGTTTTCCGAACCTCCTCGCCAACGGTTCGGCCGGCATCGCCGTCGGCATGGCGACCTCCATCCCGCCGCACAACGCGGCCGAGCTGTGCATCGCCGCGCGCCACCTGATCAAGCACCCGAACGCCACCATCGACAAGCTGGTCGACTATGTGCCGGGCCCCGATTTCCCGACCGGCGGCATCATCGTCGACAGCCGCGAGAGCATCGTCGAGGCCTACACCACCGGCCGTGGCGGGTTCCGCGTGCGGTCCCGCTGGCACCAGGAAGACCAGAAGCGCGGCACCTGGGTCATCGTCGTCACCGAGATCCCCTATCAGGTGCAAAAGGCGCGGCTGATCGAAAAGATCGCTGAACTGCTGCAAGCCCGGCGCCTGCCGCTGCTCGCCGATATCCGCGACGAGTCGGCCGAGGACGTGCGCATCGTGCTGGAGCCAAGGGCGCGCACGGTCGATCCCGCCCTGATGATGGAGTCCCTCTTCAAGCTGACCGACCTGGAAAGCCGCGTTCCGCTCAACATGAACGTCCTGTCCCGCGGCCAGGTGCCGAACGTCCTGGGCCTCCGCGATGTGTTGCAGCAATGGCTCGAACATCGCCAGGAAGTGCTGGTCCGCCGCGCGCGCCACAGGCTCGGCAAGATCGAGCACCGGCTGGAGGTCCTCGGCGGCTACCTCATCGCCTATCTCAATCTCGACGAGGTCATCCGTATCATCCGCGAGGAGGACGAGCCGAAGAAGGAGCTGATGCGCACCTTCGAGCTGACCGACGTCCAAGCCGAAGCGATCCTCAACATGCGGCTGCGCGCGTTGCGCAAGCTCGAAGAGCTGGAAATCCGCAAGGAACACGAGGCGCTGACGGCGGAAAAGGCCGAGATCGAGGCGCTGCTCGGCTCCGAGGACGCCCAGTGGAAGAAGATTTCCGACGAGCTGACCGAGATCGCCAAGGCCTACGGCCAGAACACGGACCTCGGCAAGCGCCGCACGGATTTCGGCGAGGCGCCGGAGCACCAGGACGCCGACATCAAGGAGGCGATGATCGAGCGCGAGCCGATCACCGTCGTCATTTCCGAAAAGGGCTGGATCCGCGCCCTGAAGGGCCACGGCCAGGACCTTTCCAGCCTCGCCTTCAAGCAGGGCGACAAGCTGGGCCACGCTTTTCCGGCCGAGACAACCGACAAGATCCTCGTCTTTTCCACGGGCGGGCGCTTCTACACGCTGTCGGCCGACCGCCTGCCCGGCGGGCGCGGCCATGGCGAGCCGGTGCGAATCATGGTCGACATGGACCAGGACCAGGACGTCGTCGCCGTCTTTGTTCACCGCCCGGGCCGCAAGCTGCTGGTCGCGGCGACGGACGGGCGCGGCTTCGTCGTGCCGGAGGACGACGTCATCGCGAGCACGCGAAAGGGCAAGCAGGTCCTGACCGTCACCGGGACGGACGAAGCGAAAATCTGCCGCCCGCTGTCGCGCGACGGCGCCTCGGGCGACACGGTCGCCGTCGTCGGCCAGAACAGAAAACTCCTGATCTTTCCGCTGGAACAGGTTCCGGAAATGGGTCGCGGCCGCGGCGTCCGCCTGCAGCGCTACAAGGACGGCGGCATATCGGATGTGCGCGTGTTCTCCGGCGACGCGGGCCTCACCTGGTCGGACTCCGCGGGGCGCACCCACACAAGAAGCCTCGACGAACTCGCCGAATGGCGCGGCGAACGCGCCCAGGCCGGCCGCATCGCCCCGACGGGTTTTCCGCGCGGGAACCGGTTCGGGGATGAGGGGCTTTAGAGGCGTTTCTGGCGTTCGGACCGCAGGGTTTTCTCCCCGGTCCCGCCCCTCTCCTGCGTCATGCCGGGCGGAGCGCAGCGCAGACCCGGTATCCAATGCCCATGTCGCCACGGTATGCCGGGTGCTGGTTGCGGAAAGCCCCTCGATCGATGCCGTGCCAAGAGCCGTGACGGGCTACAGTGTCGATGCGGGCAATAGGCCCCGGGTCAAGCCCGGGGTGACGTCAGAGTATGCGGAAAGGTACCCGAGCAACGTTCCCGAAAAGAACGTTGATTGGCAGGCGCGGAGGACATGGCAAGGAGGGCTTTGCCGCGCAATCCGGCGCCCCGGTCAATGCCTGTCCAGCATCAAGTTCCGCAAAAGGTCTGGCGGACTTCCTCGCCCGGCTCCGGCGGCAGCGAAAAACGCTCCAGCCCCTCCCGCTCGGTGAAGGGATCGGCCAGCACCTTGAGCAGCGTCTCGAAGGGCTGCATGTCGTCGCGGTCGACGGCGGCGTGAAGCGCCTCCTCGACCATGTGGTTGCGCGGAATGTAGATCGGGTTGGCGGCGTTGAGCCGCGCGGCGATCTCGGAGAGGGGAACGCCTTCTTCGTCGAGCCGCGCCCGCCATTTCCCCGCCCAGCGGTCGAACTCGGTCGGATCGACGAAGAGCGACCGCGATCCGCGATCCGTATCCGCTTCAAGGCTTTGGGCAAGCCGGCGGAAGGTTAGGGTGAAGTCCGCCTCGTTTCGCGACATCGCCTCAAGCAGTTCCTGCAACAGCTCCCCGTCGCCCTGGCGCGGCCCGGAAAAGCCGAGCTTCGCGGCAAAGACCTCCAGCTTTTCCCGCTCGAACAGCGCCGGGAAGGCGTCGATGGCCGCTTGCGCCGGCACGACGGCCGCCTCCAAGTCCCGGTCGATCAGCGGAAGCACGCACTGGGCGAATTGCGCCAGGTTCCATTGCGCCATGGCCGGCTGGTTGCCGAAGGCGTAGCGGCCGTAATGGTCGATGGAGCTGTAGACCCGGCCGGGATGATAGAAATCCATGAAGGCGCAGGGACCGAAATCGATGGTCTCGCCCGAGATCGCCATGTTGTCGGTGTTCATGACGCCATGGATGAAGCCGACGGACATCCACCGGGCGATCAGCCGGGCCTGGCGCGCGACGACGGCCTCAAGCAGGGCGAGGGCAGGCCGTTCCGCTGCGGCCAGTTCCGGATACAGTCGGTCGATGACGTGCCGGCCGAGCCGGGCGATGGCGTCGACGTCCTCGCGCGCGGCGAAATACTGGAAGGTGCCGACGCGCACGTGGCTCAAGGCCACGCGCGCAAGCACCGCGCCGGGCAGCCGCGCCTCGCGATAGACCGGCTCGCCGGTACTGACGGCCGCGAGCGCTCGCGTCGTCGGGATCCCGAGCGCGTGCATCGCCTCGGCGACGATATATTCGCGGAGCACCGGTCCGACCGCGGCGCGCCCGTCGCCGCCGCGCGAAAACGGGGTTCGGCCCGAGCCCTTGAGGTGCAGATCGAAGCGAATGCCCTCCGGGTCCACCACTTCGCCGACGAGCACGGCCCGCCCGTCGCCGAGCTGCGGCACGAAATTGCCGAACTGGTGGCCGGCATAGGCCAGGGCGATCGGATCGGCCGTTTCCGGAAAGCGATTGCCGGACAGCATGTCGACGCCCTCGGGCGAGGACAGCACGACCGGGTCGAGCCCGAGGGCCTCGGCCAAACCCTCATTCAGCCGGATCAGCGCCGGCGCTTTGACCGGCGACGGCTCCATGCGGGCAAAGAAGCGGTCGGGGAGTTCGGAATAGGTGTTTTGGAAGGGAAGCAAGACGGTATCCCGGCAAGGTGAATGTGAGGCGCCACCGACGGGCACGCGGCTTCCGGGATTCTAGGGTCTTGCCGAGGCAATGACAGGTGCGATCGGGGCGGGTGCCGGGAAGAATTGCGCGAGCACGCCCGTCACCGGCGATCGTTCCTGATATGCCGGGCCTCACGCTGCGCGCTTCAGCCTCGTCGCTGCTTCTTTCCAGACCCGCCGCTTGAGCCGCCGTGCGGTGCGCCTCAGGCGCCATTTGAGGGCGGTGTCCTTGGCGGTCCGGCGCATGCGCATGGTGAGGGCGGCGGTTTCCGCATCGACCTCTCGCTTTCGGTCGTCGCCGTAGAAGCGGGCGACGTCCGCGGCCGAGATGGTGCCGGCTTTCAGCCATTGCGGCGCGTAGGTGCCGGTCAGGATCTCCACGTCGTTGAGCACCTTGGTAAGGCCTGTGCCGGTGGTCGGACAGACGGCGGAATAGGCGTCGCCGGTCAGCACGATGCCGGGGAGGGCCGGCCCTTCGGTGCGGTAGAGGTTGAGGGCGAAGCGGTCGATCCGGCCGCGGACGCGGAAGTCGCCGGTGACCCGTTTGAGGCCGGGCATCAGGCGGAAGAGGGTTTCGGCCGGGGCATTAGCGATTTCCGCGATGCGCGGGTCGTCGCCGGTCCAGTAGGCGAAGATGTTGAGGCGCATGCCTTCCGCGACCGGAAAGAAGGTGGCAAGCGCGATGTCGGAGTCCTCGCGGTCGCCCCAATAGGTCATGTCCTGGAACGAAAAGCCGTCGGCCTCCGTCGCCTCGATGGTCATGCCGAGCGAGACGCTGTGCGACGGGCTGATTATGTTGCGGGTGAGGCCGAGACGGGTGAGGAGTTTTGGGGCATGGCCGGTGGTCAGGACCACGAGCTTTGGCCGAAGTGTCTCGCCCTGATCCAGTTCGACCATGGGTCCGTCCTCGCCGGTCGCGATCGAGGTGACCCGTGCGGTGCGGAAGTCGATCGCCTCCGGCAGGGCGCCGCGCAGAAGATTTACGAGGTCGTGGTAGAGGATGCCGTAGTGCTCGGTCGGCCCGGTGCTGACGGCCGTGCCCATCCAGGCGTCGGTGACGCGCGTGATCGGCGTTGAGTGCGCGGCAACAAGGTCGAGGAACCCGAGCCGCTTCAGTCGCTCGGCCTGGTCCACGCCGACGAACTCGCATTTGAAGGTCGGCGGGCAGGGGTGCCGCGCGTCGATCAGGGTGACATCGATGCCCTGGCGGGAGAGCAGCGCCGCCGTCAGCGTGCCACAGACGCCGGCGCCGACAATGACAACATCGGCCATCGTTTCGCGCATCCTTTTGAAACGGTTTTCTCGTCGAGGATGCGGGTTAGCAAGTTCCGTGCCGGCTGGGCAGGGACACAGCCGCGGACTATTCCCAGCCGTGCGGGCCGAGCTTTTCCTGGGGCTGGAAGCGCGTCTTGTAGTCCATCTTCGGCGAGCCATCGACCCAGTAGCCGAGATAGACGTAAGGAAGGCCCCGCGCCCGCGCCCGGGCGATGTGGTCGAGGATCATGTGGGTGCCGAGGCTGCGGTCGGGCATCTCCGTGTCGAAGAAGGAATAGACCATGGACAGGCCGTCGGAGAGCACATCGGTGAGGGCGGTCGCCACCAGCGGGCCGTCGCCGGCCTCCGTGATGCCGCTGTCGGGGCCGCGCAGGCGGTATTCGATGACCATGGTGTCCACATGGGTGTCCTCGACCATCATGGCGTAGTCGAGCACGGTCATGTCGGCCATGCCGCCGTCGGCGTGGCGCGCATCCAGATAGCTGCGGAACAGGGAGTACTGCTCGGAAGACGGCTTTGGTCCGCCCTCGCGGCCGATCAGGTCGGCGTTGCGGTTGCGGATGCGCCGGAACGAGCGGCTGTCCTCGAAGTGTTCTGTGTCGACACGCACGGAGACACAGGCCCGGCAGCCCTCGCAGGCCGGCCGGTAGGCAATGTTCTGGGAGCGCCGGAACCCGCCCTGGGTGAGGATGTCATTGAGCGTGGAAGCCCGGGCGCCGACGAGGTGGGTAAACACCTTGCGCTCCTGGCGCCCCCGCAGATAGGGGCAGGGAGACGGCGCCGTCAGGTAGAATTGCGGATTGTCGATATATTGCCGTGTCATTCGCCGTCGTCCGGACGCCCCCCGAAGCGCCCCTTCACGCTGGCCACAAATGGTCCCCGTGTCCAGCCCGATCCAATACGGATCACAGACCATAAACCATTGGCGCGACCAGTGTGAAGACAATCCACATCAGGAGCACGAGGGGAATGCCGGCGCGCAGGAAATCGGCGAAGCGGTAGTGCCCCGGTCCCATGACGAGGAGGTTGGTCTGGTAGCCGATCGGCGTCGCGAAGGAGCAGTTGGCGCCGAGGATGACGGCGACGACGAAGGGCTCGGACGGAAGGCCCGCGCGGGCGGCGATGCCGATGGCGATCGGCGTGAAGAGCACGGCCGTCGCATTGTTGGAAAGGACGTTGGTGAGAAGGGCGATGAGGAGGAAGAGGCCGGAGAGCAGCACCGTCGCCGACTGGCCCTCCATGGCAGCGACCATCGCCGCGGCGACGGTTGCCGCGCCGCCGGTCGCCTCCAGCGCGGTGGCGTTGGCGAGTGCCGCGCCGACCAGCATGACGATGCGCCCGTCGATGGCGCGCACGGCCTGGCGCACATTGAGGCAGCGGAACGCCAGCATGGCGAGCGCTCCGGCAAGCGCGGAGGTGATGATCGGAACGACGCCGGTGGCGGCAAGGACGACGACGGCGGCGAAGATGAAGAGCGCCCGGCCGGCGAACTGGCGCTGCGGCACCTCGCTTGCCGACCATTCCATCAGGATGACGTCGTGGTTGGCGCGAAGGCCCTCCACATCGTCGCGCCGGCCGGCAAAGAGCAGCACGTCGCCGGCCTCCAGCCGGATATCGCGCATCGGCATGCGCGGCATGCGCGAGCGCCGCTGGATGCCGAGGACGACGCAGTCGGTGTCGGAGGAAAGGCCCGAATTGGTGATGGTCCGCCCGGTCAGGCGCGAACCGGGGGCAACGATCGCCTCGGCGAGCGTCAGCTCGTCCGGCTGGCCCTTGCGCTCTCCCGGGTCCATCGGCGGGTGGCGGCCGGAGATCAGCGTCGTCCTGCCGGTGAGGGCGGCGGAAAGGGTCGAGCGCGTGGCGGCGACGATGACGGTGTCGCCGACGCCGAGCGTCACGTTCTCGAACGGCGGCAGGATCGGGTCGCCGCCGCGCTGGACGAGCCGCACGGTCATGTCCTTGAGCGCCGGGAAGAAGCCGGCGACGGCTTTCTGGCCGACCAGCGGATGGCCGGAGCGGATCTCGATCTGGGCGATGAACTGCTTGCCGGAGGCGGAGCGCAGTTCCTCGGCCATGTTCTGGCGCGGCTTCAGGAGCCGCGGCATGACGGCCAGCACATAGATTGCGCCGGAGACCGCCATGATCGAGGCGATCGGCGTGAAGGAGAAGAAGGAAAGGGTGACGGCGCCGGCATGGGCGGCGACATCGGCCGCAAGCAAGTTGGTGGACGAGCCGATCAGCGTCGTCATGCCGCCGAGGATGGTGATGAAGGACAGCGGCATCAGGATGCGCGAGGCCGACACGTTCTGGATCGCGGCGATCGCCGTCATCACCGGCAACAGCATGACGACGACGGGCGTGTTGTTGAGGAAGGCGCTGATCAGGCCCGCCCCGCCGAGTGCGACCAGCATCGCCAGCATCTTGCGGCCGCGGGCGAACCGCGCCATGGCGCGGACCGGCTTTTCCAGCGCGTCGGTGTGGAACAGCGCCTGGCCGACGATGAGCAGCGAGAGCACAGTGATGAGGGCAGGATTGGCAAAGCCCGCGAGCAGGTCCGCCGGCGTCACCTGAACCGGCCCAGGCATCGGAAAGATCGTGAAGACGAGGATCAGCGCGACGATCGAGCCGAGCGAGACGACCTCGATGGAGAGCTTTTCCAGCGCATAGAGGATGACCGTCACGCCGATAACGGCGAAAGTCAGCCACATCTGAATGTCGGGCGCGAACGCCATCCACCACTCCACCGGGACGCAATCGGTCCAGTGGTAACCGAGAATGGCGCGGCTGTCTTCACGTCAGCAAGCCGCATCCAGAGGAAATTCGCTTTCAGATCACAGGAATCGGAACGCGGGCCTTGAAGTGTTCCAGAAAGAAGCGCTCCGGGGCGGCTTCAGGGGCAGGCGATTTCGGCTCTGACCGGCGGTCTACGCCTAACGTTCAAACCGGCCGAAGCGTCCGTATTCCGCATCGCCCGGCGAATTGATGACGACGGTGCCAAGCAGCATGTCGTGCAACAGGCGCTTGCGGTCGGAGATCAGCGACACCAAGAGCACGAAGGGCGTCAGGAACACCACCGACAGCCAGTAGCCGAGGGCGTGGACCGCGGCGAGCAGGGGGTACATCGGCGCGCCGTCCCAAAGCCGCATCTCCAGCCCCATCGCCCGCATGCCGGGGGTGGCCGAGTTCGGCCCGCCGAGCGTGAAGGCGGTGTAGAGGAGGGCGACGGCCTGCCAGAGGAAGGCGTAGATCAGCCAGCCGAGGCCGAAGGTGAGGAGCCCGAGCACGAAGACGGCAACGCCGGTAACGAAGGTCAGCGCGGCAATGGCGACGACGTCGAGGAGAAAGGCGAAGATGCGCCGCCGGCGCACGTCGTCGAACAGTTCCGGCTGGCGCACGGGATCGAAGACGAAATCGCGGTTGTCGTATCTCGAACGGTCGGTGGTGTCGCTCATCTTGCGTTGCATCCGGTTGCAGGGGTGCGTCGGGTTCACGCCCATAGCTGGGGATTCAACGCCGTCTTTTCAAATGGGTTCCGGTCAAAGAACGCCGGACCGGGGCTCCGCTGGCGCCCGTTGCGGCGCCAGTTGCGGTGGCGGTGCGCCCGGTTGCGGGGCGCCCGGTTTCGGCGCCGGACCCCAGCTTCCGTCCTTGCGGCAGACGAGGTCGCCGAGCGTCGTGCCGGTCGGATAGAGCGCGCCGTTGTAGTAGCAATCGGCAACAGCCGGTGTCGCCGCAAGGAGCGCCGCGGCCGCAGCGACGGCGGCAAGGAGCGGGCGGAACAGGTGTCTCGGCTGTGTCATCGGACCATGTCCCCGGCGCTCCTTCGGTTACTGCGTCGAGGCCAGGAAAGTGTTCGGGTTGCGGCTCGGGATCGGACTGATCAGGCGGATCTGGACCTCGATGTCGCCGACCTCCTCGCCGGCGCGCACGGCGGCGCGGCGCGCCTCGATTTCCGCCACAAGCGCTTCCGGCGTGCGGTCCGGGTCCGGCCGCACCAGCGCGTCGGTGGAGGCGATCGCGACCACGTCCCGGTGCACCCAGAGGCGCCGGTTGCGCTGTTCGGCGTCGGTGCAAGTGCGGCTCTGCACGCCGAAGACCGTGGTCACCAGCATGCGGCCGCTGCCGTTGCCGCCCGGCGTCGGCCGGGCAAGGGTCAGGCTGCGCCGGGAAAAATCGCTGCCGGCGCAATAATGGGCGGTGCTCGGCTGGATGTCGTCCGCGGCGATCATGGTGACGCCGGCAAAGACGCGGGTCTGGAACGGCCCGATGCCTTCCTGGGCCATGTCCTGCAGGGCCCGGGCAAGGCGCGCATTGTTGTCGAGGCCGCGCATTGCCTCGATGATCGCCGGGTCCTGAAGCGAATAGAACGAGCGCAGGCGCAGCAGCGCGACCAGTTCCTCCTTCTCGTCGGAACGCTCGTCCGCGTCGAGCAGCCCGACCAGCTCCGTGGTCGAGCGCACATCGTCGGACAGGCCGATGGTGAAGCTGCCGTCGGTGGTGAAGCCCGCATTCAGCTTCTTGTCGGCCAGCACGACGATGATGACCGACGCGCCGATGACGAGAGCGACGAGGCTGAGAAGCACCAGCTTCCATTCTTCCAGGAGTTTTTTCAGCATTCGCGGACTCCGGAAAGACTTCCACGCACCGAGTGTCAGTCGCACACCTCAGGGAGTCAATCGAAATACGCCCGCAACGCCAGGTATAAAAAAGATGTGAGCGGTCATTTGCTACCGCTCACAGTAAAAACGTCAGGAAATGTCGTGCTTCCGGAGATCGCCGGGGCTCAGGCCTTCAGCTTTTCCGCCACCATGGGGGCGAAATAGGTGAGGATGCCGTCGGCGCCGGCGCGCTTGAAGGCCATCAGGCTTTCCAGCATCGCCCGGTCGTGGTCGATCCAGCCGTTCTGGCCGGCCGCCGCGATCATCGCGAACTCGCCGGAGACCTGATAGGCGAAGGTCGGCATCGCGAAGGCATCCTTCAGCCGGCGGATGATGTCGAGATAGGGCATGCCGGGCTTGACCATGATCATGTCGGCGCCCTCGGCGACGTCGAGTTCGGCCTCGCGGATCGCCTCGTCAGTATTGGCCGGGTCCATCTGGTAGGTGCGCTTGTCACCGATCAGCGTGGCGTTGGTGCCGACCGCGTCCCGGAACGGACCGTAGAAGGCCGAGGCGTATTTCGCCGTATAGGACATGATCTGGACGTTCCGGTAGCCGCCATTGTCGAGGCCCTCGCGGATGGCGCCGATGCGCCCGTCCATCATGTCGGACGGACCGATGATGTCGGTGCCGGCCTCGGCCTGCACCAGGGCCTGGGTGACGAGCTGGTCGACGGTCTCGTCATTGAGGATTTCCTCGCCCGACATCAGCCCGTCATGGCCGTGGCTGGTATAGGGGTCGAGGGCGACGTCGGTCATGATGCCGATATCGCCGGTCTCCTCGCGGATTGCCCGGCAGGCCTGGCAGACGAGGTTGTTGGCGTTGAGGGCTTCGGAGCCGGTGGCATCGCGGAGCGCCGGATCGGTATAGGGAAAGACCGCGACGGCCGGAATGCCGAGTTCCGCTGCCCTGGCGGCGTCGCGGCGGATCTCGTCGATCGACAGCCGCTCCACGCCCGGCATGGAGGCGACGGGCTGGCGCACATTCGACCCGGCGATAACGAACAACGGCCAGATCAGGTCGTCGACGGTTAGCGTGTTCTCGCGGACCATGCGCCGCGCCCAGTCGGACTTGCGGTTGCGGCGCATGCGGCGCCGGCCGACGATCTCGTCGACGCTGGTGCGGTCGGGATTCGAAGAGGGGCGCGATTGAAAGGTCATCGGACTGTCCGTAGCGACTTTTTGAATGGGATATGTCCTGTCTAGCACGCGCTACGGAGCGGTTAAATCAGGATTGGTCGGGATACACCGACGCAGGGGGGGCGGGGCCCGATGCAGTGACGGGCGGCAACGGCCTAGAGTTCGATGATGTTCACTTCCACGTCGAGGGCACGCACCATGTCGTCGGTGATGATGCTGTTCATGGCCACGATCAGCTCATAGGCCTCCCGCGGGCCGGACGAGTGGCGCAGGATTTCCTTCTGGAAGGCGTTGAGCAGGTACATGTAGGACGAGATGTAGAAGCTGTGCTTCATGCCGATGTTGAGGTGCAGCACATGCATGTTGCGCAGCCGGCTCTCGTAGTCCTCATCGACCGGATAGAGCACCAGTTGGCGCCAGTGGTTGATCTGTTTGTGCTTGATCAGGCTGCGGTCGAGCTTCTCGATCATCCATTGGTTGGAAGAGTTCTCGATGCGGTCGTAGAACCGGTCGAGGATCTGCTCGAACTCCAGGGAAATGATCGACCAGAGCTTCTCGCGCAGGTCCGGGCCGATCTCCTCGTTCTGGAACCAGATGCCGGCATCGCCGCGGTCGTCGTCGCCGGCATCCGGCATATCGGGATTTCGAATGTCCATCTATCGCAGGTCCGTGGGATGGTGCGGTCACGTCTTGGGCCCTTGGTAAATTTTATGGATGTTGCGCCTGCGAGTCGATGCGAGCAAACCACTACATGCAGTGAATACAGCCCGGTGGCCGGCCAGAACTGCCCGATGACGGGATGAATTGCCGACAATGGTTGAGTGACCTTGGTAGCGGTAACCGGTAACCACTTGAGAACATTTCCAGAATGAACATTCCCCCGGCGCAGCGCGAAACGGTGCAACCTGCTGAGGTTGCCGGTATCATATTACTGTTGCGACAAGATACCATCGTGTGCGGCCCTGTCCGGGCGCCGGTTTTCGCACAGTCCGGGCGAATCACCCGGGCCTTGCCGTATGCACGTTGTTCCGGCGGCGGGGGATGGTGATTCAAGTAAAAGTGGACGAGATAAAAAGATAGCTACTTTAGGGTGTTGTATTCGGCCCGAGTTGTTGCGGACGGTTGAACAACCATGCGATCGTTCCTCCCCGCACGGAGGCGCGCGGGATGTTTAACTCCGTAAAAAACACCATCGTATAGTTGCAGAGACCGGTCGATTAACTTCGCAGGAAGGGGAATCTTAACCAAAAAAGGGTCTCCTGTGGTTGGCCCGGCAGCATGCACTGCAACCTTCAGCAAAGCGTTCCGCCGCAGGGCCGACCCAGAGCCGGACGGGGGAGTTGATCCGGCCTGTACGTCGGAGATTTCGATAATGAAAACAATTCGCGCCCGCATGATGTTGGCGATCGGCGCCCTTGCCGTGCTCGGGGCAGTGTCCACGATCGCCATCGCGCAATGGGTTTCCAGCGACCTCATTTCCACCGCGCTTCGCCACGAGGTGGACAGCACCAAGCAGCAGCTCCGGGCCCGCATCGAGGCCGACAGCCGCCAGGCCCTGGTGCTGGCCGAGGTCGTCGCCGGCCAGACCCGCATCCAGCAGCTTTTTGCCGCCGGCGACCGGGAGGCGCTGGCGGCCGAGTTCCTCGCCGCTTTCCCTGAGCTGAAGAAGCAGTACGGCATCCGCCAGTTCCAGTTCCATCTGCCGCCGGCGACCTCGTTCCTGCGCGTCCACAAGGCGGAAAAGTTCGGTGACGACCTGTCCGGCTTCCGCAAGACCGTGGTCGAGACCAACGCCAAAAAGGCGCCGATCTCGGGCCTGGAAAAGGGCGTTGCCGGCATCGGCATCCGCGGCGTTGTGCCGGTCTCCTATGAGGGGCGGCATGTCGGATCGGTCGAATTCGGCCTCGGCTTCCACGATCTCTTCGTCAAGGAATTCGTCGAGGAAACCGGCCACCCGGCCGCCATCTTCCGCCTCACCGATAACAGTCCGGAAATCATCGGCAACCAGCTGCCGGAGGGCATGGACGCCGCGGCGCTCCTGGAAGAGACCGCCGACGACGGCATCACGGCGGCGTCGGGCGATTATTTCGTCGAGCAGATGCCGATCCCGGACTTTTCCGGCAATCCGGTCGCGGTTGCCGTCATCGCCGTCGATCAGACCGGCTACCGGGCGACGGCCGCGGCCGCCCGCAATGTGGGCATCGGCGTTGCCGTCCTGTTGCTGCTGATCGCCGGCGGTACGCTCTTTTTCTCCAGCCGGTCGATCTTCGGCCCCTTGCGCACCGTCACGGACCACGTGGTGGAACTGGCCGACGGGCGCACCGGCTTTGAGGTGGAGGGCGAACACCGCCACGACGAGATCGGCGAGATCGCCCGCGCGGTGTCAATCTGCCGGGCCAACCGGGTGGAGCAGGACCGGCTGGAACACGAGCAGGTCAACGAGCACCACGAGCAGGACGTCCGCCAGAAGCGCATCGAGGCGCTGATTGCCGGCTTCCAGTCGACCTCGCAGCAGCTCCTTTCCGGCGTCGAGAACGCCAATGCCAGCCTCAAGGCGACGGCGAGCACGCTGGAGCAGGTGGCGCGATCGAGCGCCGAACAGGCCAATTCGGCGACCGATGCCTCCAAGCACGCCTCCGACAATGTCCAGTCGGTGGCCGTGGCGGCCGAGGAACTGGCCTCCTCGATCGAGGAGATCTCCAACCAGGTCGAGCGCACCACGGGCATCGTCGAAAAGGCGACCAGCGGCGCCAAGGCGACCAACGAAAAGGTGGCAGGGCTCGCCCAGGCGGCCTCCAAGATCGGCGAGATCATCACGCTGATCCAGGCGATCGCCGAACAGACCAACCTTCTCGCGCTCAACGCCACCATCGAAGCGGCGCGGGCGGGCGAGGCCGGCAAGGGCTTTGCCGTGGTCGCCGCCGAGGTCAAGGAACTGGCCAGCCAGACCGCCAAGGCAACCGAGGAGATCAGTGCCCAGATCGGCGCCATCCAGTCGTCGACCGACGAGGCGGTGGAGTCGATCGGCGGCATTACCGCGACCATGGGCGAGGTCAACGAGTACACCAACGCGATTGCCGCGGCCGTCGTCGAGCAGGGCTCGGCGACCAACGAGATCAGCCACAATATCGGCAACGCCGCCAGCCGCACCCAGTCGGCGGTGGCCGGCATCGGCGAACTCGACGAGGCGATCACCGAGACCAACCGCTCGGCGAGTTCCGTCCTCGCCGCGACCGAGGAGGCGGCCCGCAACACCGAAGCGTTCCGCACCGAGATCGAGAAATTCCTCGCCGACGTCGCCGCCGCCTGACCGGCTGCTGCCCGGCAACGACCTTGCGAGCGGCGGTCCCATCGGGGCCGCCGTTTGCCGTTGCGCCTTCCGCGCCCCCAACCGCCGATTGACGCGCCTTGCGGCGTCACCTATCCCAATTGAAAACGATAAAGAGGAAACGCCGATGGATTTTTCCTTCAGCGAGGAGCAGCGCGCCTTCCAGGAGATGGCGGGTCAGTTCGCCCGCGAGGAGATGGAGCCCGAGGCCCGCCGCTGGGACGAGGAGGCGATCTTTCCGGTCGAGCCGTTGAGGAAGGCGGCCGCGCTCGGCTTCGGCGGCATCTATGTGCGCGACGACGTCGGCGGCTCCGGCCTCGGCCGGCTCGATGCCGCGATCATCTTCGAAGAGCTCTCCAAGGGCTGCACCTCGACGGCCGCCTACATCTCCATCCACAACATGGCCGCCTGGATGATCGACAGCTTCGGCAACGACGAGCAGCGCCGGCGCTTCCTGCCGAAGCTCTGCACGATGGAGCATTTTGCCAGCTACTGCCTGACCGAGCCGGGCTCCGGCTCCGACGCGGCCGCCCTGCGCACCCGCGCGGAACGCGACGGCGACGACTATGTGCTGAACGGCGCCAAGGCGTTCATTTCCGGCGGCGGCGTTTCCGACGTCTATGTCGTCATGGTCCGCACCGGCGGCGACGGCCCGAAGGGGATTTCGTGCCTGGTGGTGGAAAAGGGAACGCCCGGGCTCTCCTTCGGCGCCGAGGAGATAAAACTCGGCTGGAAGAGCCAGCCGACCGCCATGGTCCAGTTCGACGATTGCCGGGTGCCGGTGGCGAACCGGATCGGCGCGGAAGGCGAGGGGTTTTCCATCGCCATGGCCGGGCTCGACGGCGGCCGCATCAATATCGGCGCCTGCTCCCTCGGTGCCGGGCAGATCTGCCTGGAACGCGCCATCGACTATATGAAAGAAAGAAAACAGTTCGGCCGCGCCATCGCCGAGTTCCAGGCCCTGCAGTTCCGCGTCGCCGATATGGCGGCCGACCTGGAGGCCGCCCGGCTGATGCTCCACAAGGCGGCGATGATGGTCGATGACAAGGCGCCCGGCGCCACCCGCCAGGCGGCGATGGCCAAGAAGATCGCCACCGACGTCGGCTTCGACGTCGTCAACGGCGCCTTGCAGATGCATGGCGGCTACGGCTATCTGCGCGACTACCCCATCGAGCGGCACCTGCGCGATGTGCGCGTCCACCAGATCCTGGAAGGCACCAACGAGATCATGCGCCTGATCATTGCCCGCGACCTGTTCAAGGAGTAGCCGCCGTCCGGGCCGATGAATTTGCCGCCTTGATGTTGCGGGGCGATGGCCTGATCGTTACGAAAATCGATGTGTTCGGTAAAAGGGTAGTGCGTCGGCGATGTCGAGTGTCGAAATCTTCTTTGAAAAGCGCGGCCATGCCGGCCTGGTGACCCTGGCCCGCCCGCAGGCCCTCAACGCGCTCACCCATGAGATGACCAACGAGCTGCAGGCCCAGCTCGATGCCTGGCGCGACGACGACAGCGTCCGCCACGTCGTCGTCGAGGCGCTCGGCGACAAGGCCTTTTGCGCCGGCGGCGACATCCGCCACATCTACGACATGGGCAAGGCCGGCGATCCGCGCCAGATCGACTTCTTCCGCGACGAATACCGGCTGAACGCCACCATCAAGCATTATCCCAAGCCCTACATCGCGCTCATCAACGGCATCGTCATGGGCGGCGGCGTCGGCATTTCCGTGCACGGCTCGCACCGCGTCGCCACCGAGCGCATCGGCTTTGCCATGCCGGAGGTCGGCATCGGCTTCTTCCCCGATGTCGGCGGCACGTATTTTCTGCCGCGGCTGCCGGGCGAGACCGGCATGTACTGCGCGCTGACCGGCGCCCGGCTGAAAGAGGCCGATGCCCGCTGGGCCGGCATCGCCACCCATACCGTCGCTTCCGACGACCTTAGCGCCATCATCGAGGCGCTCGCCGAGGCCGACGACGTGGATGCGGCGCTCCACCGCTTCGCCCGCGATCCGGGACCGGCACCGCTTGCCGAAACCGCTCCAGTGATCGACCGGCTGTTTGCCGGCGACTCGCTCGGCGGCATTCTCGCCGCCCTCGACCGGGAGGAGGGCGAACACGCCGAATTTGCCGCAAAGACTGCGGCGACGATCCGCGAAAAATCGCCGACCAGCCTCCACATCGCCTTCCAGCAGATGCGCCGCGGCGCCAGGCTTTCCTTTGACGATTGCATGCGCCTGGAATACCGCATCGTCAGCCGGGTCTTGCACGGCCACGATTTCTATGAGGGAATCCGCGCCGCGATCATCGACAAGAATTCCGTGGCGCGCTGGGACCCGCCGGAATTCTCCCACGTCGACAGCATCGACATCGACGCCCATTTCCAGGTGCCGCCCGGCGGCGACCTGGACCTTCCAGACGCTTGAGGCAGGTCACACCCGTTGTCCATCACCCCTGAGGAAACCGATACGACAAGGTCGCGCCCGCCCTGGCGCGACATCCTCGTCTGGTACATGCGCCTGCTCGCCATCCACCTGATCGGCGCCGGCATCATCCACTGGGGCCGCATCGTCGGCTACTCCAAGTGGCGCGGCCTGTGGATCTGGGAAATGCCGGTGGAATGGCAGACGGTGACGGCGTTCTTCGCCGTCATCGACCTCGTCGCCGCCATAGGCCTGTGGCTGACCGTCTCCTGGGGCGTCGTCATCTGGCTGGTGCGCGTGCTGACCCAGGTCGTCATGCACGCGATCTTCTGGGAGACCTTCGGAAAGCGCCCCTGGGAAATCACCTTCCTGTTGACGACCGTCGCCATCTATTTCGTACTGACCTGGCTCGCCGAGCGCGAGCGCCAGCGGGAATGAGGCCCGCCTGAAGAACGTAAAAAAACGGCTGCCAGATCGGCTGAAAACGGAAAAAAAACTTTGAGGGAGGCAACGACAATGGCATCGATCGGGTTTATCGGGCTCGGCAATATGGGCGGGCCGATGGCCGCCAATCTGGTCAAGGCCGGACACGAGGTCTCCGGCATCGACCTTTCCGAGGCGGCGCGTGAGCGCTTTGCCGAGGCCGGCGGCAGCATCGCCGCGAGCGTTCCCGAACTGGTCGCCGGCGCCGACGTCGTCGTCACCATGCTGCCGGCAGGACGGCATGTGGAGGACGTCTATTGCAGCCCGGACGGCGTCCTCGCCCATGCCCGGCCGGAAAGCCTCCTCATCGATTCCTCCACCATCGACGTCGCCACCGCACGGCGCGTCGCCGAGGCTGCCGCAGCGGCCGGCATGATGATGGTCGACGCCCCGGTCTCCGGCGGCGTCGGCGGCGCGGAGGCCGGTACGCTCACCTTCATGGTCGGCGGCCCGGACACGGCGTTCGCGGCGGCCAAGCCCTTCCTCGACATCATGGGCAAGTCGATCGTCCATGCCGGCGGCGCCGGCAACGGCCAGGCCGCCAAGATCTGCAACAACATGATCCTCGGCATTTCCATGATCGGCGTCTCGGAGGCCTTCGTGCTCGCCGAAAAGCTCGGCCTCGACAAGCAGAAGCTGTTCGAGGTGTCGTCCACCGCCTCCGGCCAGTGCTGGTCGCTGACCACCTATTGCCCGGTGCCGGGGCCGGTGCCGACCTCGCCGGCCAACCGCGATTACCAGGCCGGGTTTACCGCGGCGATGATGCTGAAGGACCTGAAGCTCTCCCAGGATGCGGCGATGGCCAATTCGGCCGCGACCCCGCTCGGCGCCGAGGCGGCCGCGCTCTATTCCCTGTTCTGCAATTCCGGCGCCGAAGGCACGGACTTTTCAGGCATTATCAACTTCCTGCGCGGTAAGGAGGGCTGATTGATGACAAAGCGATCGGCTTTGCACACCAAGAATTAACGCTGCCGCCAAGAGCTCTGATTTTAATAAAATTTTCAGCCTGCCGTTTAAGCCGATGTTCAATGGCTACGGTTACTGTCGACCGCGAGTGGGAAAAAAGCCACCGCAATGACAGTGAGGCGTAACACTATGATCAGTGCCAAAAGGGCAGTCGATGTGCTCGACGAAACCGTCGAGGAAACAGACATCAAGCCCCTTTACATGGAAGCGTTGACGCTCGTCGAACGGCTGCACCGCCGTCTCCTCGACGTCATCAAGGACGAATTCGACCGCATGGGCTGGTCGGACATCAACAGCGTCCAGGCGTTGCTTCTGTTCAACATCGGCGACGCGGAACTGACGGCTGGCGAGCTGCGCACGCGCGGCTACTACCTCGGCTCCAACGTGTCCTACAATCTGAAGAAGCTGGTCGACATGGGCTATGTCCACCACCAGCGCTCGCGCGTCGACCGCCGTTCGGTTCGCATCAGCCTGACCGACAAGGGCCACAAGGTCGCTCACGTGATCAACGATCTCTATGAGCGCCACATGGCCTCGATCGAGCCGGTGGGCGGCATCAACGCCGAAGACTTCCGCCAGCTCAACAAGTCGCTGCAGCGGCTCGAGCGCTTCTGGACCGACCAGATCCTCTACAGGCTCTGATCGTCGGCACCTCCAGACGAAAAAAAACGCTCCGGCTTTCTAGGGCCGGGGCGTTTTTCGTCGTTGCCGCGATGCGTTGAAAAACGAGGGCATCTTTCCCCGTGACATGAAGACGCCATATTGCTTTGACTTTAGAGGGGTGGCGTGTGCGGTGGAACCGTTTCGCCGCCCGAGTGTTCGTTTCAGTGAACGCGTGTTCGTTTCAGTGAAAAGGTCGGTTGCCCGGGCCGGGATTGGCGCCTCGGGACGCGGCTCACCGAAATGTGTGAGCGCACGACCTCACCGGTCGGCTTCTGTTAACCATATCCATGGTATCAGAGCCGGGCATGCGACGGCGGGAATCCGCCAGTAAAGAAGAACGATACGAGAAACCGGAAAACCGAAGGACCGCGGATTGATGATCTCCAGGCGTGACTTTTCGTTGAAGGCAGTGGGTGCCGGCCTTGGCGCCGCCCTTGCCGCCAGCCCGTTCGGCGCGGCATTCGCGGGCGACGAGAGCCCCCTCAATGTGCTGATGGAGTACAAGCGCCAGAGCGAGTGGTCCGACCGGTTCGACGCCACCATCCGCGACCAGACGGCGGTCAAGTCCGACCAGCCGACCCTGTCGCCGGAGACGGCCGCCTATATCGAGCAGGCGATCCAGAAATACGCCCAGATTTCCGCGCGCGGCGGCTGGCCCCGGGTGCCCGGCGGCAGCAAGCTGCGCATCGGCGCCCGCGACCGCCGCGTCGTCACCCTGCGCAAGCGCCTGATGGTGACCGGCGACCTGGAGCAGAGCGCCGGCCTCTCGGACACCTATGACTCCTACGTTGCCTTTGCCGTGCGCCGGTTCCAGCTTCGCCACGGCTTCCAGCCCGACGGTGTCGTCGGCAATTACACGCTGGCCGCCCTCAACGTGCCCGTTGCCGTGCGCCTGCACCAGCTTGAGACCAATCTCATCCGCGTGCGTTCCATGTCCGGCTTCCTCGGCGACCGCTACGTGATGGTCAACATCCCGGCCGCCGAGATCGAGGCGGTGGAGAACGGCCGCGTCCATTCGCGCCACACCGCCGTCGTCGGCAAGATCGACCGCCAGACGCCGCTGCTGGCCTCCAAGATCCACGAGCTCAACTTCAATCCCTACTGGCACGTGCCGGAGAGCATCATCCGCAAGGACCTGATTCCGAAGATGAACCAGGATCCGACCTATCTCGCGGACAACAAGATCCGGATCTACGACCAGTCCGGCAACGAGCTGACCGCCGAGCAGATCAACTGGCACACCGACGAGGCGGTCAACTACCGCTTCCGCCAGGATCCGGGCGCCATCAACTCCATGGGCTCGGTGAAGATCAATTTCTACAACAAGCACTCGGTCTATCTGCACGACACGCCGGCCAAGACCCTGTTCGGCACCGACCGGCGTTTCCACTCGTCGGGCTGCGTGCGTGTCCAGAACGTGCGCGAGTTGATCGGCTGGCTCCTGGAGACGACGCCTGACTGGGACCGCGCCCGCGTCGACGAGGTGATCCGTTCCGGCGAGCGCATCGACGTGCGCATCAAGCATCCGGTGCCGATCTACACCACCTACATCACCGCCTGGGCCACCGCCGACGGCATCGTTAACTTCCGCGACGACGTCTACAATCGTGATGGCGCCGGGAATCTCGCCCAGAACCAGAACTGACGGGCGCAGCCGCGCCTTGAAGCGGCGGGCGGCGGCATGACCGGCCGCCGCCGCAGCAGCGGCCGCACGGTCTATTTCGAGTTCATTCCCGTCGGCCGGCAGGTCCGGGTCGCCGCCATCGACGAGGAGACCGGGACCGAGGTCGTCATCTTCGGCCCGGCGTCGACCTCCCAGGCCGAACTGGAGCGCATCGCCATGGCGAAGCTCCGCCGGCGCCTTGAGGCCACGCACTCGGACGACGCGGACCCGGCGCCCGGCGTTCCCCCCAAGACATATATCTAGAGTCTGATCCCCGCCCGCTGCCATATCCCTTGGTGCCGCTCCGCATCTTGTGCTATGCGCGGGGCGAGGCTTCGCGCGCGCCGTTCGCAGATCGCAAGCGCGAGGGCAGCCGATTCTTTTGAAGGCTCAACAGGCGAGATCAGGACCAAGATGCTGAAAACAGAGACCCCGGCCGCCGCGCCGGCCAATGAGGACATGTTTGCCACGCCCCTGGCCGAGGCCGACCCGGCGATTGCCGCCGCGATCGCCGACGAATTGGGCCGCCAGCAACACGAGATCGAGCTCATCGCCTCGGAAAACATCGTCTCGCGCGCCGTGCTGGAGGCGCAGGGCTCGGTGATGACCAACAAATACGCCGAGGGCTATCCGGGCCGGCGCTATTATGGCGGCTGCGAGCACGTCGACGTGGCGGAAAACCTCGCCATCGAGCGCCTGACCAAGCTGTTCTCCTGCGAGTTCGCCAACGTCCAGCCGAATTCCGGAAGCCAGGCAAACCAGGCCGCCTTCATGGCGCTCGCCAAGCCGGGCGACACCATCCTCGGCATGAGCCTCGATGCCGGCGGCCACCTGACCCACGGCGCCCGCCCGAATCAGTCCGGCAAGTGGTTCAACGCGGTCCAGTACGGGGTGCGCCGCCAGGACCACCGCATCGACTTCGACGAGGTCGAGGCGCTCGCCCGCGAGCACAAGCCGCAGATCATCATCGCCGGCGGCTCGGCCTATCCGCGCCACATCGACTTCGCCCGCTTCCGCGCGATCGCCGATGAGGTCGGCGCCTATTTCATGGTCGACATGGCGCACTTTGCCGGCCTCGTTGCCGGCGGCGCCCATCCGAGCCCGATCCCGCATGCCCATATCGTGACGACCACCACCCACAAGACCCTGCGCGGGCCGCGCGGCGGTGCCGTCCTGACCAACGATGCGGACATCGCCAAGAAGGTGAATTCCGCGGTGTTCCCGGGCCTCCAGGGCGGTCCGCTGATGCATGTCATCGCGGCAAAGGCGGTGGCCTTTGGCGAGGCGCTTTCCGACGACTTCAAGGCCTATGCCCGCGCCGTCGTCGACAACGCGGCGATGCTTGCCGAGACGCTGTCGGCCAACGGCCTCGACATCGTCTCCGGCGGCACCGACACCCATGTGGTGCTGGTCGACCTGCGCCCCATGGGTCTCTCCGGCAAGGCTGCGGAAGCCGCCATGGGCCGGGCCTACATCACCTGCAACAAGAACGGCGTGCCGTTCGATCCGGAAAAGCCGACGATCACCTCCGGCGTGCGCCTCGGCTCGCCGGCCGCCACCACCCGCGGCTTCGGCACCGAGGAATTCAAACAGGTCGGCGAGATGATCATCGAGGTCCTGAAGGGCCTGAAGGAGAACGGCGAGGACGGTAACGGCGCCGTCGAGGCGGCCGTTCGCGAGCGGGTCAAGGCATTGACCGGCCGCTTCCCGATCTACCAGGGTTGACGCGATGCGGTGCCCGTTCTGCGCCGGCGACGACACCCAGGTGAAGGATTCCCGGCCGACGGAGGACAACACCGCGATCCGCCGCCGCCGGGTCTGCGCGACCTGCGGCGGCCGTTTCACCACCTTCGAGCGCGTGCAGTTGCGCGAGCTGACGGTGGTCAAGAGCTCCGGCCGCAAGGTCCCGTTCGAGCGCGAGAAGCTGTTGCGCTCGGTCCAGGTGGCGCTCCGCAAGCGTCCCGTCGATGCGGACCATATCGAACGCATGGTCTCCGGCATCGTGCGTCAGCTCGAAAGCTCCGGCGAGAGCGAGGTCAACGCCAAGGACATCGGCCTCCTCGTCATGGATGCGCTGAAGAGCATCGACGACGTCGGCTATGTGCGCTTTGCCTCGGTCTACCGGGATTTCCGCGAGGCCAGGGACTTCGAGGCCTTCCTCGGAGAGCTCTCCGGTGAGGGACATGACGACGCTGACAAGGCCGACGACTGACGCGGCAGCGCCTGGCGCCTCGATGCCACCTGCCGTAACCCGGCCCGACGCGGAGCGCGACCGCCGCTTCATGGCGGCGGCCCTCGGCCTTGCCCGCCGCGGCCTCGGCCGCACCTGGCCGAACCCGTCGGTGGCCGCGATCATCGTGGCGGAAACCGAGGACGGCCCGGTCGTCGTCGGCAGAGGCGTCACGGCTGCCGGCGGCCGTCCCCATGCCGAGATCGTCGCCCTTGCCGAGGCGGGCACCGCGGCCCGCGGCGCCACCTGCTACGTGACGCTTGAGCCCTGTTCCCACCACGGCAAGTCGCCGCCCTGTTCCGATGCCCTGAAGGCCGCCGGCATCGCCCGCCTCGTCAGCGCTATGGAGGACCCGAACCCGGAGGTCGCCGGGGGCGGGCACCGCGCGCTGGAAGCTGCCGGTGTTTCGGTTGCCGTCGGTATCGGCGGGGCCGAGGCCCGCGAAATCGTCCGCGGCCATATCCTGAAGGTGACCGAAGGCCGGCCCCTGGTGACGCTGAAGCTCGCCGTCTCCGCCGACGGCATGATCGGCCGCAAGGGGGAGGGGCAGGTCGCCATCACCGGGCCGGAAGCCCGCGCCCGCGTCCACCTGATGCGGGCCGAGCACGACGCCATCGCCGTCGGCATCGGCACCGTCCTTGCCGACGACCCGGAGCTCACCTGCCGGCTGCCGGGCATGGCCGACGGCTCGCCGGTGCGCATCGTCTTCGACACCAACGCCCGCCTGCCGCTCGGCGCAAGGATGGTGGAGGGCATCGCCGCTGCGCCCGTCTGGGCGATCGTCGGCAAGGCGGCGCCGCAGGAGCGGGTGAGGGCGCTGCAGGCCGCCGGCGTCGTCGTGATCGCGGCTCCCTCCGCTGAGGACGGTCGCATCGACCTTCGCATCGCGCTCACGCTCCTTGCCGCGCGCGGCCTCACCAGCGTCATGGTCGAGGGCGGGGCGGACCTCGCCTCGGCCCTTCTGTCCGCAGGTCTCGTCGACCGCGCCGCGATTTTTTCCAGCCCCGGCGAAATCGGCCCCGGCGGCATCGCCGCGCCCGACATGGTGCGCGCCGGCCTCGCCCTTTCCCGCTTCACCGAAACCGAAACCCGGGGCTTCGGCCCTGATCTTCTGCGCCTTTTTGCGCGCGAAGGAGACTGACATGTTCACAGGTATCGTTTCCGACGTCGGCACCGTCATTGCTATCGACAAGCGCGCCACCGGCGTGCGCATCCGAATGGCCAGCACCTACGATCCGGACAGCATCGCGATCGGCGCCTCCATCGCCCATGCCGGCATCTGCCTGACCGTGGTCGAAGCCGGCCGGCTCGACGACGGGGTCTCCTATTTCGACGTCGAGGCCTCCGACGAGACGCTTTCCTGCACCACCCTCGGCGGCTGGCAGATCGGCACCAGGGTCAATCTGGAACGGGCGCTGGCCCTCGGCGAGGAACTGGGCGGCCACCTGGTGACCGGCCACGTCGACGGCGTTGCGGAAATCATCGCCCGCGACAACGATGCCGACATGGCCAGGCTCACCTTCCGCGTGCCGGACAGACTGAAGAAATTCGTCGCCGAAAAGGGCTCCGTCGCCCTCGACGGCACCTCGCTGACCGTCAACGGCGTCGACGACGCAACCTTCGACGTCATGCTGATCCCGCACACCCTGGAAATCACCACCTGGGGCTGGAAGAAGGCCGGCGACAGGGTCAATTTCGAGGTCGACCTGATGGCGCGCTACGCCGCCCGGCTCGCCGAAGCCGGGTAGGCGCGGGCGGGTACCGGGCGGGTCCGGCATGCGCATTTAGTGGTGGACAAAGCCGGCGCGCCGTGGTTCCACTCCGCGCCGGACAACGGACAAGCCAGGACCCCCAAAGCATGCGCAAGGACAGCCCGCACATTCTCATCATCGATGCGCGGTTCTACGAGGATATCTCGGACGAACTGGTGAAGGGCGCGACGGAGGCTTTGGACGCCGCCGGGTCCACCTATGAGCGCATTTCGGTTCCCGGCGTTCTGGAAATCCCGCCGGCGCTTGCCATCGCCATGGAGGCGATGGACGAGGGCACGATCGATTTCGACGGCGTCGTCGTCCTTGGCTGCGTCATCCGCGGCGAGACCTCGCACTACGACATCGCGGCCGGCGAGTCCGCCCGCGGCGTCATGCAGATCGCCATCGACGAGGGCCTTGCCGTCGGCAACGGCATCCTGACCGTGGAGACCCGCGAGCAGGCCTGGGTCCGCGCCGGCACCATCGACCGCAACAAGGGCGCCGTTGCCGTCAATGCGGCGCTCGCGCTCTGCAAACTGCGCAAAGATCTCGAGCTTTGACCGGAGCAAACGCCGCCAAGATGGCAGACCCCGGAAAACCCGACCGTCCCGCCTCCCGTCCCCGCGCCGGCAAGGCCAACCGGCGCGGCGTCGCCCGCCTTGCTGCCGTCCAGGCGCTCTACCAGATGGAGATCGCCGGCACCTCGCTCAACCAGGTGATCGCCGAGTTCGAGACCTACCGCCTCGGCGGCCAGGAGGTCGACGGCAACCAGTTTCAGGCGGCCGATGCCGGCTGGTTCCGCGACCTCGTTTCCGGCGTCGTCGCAGAGCAGCGCGCCATCGATCCGGAGATCGACCGCGCGCTCGCCGTTGCCGAATGGCCGCTGAAGCGGGTCGACGCGACGCTGCGGGCGATCCTGCGCGCCGGCGTCTACGAGCTGAAGGCGCGCCGCGACGTGCCGGTGCGCGCCGTGCTGTCGGAATATATCGACGTCGCCAAGGCATTCTACGACGGCGACGAGCCGCGCATCGTCAACGGTGTGCTCGACCGCATCGCCCACCTCCTGCGCGGCGACGAGTTCGGCGAGCCATCGCCGTGAGCGACGACGACGACAGTTCGAGCGCGAAGCGTTCGCAATCCCGAACGGGCGTCGGCCGATCAGGCCGCCCCGCCGGAGGCGATGAGCGAAGCGAATTCGCCGCGAGTGATGATGGCGACGGTTCGAACGCAAAGCGTTCGCAAGCCCGAACGGGCGCCGGCCGGTCAGGCCGCCCCGCCGGAGGCGATGAGCGAAGCGAATTCGCCGCGAGTGATGATGGCGACGGTTCGAACGCAAAGCGTTCGCAAGCCCGAACGGG
>NZ_JAOQNS010000011.1 GCF_025961475.1 Rhodobium gokarnense | reverse complement strand
CAAATCGACATGCTTAGCGAAAAGCATGCTCACTAGAGGTGGGCAAGGTCGGAAGAGACGTCAAGCTCATTGATTTTCAAACTGAGACACTACCCCGTCCGGGGTCGTGTCTCAGTTTGAATCCTTATGTCGGATGCGCGGGGCCGTGGCCGGGATCAACCGGCGCAGGGTGGGTCGAAACCTCCTCGTCTCCCTCGCCGCCCATGGCGGCACGGCGGATCACGTTTCTTTGAGCTATTCGAAAACCCAAGGTTCGGGCCATTTCGGGTTTCGGTTGCCGCGGACGTTAACCGTTTTTTCGGCCACGACTCGCTAGAAACTTTCAGTCAAACGTGCCGAGGACAACCGTAAATGCACCCTCTCGCCAATTTCTCGGAAGTATTGAGGCGTTTTTTACGACATCGGTCTTCCGTCGATTTTCGCGCATTGGTCGAGTCGAGCATGGATATTGTTGTCCAGGTTGGCAGCGACCACAGATTGATTTACGTCTCGCCCTCGGTTACTGCGGTCCTCGGATGGACGCCGGAAGAGATGCGGGAACACCCGGAACGCCTCGCCGTGAAAGACGAAATGTTCTGGCTGGTGGACCGCGGCGAACGGATCCTGAGGGGAGAGATTTCCAGCTCCCGCAAGACGTTCCGGACCGTTGCCAAGGACGGAACCCTGAAATGGCTGGACGGCTGCGCCCACGTCATCAAGGACGCCGGCGCCGGCAAGGAACTCAACATCGTCCTGACGCTGCGCGACGTGACCTGCGAGAAGCTTGAAGAGCAGGAGGTGCGCCAGCTCGCCGCGACCGACGTCCTGACGGGCCTCGCCAACCGGCGCTCCTTCGACGAGGCGCTGGAAGGGTCCTGGCGGAATGCGCTGCGCTCGGGCAGCCAGCTGTCGCTGCTGCTGCTCGACCTCGACCGGTTCAAGGGCCTCAACGATCGCTACGGCCACCAGGTCGGCGACGACTGCCTGCGGACCGTTTCGGCGACGCTGGTCAAGGCCGGGGCGCGGCGGCGGCGCGATCTTGCGGCGCGCTATGGCGGCGAGGAACTTGCCGTGATCCTGCCGGACACGGGCTCCGCCGACGCCATCGCGGTCGCCGAGCATGTGCGCAAGGCGATCGAGGATCTGGGCCTGCCGAACGAGGACAATACGTCCGGCAAAGGCTTGGTTACCGCCAGCATCGGGGTGGCCACGGTGCTCGCCCGCAGCGGCGGCACGATGTGCACGCCGGAAGGCCTCCTGATGGCCGCCGACAATGCGCTCTACAAGGCCAAGAGCGAGGGCCGGAACCGGGTCGTCAGCACCATGCTGCTGGCGCCGACACGGGCGGCAACGGGATAGGCCCCGCCGGCCACACTGCCCAGGACTAGATCTCGACCACCCTTCCCTCCTGGAGCGTGATGCGCCGGTCCATGCGGCCGGCGAGCTCCAGGTTATGGGTGGCGATCAACGCGGCAAGGCCGGTGGCACGGACAAGGGCGGCCAGCGCGTCGAAGACATGGGCCGAGGTGCGCGGGTCGAGGTTGCCGGTCGGCTCATCGGCCAGCACCAGCCGCGGCGCATTGACGACCGCGCGGGCGATCGCCACCCGCTGGCGCTCGCCGCCGGAAAGCTCGGCCGGACGATGGTCGCCGCGATCCTTCAGCCGCATATAGGCGAGAAGCTGTTCGGCCCGGGTCGCCGCTTCGGCGCGCGACAGGCCGCAGATCATCTGCGGCAGGACGAGATTCTCGACCGCCGTGAACTCCGGCAGCAGATGGTGAAACTGGTAGACGAAGCCGATGTCGAGGCGGCGGATGCGGGTGCGGTCGGCATCGCGCAAGGAGCCGCAGGCGGTGCCGTTGATATAGACCTCGCCCTCGTCGGGCCGCTCCAGAAGACCGGCGATGTGCAGAAGCGTCGACTTGCCGGCGCCGGACGGGGCGACCAGCGCGACCAGTTCGCCGGCGGCGATCTCAAGGTCGGCCCCGGTGAGGACGTCGAGCCGCCCCTCGCCTTCGCGATAGGTGCGCTGAACGCCGGAAAGCTGCAAGGTCGGCGGCCGGTCGGCAAAGGGGGCTGTGTCGGTCATCGCCTACTCGTAGCGAAGCGCTTCGACGGGATCGAGGCGGGCGGCGCGCCAGGCCGGATAGAGGGTTGCCAGGAAGCAGAGCACCAGCGCCATGACGACGACCGTGACCGTCTCGCCATTGTCCATGTCGGCCGGCATCTCGGCGAGGAAATAGAGCTCCGGCGAGAACAGCTCCGTGCTGGTCAGCCAGGCGGTGAACTGGCGGATCGATTCGATGTTGGCGCAGACGACGACGCCGAGCAGGAAGCCGGCGAGCGTGCCGAGCGTGCCGATGGCCGCGCCTGTGATGAAGAAGACGCGCATGATGGCGCCTCTGGTGGCGCCCATCGTGCGCAGGATGGCGATGTCGCTGCCCTTGTCCTTCACCAGCATGATGAGGCCGGAGATGATGTTGAGCGCGGCAACGAGCACGATCAGCGTCAGGATCAGGAACATCACGTTGCGCTCCACCTCAAGGGCGGAAAAGAAGGTGGTGTTGCGCTGGCGCCAGTCGACGATGAAGGTCGGCCGGCCGGCCGCCTTTTCCACGGTCGGGCGCATCTCGCCGACGGCGTCCGGGTCGTCGACGAAGATGTCGATCGCGGTCGCCCGGCCCTCCTGGTTGAAGTAGAGCTGGGCCTGGGCGAACGGCATGAAGACGAGGGTGTTGTCGTATTCCGACATGCCGACCTCGAAGACGGCGGCGACGGGATAGGCCTTGACCCGCGGCGTGACGCCGAGCGGTGTGGCGTTGCCGCGCGGGGTGACGATGGTCACCTGGTCGCCGACGGCAACGCCCATGGAGCGGGCGAGCCGGGCGCCGACGGCAATGCCCTTGCCAGTGTCGAAATTCTCCAGCGAGCCGGCGATCACCGTGCCGCCGACGAGCGGCAGCCGTTCCAGATCGACCTGGCGCACGCCGCGGACCAGCGCGCCGAAGGCGCCGGCGGGGCCGGAGACGAGCGCCTGGCCCTCCACATAGGGCATGGAAAAGACCACCCCGTCGACCATGTCGAGCCGGGCGGTGACGTCGGCATAGTCGGTCAGTTCACCGTCGATCGGCTGGACGAGGAAATGGCCGTTGACGCCGAGGATCTTGTCGAGGAGTTCGGTGCGGAACCCGTTCATCACCGCCATGACGATGATCAGGGTGGCGACGCCCAGCATGATGCCAAAGAAGGAAAAGCCGGCGATGACGGAGATGAACGCCTCGCGGCGGCGGGCGCGCAGATAGCGCCAGGCCAGCATCCACTCAAAGGCCGCAAAGGGGCGCGTGGCGCCCGGCGGCGCGGCAGCGGCTTCAGTGGCGGCGGTGGCGCCGGTTTCCGTCACGATGCGCCCCTTGCCTCCGCTTCAAGGCGGTTCATAGCGGCCTCCGGCGTCAGCGAGACGCGCTCGCCGGTCGCCCGGTTCTTCAGCTCCACCTCGCCGGACGCCAGTCCCTTCGGCCCGACGACGACCTGCCAGGGAACGCCGATGAGATCCATGGTGGCGAACTTGGCGCCGGCGCGCTGGTCGGTGTCGTCATAGAGCGCATCGAATCCGGCATTGCGCATCTCGCCATAGAGGCGCTCGCACATGGCATCGGTGGCGTCGTCGCCCTGCTTCAGGTTGACGACGGCGGCATCGAACGGGGCGACGGACGCCGGCCAGATGATGCCGTTGTCGTCGTGGCTCGCCTCAATGATGGCGCCGACGAGGCGCGATACGCCGATGCCGTAGGAGCCCATATGAACGGGGACGTTCTGGCCGTCGGCCGTCGTCACCTTGGCGTTCATGGGATCGGAATATTTGGTGCCGAAATAGAAGATGTGGCCGACCTCGATGCCGCGGGCGGCGATGCGCCGGTCCTCGGGCACGGCGGCAAAGGCCGCCTCGTCGTGCTTTTCGTCGGTGGCGGCGTAGAGCGAGGTCCAGGCATCGACGATCGGTGACAGGTCGCTGTCGAAGTCGACGTCCTCGCCCGGCACCGGCATGTCGAGAAGGTCCTTGTGGCAGAAGACGCCGCTCTCGCCGGTCGAGGCAAGGACAATGAACTCGTGGCTCATGTCGCCGCCGATCGGGCCGGAATCCGCCTTCATCGGGATCGCCTGCATGCCGAGGCGGGCGAAGGTCCTGAGATACGCCACGAACATGCGGTGGTAGGCGCGCCGGGCGCTCTCCATGTCGAGGTCGAAGGAATAGGCGTCCTTCATGAAGAATTCGCGGCCGCGCATGACGCCGAAGCGCGGGCGCACCTCGTCGCGGAACTTCCACTGGATGTGGTAGAGGTTGAGCGGCAGGTCGCGGAACGAGCGCACATAGGAGCGGAAGATCTCGGTGATCATCTCCTCGTTCGTCGGGCCGTAGAGCATGGAGCGATCGTGCCGGTCGCGGATGCGCAGCATCTCCTTGCCGTAATCGTCGTAGCGGCCGCTTTCGATCCACAGATCCGCCGGCTGCACGGTCGGCATCAGCATTTCCAGCGCGCCGGCGCGGTTCTGCTCCTCGCGCACGATGCCCTCGATCTTCCTGAGCACCTTCAGGCCGAGCGGCAGCCAGGAATAGATGCCCGCGGCTTGCTGACGCATCATGCCCGCGCGCAGCATCAAACGGTGCGAAACGATCTCCGCCTCTTTCGGGGTCTCTTTCAAAATCGGCAGGAAATACCGGGACAATCGCATGGGAGGAGCTCGCTTATTCGGGAATCGGGCGTTTGGAAAACGCGTGGGAAGTCAAACCGGATGCGGGTGGAAATTACAAGCCCTTGCACAGAGGCGCGCCGTCGCGCCGGATCCTGAAGCTGCGGAAATTAACCTTTTCCCGAGACGGCCGGCACCTCTCCCAGAAAATATGATCAAATTTGCGGCGACAGGTGCACAAAATGATGACAAACCGATTTCGATGGGTTACTCTTATAGGATAAATACAAGGGATCGCCGCTCTAAGTGGATGATCCTAACGAGGCATCGCGGTCTGAGTCTTGGGAGGAAGGACTCCCTGGCGCACCTCAGGGTCGCAGCCGCTCAAACGCAGGAGATCCCTGATTTCCTGTAAAAGAGCTACGGGAGTTTAGACGCGTAACTCTGGTAAGCAAGGCTCACAAGGCCTTGCTTATTTTTTTGCTGCCGATGCCTCTCGCAAGCGCGCCGTCCCTGCCACCAAAAAAGTCATTTATCTTTCAACACCGTAGTTATTCCCGCGACGTAGCCACGGCACGTGCGGGCGGGACGAGGTGTGCGTCCGGGCACCCTGCCCGGCCTGGCAGATGCGCATTTGCGGAACGCATCCGCCGTCGGCGGGTTTGAAATCGGGATCAGACGGGTCGCATCGTGCGGACGCAGCGAAGCCCCGTACCGGAGCCTGGCATACCCCTTCTGAGTCCTATCGCGGACCAGGCATCGGGATGTCGTCGATTCGGTAGCCGGCTGCCCAAAGGGCGTAAAGGCCGGCGAAAATCACTCCGGCAACGACCGTCGTGGCTAGAAACTTGCGGATCAGCATCGGGCGGGCCGGCGCGCTCGGCGCCGTGCCGGGCGCGATGTCGTCCTCCTCCGCCTGGGTGCGTACGCCCCAGGGCAGGACGGCGAACAGCACCACCCACCAGATGATGAAATAGATCGCGAGCGCGCTCCAGATCGACATCGCCGATCAGGCTTCTTCCAGCTCGACAAGGGTGCCGCAGAAGTCCTTGGGGTGGAGGAACAGCACCCGCTTGCCGTGGGCGCCGATCTTCGGATCGCCGTTGCCGAGGACGCGCGCGCCTTCGGCCTTCAAATGGTCGCGGGCGGCGATGATGTCGTCGACCTCGTAGCACAGGTGATGGATGCCGCCGGTCGGGTTGCGGTCGAGGAAGTTCTGGATCGGCGAGCCCTCGCCGAGGGGCTCCAGCAGCTCGATCTTGGTGTTCGGAAGCTCCACGAAGACCGTGGTGACGCCGTGGTCCGGCTGCGGCACCTTGTCCGACACCGTACCGCCGAGCGTATCGCGATAGACCGCGGTCGCCGCATCGATGTCGGAAACGGCGATCGCCACATGGTTCAGACGTCCGATCATGTCCTTCAACTCCTCATCGTTTCCACCGTTTCCATCGTTCTAGTGCATCCGCCCCGCTCCGCAAATGCTCCGATCGGTGGAGTCTATCCGTGCGTTCAGACGCCACGCAGGCTTTTCGGCGCACTGGCGCCGGCGCATTCAACGCGGATATTTCCGCGTTGAACACCCAAACTCCGCAAGTCGGGCAAGACCCGACTTGAGGCGGGCTTGCGACGCCTGACGGCGTCGCATCCGGTCCGACTACTTGTGCCTCAAACGACGCTGGCCATGACGACGACGTGGGTTTTCTTGCCCCAGCGCTCCAGCACGGCGGCGCGGGCGGCCCGGCGGGCGGCCTCGCCGACGAGGTCGGGATCGCGCCGGCGCGAGCGCGGGATGCTGTGGATGGCGTTCTCCACGGCATCGACGACGATGGCATCGAACGGCTCGCCGACGTCGTCGGTGTCCGGCAGGCCAATGACGGCGACCTCGGGATCGGCGATGATATTGCCCTTGGTATCGAGCAGCAGCGAGACGAAGACGGCACCGGCAAAGGAGAGCTTGCGCCGCTCGCGCACGCCGCTTTCGTCCGGGTCGACGATCAGGTTGCCGTCCCGGTAGAGGACGCCGGCCGGCGCCTCGTCGACGATCTCCGCCGGCCCCGGCGCGAGGCGGACCATCTTGCCGTTTTCCGCAAGCATCACCTCGCCGACGCCGAGGGAGCGGGCGAGCTCCGCATGGCGTGTCAGGTGCAGCGCCTCGCCATGGACCGGCACGGCGACCTCGGGCTTCAGGAGCCCGTAGAGTTCGCGGAGCTCATCGCGGCACGGATGGCCGGAGGTGTGGATCGGCGCCTCGCGGTCGGTGACGATGGTCACGCCCTTGTCGCAGAGCTGGTTGATGACCGTGTTCACGGCGCGCTCGTTGCCGGGAATGGTGCGCGAGGAAAAGATCACCGTGTCGCCCTTCGTGAGGTCGATATTCCGGTGGTCGCCGCCGGCGATGCGGGCGAGCGCGGCGCGGTTCTCGCCCTGCGAGCCGGTGCAAAGCAGCACGACGTTCTGGCGCGGCAGGTCCTTATAGGCCTCCTCCTCCAGGAACGTCAGGTCACCGAGATAGCCGCATTCCTTGGCCACATCGATCATCCGCCAGAGCGAGCGGCCGACGACGACGACGCTGCGGCCGGCCGCGCGGGCCGCCTCGCCGACGGCGCGGATGCGGGCGACGTTGGAAGAGAACAGCGTCACCGCGACGCGCGCGGGAGCGGCGGCAACGACGTCCTTCAGGGCCTTTGCCACCTCCGCCTCGCTGCGGCTGCGCCCTTCCCGCAGCGCATTGGTGGAATCGCAGATGAGGGCGCGGACCCCTTCCCGGCCGATCTCGGCGAGCCGCGGCAGGTCGATCGCCTTGCCGACGCCGGGCTCGGCATCGATTTTCCAGTCGCCGGAATGGAGGACGGTGCCGAGCGGGGTGCGGATGGCGAGTGCATTCGGCTCGGGAATGGAATGGGAGAGCGCCACATATTCGACCTCGAAGGGGCCGACCGTGACGCGATCGCCCTGCCCCACCACCGTCACCGGAACCTTTGGCGCCCCTTGCATGCCTTCGGCCTTGGCGGCGAGCAGCCCGGCGGTGAAGCGGGTCGCGAACACCTGCTTTTCCAGCCGCGGCCAGAGTTCCAGCACGGCGCCGTAGTGGTCCTCATGGGCGTGGGTCAGGACGATGCCGGCAAGGTTCGCCCGCTCCTCCTCGATGAAGCGCGTATCGGGAAAGACGACATCGACGCCGGGCAGGCTCTCATGGGCGAAGGTGATGCCGCAGTCGACCATCATCCAGATGCGCTCGTCGGGCGGGCCATAGCCGTAGAGCGCCATGTTCATGCCGATTTCGCCGACGCCGCCGAGCGGAAGGAAGACCAGTTCGTTGTCGTCTGCCATCAGCGGTCCGTCCTCAGCGATCGTCGCCGGACGGCCAGTCGGGGAAGAAGACGTCGCCGGCGGCGATCGTCGACGACGTTCCGTCTTCCGTTTCCAGGATCAGGTGGCCGTGGGTGTCGAGGTCCCTGAACGTGCCGGTGATCATCCGATCGCCGAGGCGCACCTTCAGCGGTCCGCCGAGGCCGACGGCGCGCTCCAGCCAGTGGCGGCGGATGTCGGCAAAGCCTTCGCCGCGGGCCCATTCGGAAAGAGCATCGGCAAGGGTGACGTCGAGGGCGGCGAACAGCACTTCCGGGTCGGCAACGCCGCCGAGAGAGGCTGTCGAGGTGGTCGGATAGGCGAGCCCCTCCGGCGCGGAGACGACGTTGACGCCGATGCCGATGACGGTCGCCGTTTTGTGGTCGTCGAGGACCTCCGCTTCCAGCAGCATGCCGGAGAGCTTCTTGCCGGCGACGATGGCATCGTTCGGCCATTTGAGGCCGACGGGTTCGGACAGCGGTCCGGCGGCCTCGATGGCGCGGGCAAGCGCGACGGCGGCGACGAGGCCGAGCTGCGGCAGCGCGTGGGGCGGCGCCGGATCGATGAGGAGCAGCGAAGCGTAGAGGTTGCCGGGTTCGGACACCCAGTGGCGGCCCTGGCGGCCGCGGCCGACTTCCTGGCGGTCGGCGGTGACCCAGAGCGGCGCGCGCCAGCCCTTGCGGGCCTCGGCGAGCGCTGCCGCGTTGGTCGAGTCGACCAGCGCGCGATGGTCGCGCCGGATCCCCGAGCTGGTCTCCTTATGCTGCGGCATCGGGCGTCAGAACAGCGCCCGCGCTGCGGTTTCCGCGACGCCGACCATGGGCCCGGCGAAGAGGAAGAAGAAGATGACGAAGACGCCACTCGCCCCCAGCACCACCTTCAGCTCGCCATACATCGGCTCGAACGCCTCGGACGGCTCGTCGAAATACATGATCTTGACGATGCGCAGGTAGTAATAGGCGCCGACGACGCTGGCCAGCACGCCGATGACGGCGAGCGCGTAGAGGTTGGCCTCGATGGCGGCGAGGAAGACGTAGAACTTGGCGAAGAAGCCTGCAAGCGGCGGAATGCCGGCGAGCGAGAACAGGATCATGGCGAACAGGAACGCCATCATCGGCCTTGTGCGGCCGAGGCCGGCCAGCTCGTTGATGTCCTCCACCATGCCCTCGCGCCGGCGCATGGCGAGAATGCAGGCGAAGGCGCCCAGCGTCATCGCCAGGTAGATCGAGACATAGATGATGACGCCCTGGACGCCGGCCTTGGAGCCGGCGGCGAGGCCAACCAGCGCATAGCCCATGTGGCCGATGGAGGAATAGGCCATCAGCCGCTTGATGTTGGTCTGGCCGATGGCGGCAAAGGCGCCGAGCACCATCGACAGGATCGCGATGAAGGAGACGATCTGCTGCCAGTCGGCCGCGACCGGCTCGAACGCGGTGAAGACGACGCGGACAAACAGCGCCATGGCGGCGATCTTCGGGGCCGCGGCAAAGAAGGCGGTAACCGGCGTCGGCGCGCCCTCATAGACGTCCGGCGTCCACATGTGGAACGGCACGGCCGAGACCTTGAAGGCAAAACCGGCGAGCATGAAGACCAGACCGAAGACGAGGCCGAGCGAGCGGCCCTCGCCGGCGATCGCCTGGGCGATGCCTTCAAACGAGGTATGCCCGGTGAAGCCGTAGACCAGCGACGCGCCGTAGAGCAGCATGCCGGACGACAGGGCGCCGAGGACGAAATATTTCAGGCCCGCTTCCGTCGCCTTGGCGGAATCCCGGTTGATCGCAGCAACGACATAGAGCGCCAGGCTCTGCAGTTCCAGGCCGAGATAGACCGAGATCAGGTCGGTCGCGGAGATCATCAGCATCATGCCGAGGGTCGCGAGCACGATGAGGATCGGGTACTCGAAGCGCTCGAAGCGTTCGGCCCTGGCGTAGCCCACCGACATGACGATGGCGAAGGTGGAGCCGATCAGCGCCAGGAGCTTCATATAGCGGCCGAAGGCGTCGAGCACGAAGGCGCCGTGGAAGCTGGCGCCGTCCGGCGTGACGGTGACCAGCACGATGCCGGCGACGATGAGGAGCGCGGCGCTGATGCCGGTGACGATGGAGGTGGCGCGCTCGCCGGCGACGGCGCCGATGAGGACGAGGACCAGCGCGCCGATCGCCAGAAGCAGCTCCGGGAGAACCGGCGCCAGATCGGGGAGCATGTAAAGTTCGGTCTGCATGGGCGTCTCTCGTGCCGGGCCTAAATCAGTTGCCGACGATCAGGGCGGTTTGCTGGGCGGCGGCCGTCGCCGCCTCCACCTTGGTGATGAGCTGGTCGACCGAGGCCGCCGTCACGTCGAGGATCGGCATCGGGTAGAAGCCGAACAGGATGGTGAGGACGATCAGCGGGATGAGGATCGCCTTTTCCCGCGTGCTGAGGTCGAGGATCGACTTCAGGCTCTCCTTGTCGAGGGTGCCGAAGACGACCCGGCGATAGAGCCAGAGCGCGTAGCAGGCCGACAGGATGACGCCGAAGGTGGCGAGGAACGCGACCCAGGTGTTGACCTTGAAGGCCGCGACCAGCGTCAGGAACTCGCCGACGAAGCCGCTGGTGCCGGGCAGCCCGACATTGGCCAGCGTGAACACCATGAAGGCGACGGCATACCAGGGCATGCGGTTGACGAGCCCGCCATAGGCGGCGATCTCGCGGGTGTGCATGCGGTCGTAGATGACGCCGACGCACAGGAACAGGGCGCCGGAGACGATGCCGTGGGAGAGCATCTGGAAGATGCCGCCCTGCACGCCCTGGGTCGTCATGGTGAAGATGCCCATGGTGACGAAGCCCATATGGGCGACGGACGAATAGGCGATCAGCTTCTTGATGTCCTCCTGCATCAGCGCCACCAGCGAGGTGTAGATGATGGCGACGACGGAGAGCGCGAAGACGAAGGGCGCGAACATCTCCGAGGCGAGCGGGAACATCGGCAGCGAGAACCGGATGAAGCCGTAGCCGCCCATCTTCAGGAGGATGGCGGCAAGGATCACCGAGCCGGCCGTCGGCGCCTCCACGTGGGCGTCCGGCAGCCAGGTGTGGACCGGCCACATCGGCATTTTCACTGCGAAGGAGGCGAAGAATGCAAGCCATAGCCAGGTCTGCATGCCGGCCGGGAAATTGTGGTCGAGCAGGACCGTGATGTCCGTGGTGCCGGCCTGCCAGTACATGGCCATGATGGCGAGCAGCATCAGCACCGAGCCGAGCAGCGTGTAGAGGAAGAACTTGAAGCTGGCGTAGATGCGCCGCTTGCCGCCCCACACGCCGATGATCAGGAACATCGGGATCAGGCCGCCTTCGAAGAAGACGTAGAAGATGACGAGGTCGAGCGCCGTGAAGACGCCGATCATCAGCGTCTCCAGCACCAGGAAGGCGATCATGTATTCCTTGACCCGGTCCTCCACCGACTTCCAGCTCGCCAGGATGCAGAACGGCATCAGGAAGGTGGTGAGGATGACGAACAGCATGGAAATGCCGTCGACGCCGACGTGATAGGACATCGCGCCGCCGAGCCAGTCGCGCTTCTCGACCATCTGGAAGCCGGGATCGGAGGGATCGAACGAGGCCCAGATCAGCAGCGAGACGAGGAACGTCATCGACGTGGCGAACAGCGCCGCGCGGCGGATGTTCTGCCGGGCGACCGCGTCGTCGTCCTGGACCGTCAGGATCGCCAGAACGCCGATCAGCGGCAGGAAGGTGACAATTGTGAGCAGTGGCCAGTCGCCCATTAGTGTGCCCCTCCGCCGGTGAACATTGCCCAGGTGATCAGCGCGGCGACGCCGATCAGGATCGCGAATGCATAGTGATAGAGATAGCCGGTCTGCAGTCGGACCACCCAGCCGGTGGCCTGCAGCACCCGGGCCGAGACGCCGTCCGGCCCGTAGCCGTCGATGACCCTGCCGTCACCCTGCTTCCACAGGAACCGGCCGAGCCATTTGGCCGAGCGCACGAACAGGACGTCGTAGAGCTCGTCGAAGTACCACTTGTTGAGCAGGAACTGGTAGAGGCCGTCGTGCTGCTTTGCCAGCTTCTTCGGCGTCTCCGGCGACATGATGTAGAAGTAGAAGGCGACGACGAAGCCGGCGACCATCATCACGAAGGGCGCGAGCTTCACCCAGAGCGGGACGTTGTGCATCTCGTGAAGGACGTGGTTTTCCTCCGAGACGAACAGCGCCGTCTTCCAGAATTCGCCGTAGCCCTCGCCGATAAAGCTGCCGGAAAACAGGATGCCGGCGGCGAGTGCGCCGAGCGCCAGCACCATCAGCGGCACGGTCATCACCCGCGGCGACTCGTGGACGTGGCCCATTACCTCAGCGGAAGCACGAGGCTTGCCGAAGAAGGTCATGAAGATCAGCCGCCAGGAATAGAACGAGGTGAAGAGCGCGGCGATCACCACCAGCCAGAAGGCGTATTCGGCGGCCGCGCCATGGCCGACGAAGGCGGATTCGATGATCGCGTCCTTGGAGAAGAAGCCGGCGGTCAGCGGGAAGCCGGTGAGCGCCAGGGTGCCGATGATCATCATCCAGAAGGTGACCGGGATGTGGTTCCTGAGGCCGCCCATCTTGCGCATGTCCTGCTCGTCGGAAACGGCATGGATAACCGAGCCGGCGGACAGGAACAGCAGCGCCTTGAAGAAGGCGTGGGTGAAGAGGTGGAAGATGCCCGCCCCGTAGGCGCCGACGCCCAGCGCGACGAACATGTAGCCGAGCTGCGAGCAGGTCGAATAGGCGATCACGCGCTTGATGTCGTTCTGGACGAGGCCGACGGTGGCGGCAAAGAACGCTGTGGTCGCGCCGATGATGACGACGACGGCGAGCGCGGTGTGCGAGACTTCGAACAGCGGCGACAGCCGCGCCACCATGAAGACGCCAGCGGTGACCATGGTCGCGGCGTGGATCAGGGCCGAGACCGGGGTCGGGCCCTCCATAGCGTCGGGCAGCCAGGTGTGCAGCAGGAACTGGGCCGACTTGCCCATGGCGCCCATGAACAGGAGCAGGCAGATGACGGTGAGCGCGTTCACGTCCCAGGACAGGAACAGGAAGGTCGTCTCGGACAGGTCACCGGCGGCGGCAAAGACCGCATCGAGGCCGATCGAGCCGGTCAGCGCGAACAGCGCGAAGATGCCGAGCGAGAAGCCGAAGTCGCCGACGCGGTTGACGATGAAGGCCTTCATGGCCGCGGCGTTGGCCGAGGGCTTCTGGTACCAGAAGCCGATCAGGAGGTAGGAGGCGAGGCCGACGCCCTCCCAGCCGAAGAACATCTGCAACAGATTGTCGGAGGTCACCAGCATCAGCATGGCGAAGGTGAACAGCGACAGATAGGCGAAGAACCGTGCCCGCGACGGGTCGTGGTGCATGTAGCCGATGGAATAGATGTGAACCAGCGCCGAGACGGTGGTGACGACGACCAGCATGACGACGGTCAGCGTGTCGATCCTGAGCGACCAGTCGATGGTGAGCGCGCCCGACGTGATCCAGGTCGCGATCGGCACCTGCTCGACCGGCCCGTCGCCGTAGCCGACGGCAAAGAAGGCGATCCACGACAACAGGCAGGAGACGACGAGAAGGCCGCTGGTGATATATTCCGACGCCTTGTCTCCGATGATGCGGCCGAACAGGCCGGCGATCAGGAAGCCAAGCAGCGGCAGGAAGACGATGGCTGAATACATCTCCGCCTAGCCCTTCATCATGTTGATGTCTTCAACCGCGATGGAGCCGCGGTTGCGGTAGAAAACCACAAGGATGGCAAGTCCGATCGCCGCTTCGGCGGCCGCGACCGTGAGGATCAGGAGCACGAAGATCTGGCCGACCAGGTCGCCGAGGAAGGCGGAAAAGGCGACGAAGTTGATGTTGACGGCGAGGAGCACCAGCTCGACCGACATCAGAATGACGATGACGTTCTTGCGGTTCAGGAAGATGCCGAAAACACCGATCGTGAAAAGGATCGCCGCGACCGACAGGTAGTGGGACAGCCCGATTTCCATTGTTGTCTTGCCTCAAACGTTCCTTTTTGCGCCCTAGATGCCCTTGCCGGACTCGACCTTGTGCAGCTTGACGGTCTTGGGATCGCGATAGACCTGGTCGGCGACATTCTGGCGCCGGACGCCCTCCTTGTGGCGCAGGGTCAGCACGATGGCGCCGACCATGGCGACCAAGAGGATCAGGCCCGCGGTCTGGAAGAAATAGATGTAGCGGGTGTAAAGGAGCCGGCCGATCGCCTCGATGTTGGAGACCTCGCCCGCCGGCGGGATCGGCACCTGGGCGGTCGCCGTCAGCTCTGGCGACATGGTCGACCAGGTCAGCACCGCGATCAGCTCGACCAGCAGGATCAGCCCGATCAGCCCGCCGACCGGCAGGTACTGCAGGAAGCCCTGGCGCAGCTCGACGAAGTCGACGTCGAGCATCATGACGACGAACAGGAACAGCACCGCCACCGCGCCGACATAGACGACGATCAGGATCATCGCCAGGAACTCGGCGCCGAGCATGATGAACAGGCCCGCCGCGCTGAAGAAGGTCAGGATCAGGAACAGCACCGAGTGGACGGGATTACGGGACGAAATCACCATCACGGCGGCGGCCACGCTGATCGCGGCGAACAGGTAGAAGAAGATCGCCTGCAGGAGCATTCCGATTAGATCCCCGTTGGTCCGGTGAGGAACGCCGCAGATGGGCGGCGCCCGCCGGTGTTATCAAATTGAGCGCCTTATCTGTAGGGCGCGTCGTCCCTCAGACTGCGTGAGATTTCGCGTTCCCAGCGGTCGCCATTGTCGAGCAGCTTCTGCTTGTCGTAGAGCAGCTCCTCGCGCGTCTCGGTGGCAAATTCGAAGTTCGGTCCCTCGACGATGGCATCCACCGGGCAGGCTTCCTGGCAGAAGCCGCAATAGATGCATTTCACCATGTCGATGTCGTAGCGGGTGGTGCGGCGCGATCCGTCGTTGCCGCGCGGCCCGGCCTCGATGGTGATGGCCTGGGCCGGGCAGACGGCCTCGCACAGCTTGCAGGCGATGCAGCGTTCCTCGCCGTTCGGGTAACGCCTCAGCGCATGCTCGCCGCGGAAGCGCGGCGACAGCGGCCCCTTCTCGAAGGGGTAGTTCAGCGTTGCCTTCGGCTTGAAGAAATAGCGCATCGCCAGGAAGAACGCCGAAACGAACTCCAGCAGCAGCAGCGATTTGGCGGCACGATCAAGCCTCATCGCACAATCCTTTCCTGGCGGTGATCCATACCACTCAACATAACGGTCAGCCGCCGATGGCAACCCCCGTCCAGTACCCGACGAGGGGAATTCCGATGAAACAGAGGACGAAAATGGCGGCAAGGATGCCGTTCAGCCGCTTTTCGGCCCGTCCCGCCTCGTCCTTCGGCATCGCCATCGATTTCTGCACGTGGCGCGCCCTGAGGATGCCGGAGAGCATCCGCCAGTCGAGCCAGCCCACTCCGAGCCCCACCAGGGCGCCGACCAGTCCGGCAAGTGAAAACGGCATTGGTCACGCTCCTCACGATGCCCACCCGGTCAGTTGCAGCACCAGGGCGACGACGAAGACGGCGGCCAGCGACAGCGGCAGGAACACCTTCCAGCCGAGGCGCATGAGCTGGTCGTAGCGGTAGCGCGGGACCATCGCCTTGACCATGGCGAACATGAAGAAGACGGCGCAGGCCTTGATCGTGAACCAGATGACGCCCGGGACCCAGGTGAAGGGCGGGATGTCGATGGGCGAGGCCCAGCCGCCGAGGAACATGATCGTCATCAGCGAGCACATCAGCGAGATGGAGACGTACTCGCCGAGCATGAACATCATGTAGAGGATCGAGCCGTACTCGACCATGAAGCCGGCGACGAGTTCCGATTCCGCTTCGGCCAGGTCGAAGGGCGGCCGGTTCGTCTCCGCGAGCGCGGAGATGAAGAAGATGACGAACATCGGCAGCAGCGGCAGCCAGTACCAGTTGAGGAACGACAGCCACGGCAGGCCGATCATGTTGGCAAGGCCCGATTCCTGCGACTTGACGATCTCGGTGAGGTTCAGCGAGCCGGCGCACAGGAGCACCGTGATGATGACGAAGCCGATGGAGACCTCGTAGGAGACCATCTGGGCGGCGGAGCGCAGCGCCGACAGGAACGGATATTTCGAGTTCGACGCCCAGCCGCCCATGATGATGCCGTAGACGCCGAGCGAGGAGAAGGCGAGGATGTAGAGGATGCCGACATTGATGTCGGCGATGACCCAGTTCTCCGCCACCGGGATCACCGCCCAGGCACCCAGCGCCAGCGTCACGGAGATCAGCGGCGCCAGAATGAAGATCGTCTTGTTGGACGCCGCCGGGATGACCGGCTCCTTGAAGACGAATTTCAGCATGTCGGCGAAGGACTGGAACAGGCCCCAGGGCCCGACGACGTTGGGACCGCGGCGAAGCTGCACGGCCGCCCAGATCTTGCGGTCGGCGTAGAGGATGTAAGCGATGGCGACCAGGAGCACGACGATCAGGATCAGCCCCTGCCAGACGACGCCGATGAAGAACGGCGAGATGCCCACGCCGAGGAGGTAATATAGTCCGTCCCAAAACGTCATCGTCGCTTCCTATTCCGCCGCCTCGGCCTGCAGCCCGTGGGCCAGCGCCGAACATTCCGCCATCACCTTGGAGGCGCGGGCGATCGGATTGGTGAGGTAGAAATCGTCGATCCAGGGCTCGAACGGCGCGCTGTCGAGCGAGCCGCCCGCCCCGGCCAGCGCCTCGACCGCCTTGGCGTCGCTTTCCGCGATCTCGTCGACGAGCGCGAAATGCGGATGGGCGGCAACGAGCGCGGCGCGGAGCGCCACCAGCGTATCGAAGGGCAGCCTGGCGCCGAGTTCGGCGGACAGGGCGCGCAGGATCGCCCAGTCCTCGCGGGCCTCGCCCGGCGGGAAGGCGGCGCGGAGCCCAAGCTGGACCCGGCCCTCGGTGTTGACGTAAAGGCCCGATTTTTCCGTATAGGCGGCGCCAGGCAGAATGACGTCGGCGCGGTGGGCGCCGGCATCGCCGTGCGAGCCCATATAGACGACGAAGGCATTGCCGAGCGCCTGCATGTCGATCTCGTCGGCGCCCATCAGGAAGAGCACGTCGAGGTCACCCTTGCCGGCGGCGTCGACCATGCCGGCGGTGGTGAGGCCGCCCTCGCCCGGCACGAAGCCGACGTCGAGGCCGCCGACGGTGGCGGCTGCCGAATGCAGGACGTTGAAGCCGTTCCAGTCCTCGCGGATCGCGCCTCTTGCAACGGCGAACTTGGCGGCCAGCGACAGGATCGCCGCGCCGTCCGGCCGGTTGAGGGCGCCCTCGCCGACGATGACCATCGGCCGCTCGGCCTTGCCGTCATAGGACTTGTCGTCGAGGAGCGCCTGGATGCTCTCCGGCCCGGCGCCGCAATAGGTGACGGGATAGGTGAGATCTGCCTGTTCGCCGACGAGGCCGATTTCGATACCGCCCTGGAGGAAGCGCTTGCGGATACGCGCATTCAGCACCGGCGCCTCTTTGCGCGGGTTGGTGCCGATCAGCATGATCGCGTCGGCATCCTCGATGCCGGCGATCGAGCTGTTGAAGAGGTAGCTGGCGCGGCCGTTTTTCGGATCGAGCGGCGAATGGGCCGGGCGGCAGTCGGTGTTGGCGACGCCGAGGCCGGTCATCAGGCCCTTCAGCGCAAAGATCTCTTCCGCGCTTGCCAGTTCGCCGGAGATGGCGCCGATCTTCTTGGCGTCGGTTCCCTTCACCTTGGCGGCGATGGCGGCGAAGGCCTCCTGCCAGGAGGCGGGGGTCAGGCGGCCGTCCTTCTTGACGTAGGGCCGGTCGAGGCGCTGGGTGCGCAGCCCGTCCCAGATGAAGCGGGTCTTGTCGGAGATCCACTCCTCGTTCACCGCCTCGTTGAGACGGGGCAGGATGCGCATGACCTCGCGGCCGCGGGTGTCGACGCGGATGGCGCAGCCGACGCCGTCCATGACGTCGACCGACTCGGTCTTGACCAGTTCCCACGGCCTTGCATGGAAGGCGTAGGGTCGCGCGGTCAGCGCACCGACCGGGCACAGGTCGATGACGTTGCCCTGCATCTCGGAAGTCAGGGCGCGCTCAAGATAGGTGGTGATCTCGGCGTCCTCGCCGCGGCCGATCAGGCCGAGTTCGGAGACGCCGGCGATTTCCGTGGTGAAGCGGACGCAGCGCGTGCAGTGGATGCAGCGCGTCATGATCGTCTTGACCAGCGGGCCGATGTATTTGTCTTCCACGGCGCGCTTGTTCTCGTGGTAGCGCGAGCCGTCGACGCCGAAGGCCATCGCCTGGTCCTGCAGGTCGCATTCGCCGCCCTGGTCGCAGATCGGGCAGTCGAGCGGATGGTTGATGAGCAGGAATTCCATGACGCCGCGCCGCGCCTTCCGGGCGACGTCGGACTTGGTCCGGACCTCCGGCAGTTCGCCGTTCGGGCCGGGCCGGCAATCGCGCACCAGCCAGGAGCACGAGGCGACCGGCTTCGGCGCGCCCTTCAGCTCGACCAGGCACATCCGGCAGTTGCCGGCGACCGACAGGCGCTCGTGGAAGCAGAACCGCGGAATCTCGACGTCCGCGGCCTCGCACGCCTGCATCAGCGTGTAGTCCGCCGGGACCTCGATCTCGTTTCCGTCGACGATGATTTTTGGCATGTCTTCTATTCCGCCTTCTATCCCGTCTATTCCGCAGCGACCATCACCGAGCCCTCACGGGTGGCCCGGGCGGTGTATTCGTCGATCCGCGCCTCGATGACGTGCCGGAAATGGCGCACCAGGCCCTGAACCGGCCAGGCCGCGGCATCGCCGAGGGCGCAGATGGTGTGACCCTCGATCTGGGTCGACACCTCGATCAGCATGTCGATCTCGCGCTTTTCCGCCTCGCCGCGGACCATGCGCTCCATCACCCGCCACATCCAGCCGGTGCCCTCGCGGCACGGCGTGCACTGGCCGCAGCTCTCGTGCTTGTAGAAGTAGCTGAGCCGGGCAATCGCCTTGATGATGTCGGTGGACTTGTCCATGACGATCACCGCGGCGGTGCCGAGGCCCGACTTCACGGCCTTCAGCGAGTCGAAGTCCATGCCGAGGTCATCGCACATATTCGCGGGAACACAAGGCACCGACGAGCCGCCCGGAATGACGGCCAGCAGATTGTCCCAGCCGCCGCGCACGCCGCCGCAGTGCTTTTCAAGAAGCTCGCGCAGCGGGATGCCCATCTCCTCTTCCACCGTGCACGGCCGCTCCACGTGGCCGGAGATGCAAAAGAGCTTGGTGCCGGTGTTGCCGGGCTTGCCGAGGCCGGAGAACCAGTCGGCGCCACGGCGCAGGATCGTCGGCACGGCGGCGATCGATTCCACGTTGTTGACGGTGGTCGGGCAGCCATAGAGGCCGACGGCCGCCGGGAACGGCGGCTTCAGGCGCGGCTGGCCCTTCTTGCCTTCCAGGGATTCCAGCAGCGCCGATTCCTCGCCGCAGATATAGGCGCCGGCGCCGTGGTGGACGACGATGTCGAAGTCCCAGCCATGGACGTTGTTCTTGCCGATCAGCCCTGCGTCATAGGCCTGGTCGACCGCCGCCTGCAGGTTCTGGCGCTCGCGAATGAATTCGCCGCGCACATAGATGAAGGCGGTGTGGGCGTTCATGGCGAAACCGGCGATCAGGCAGCCCTCGACCAGATGGTGCGGGTCGTGGCGCATGATCTCCCGGTCCTTGCAGGTGCCGGGTTCCGATTCGTCGGCGTTGACGACCAGATAGCTTGGCCGCCCGTCCGATTCCTTGGGCATGAACGACCATTTCAGGCCGGTCGGGAAGCCGGCGCCGCCGCGGCCGCGCAGGCCCGAGGCCTTGACCTGGTCGATGATCCAGTCGCGCCCGCGGGCAACGATGTCCTTGGTGCCGCTCCACTGGCCACGCTTCTTGGCGCCCTCAAGGCCCCAGTCGTGGGCACCGTAGATGTTGGTGAAGATGCGGTCCTTGTCCTGCAGCATCGCGTTGCTCCACCCTATTCCTGGCTCGACGGCACGTCGCCGGCATCGACGCGCTTGGAAAATTCGGTCGCGCCGCCCGCGGCGAGGACGCCTGCCTGGCCGACCCAGTCTTCCCGCTCGATGCGGCCCGGGAATGCCAGGTAGGTGCCGACCCAGCGGATCTGCGCCTCGTCCCAGGCGGCGATCTGGTCGAAATGGAAGATGCCGAGGTCGCCCAGCTTTTGCTCGTTGACCTTGCCGATGCCGCGGATGCGCTTCAGGTCGTCGGCCTCGCCGCGCGGGGCTTCAAGACCCTCCGGCCGCGTGCCGACGGCGTTGGCCTTGTCCTCGTTGGAGGCGTCGGCCGGAAGCTTCGCCAGCGCGGCTTCCATCTCCGCCGCCTTGCCGTCTTCGGTCTTGCCGTCGGTGCCCTTGCCTTCGGCGGCGGTCTTCCCCGCGGTGCCCTTGCCTTCGGCGGCGGGCGGGGCCGGCGGCTCCGGCTTTTCCTCTTCGGCCTTCTTGGCCTCTGCGGCCGCTTTCGCCTTCTCGGCTTCCTTGGCCTTTTCCGCCTCTGCGGCCTTCTTGGCGCGGGTCTCTTCCCAGCGCACCGGGGCCGAGCCGTCATAGAGGGATGGTTCGGTCAGCGTCGTCGCGCCGCCTTCGGGGGCCGCGAACTGGCGCTCGACCTGCGGGCCCGGCGTCGGCGTCTCGCCGCGGTCGAAGGCGTCGAGGATCGCCTCGAAGCTTTCCGCGGTCAGGTCCTCATAGGTGTCGGCGCCGACCTGGACCATCGGGGCGTTGACGCAGGCGCCGAGGCACTCGACCTCTTCCCAGGAAAAGGCGCCGTCCGCCGACAGCTCATGGGCCCGTTCGGCGATGCGCGTGCGGCAGACGCGGAGGATGTCCTCGGAACCGCGCAGCATGCACGGCGTCGTGCCGCAGACCTGGATGTGGGCCTTGGACCCGACCGGGGCGAGCTGGAACTGGGTGTAGAAGGTGGCGACCTCAAGCACCCGGATCACCGGCATTTCGAGCCGTTTGGCGATCGCCTCGATGGCGGCGCGGGTGAGCCAGCCGTCCTGCTCCTGGGCCCGCATCAGAAGCGGGATGACGGCCGACTGCTTGCGGTCTTCCGGGTAGAGCGCGACGCGTTTTTCCGCCCACGCCTCGTTCTCGGGCGTAAACGCAAAACTCTCGGGCTGGTCGTTGTAGAGGCGTCGGACCGACATCGATGTTGTCCCTACTCCGTCGCGAAATAAGTCGTTGCTGGGTTCTTGGCGGTACCGGTCACCGGTCGACCTCCCCGAACACCACGTCGATGGAGCCGATGATGGCGGCGATGTCCGCCAGCATGTGGCCGCGGGAAAGGAAGTCCATGGCTGCCAGATGGGCAAAGCCCGGCGCGCGGATCTTGCAGCGATAGGGCTTGTTGGTGCCGTCGGAGACCAGATAGACGCCGAACTCGCCCTTCGGTGCCTCGACGGCCGCATAGGCCTCGCCTTCGGGCACCTTCACGCCCTCGGTATAGAGCTTGAAGTGGTGGATCAACGCTTCCATGGAGCGCTTCATCTCACCGCGCTTGGGCGGGGCGACCTTGCCGTCGGTGGTCGACACCGGGCCCTTGCCGCCGGCCGAGCCGAGCCGCTCCAGGCACTGCTTCATGATCTTCACCGACTCCCGCATCTCCAGCATGCGGATGACGTAGCGGTCATAGCAGTCGCCGTGCTTGCCGACGGGGATGTCGAACTCAAGCTGGTCGTAGCACTCATAGGGCTGCGCCTTGCGCAGGTCCCAGGCAACGCCGGCGGAGCGCATCATCACGCCGGAAAAGCCCCAGGACCAGCCCTCGTCGGCGGTGAAGGCGGCGATGTCGACGTTGCGCTGCTTGAAGATGCGGTTTTCCGTCAGCAGGCCTTCCAGGTCGTCCAGTGTCTTCAGGAACGGATCGAGGAATTCCCAGATATCGTCGAGAAGCTGCTGCGGCAGGTCCTGGTGGACGCCGCCGATGCGGAAATAGGCGGCGTGCAGGCGCGCCCCGCAGGCGCGCTCATAGAACGCCATCATCTTCTCGCGATCCTCGAATCCCCACAGCGGCGGCGTCAGCGCGCCGACGTCCATCGCCTGGGTGGTGATGTTGAGGACATGGGAGAGGAGCCGGCCCATTTCGGCATAGAGCACGCGGATGAGTTGGCCGCGGATCGGCACGGTGACGCCGAGCAGCTTTTCGGCGGCCAGGCAGAAGGCGTGCTCCTGGTTCATCGGCGCGACATAGTCGAGCCGGTCGAAATAGGGCACGGCCTGGTGATAGGTCTTGTGCTCGATGAGCTTTTCGGTGCCGCGGTGCAACAGGCCCACATGGGGGTCGGCGCGCGTTACGATCTCGCCGTCGAGCTCCAGCACCAGGCGCAAGACGCCGTGGGCCGCCGGATGCTGCGGGCCGAAATTGATGTTGAAGTTGCGGATCTGTGCCTCAGCCATACTCAGCGGCTCCGTTCAAACGCGCCTTCCGGGGCCGGGACACCCGGGAAGCCTTGGCTCCGGCCGTTGCCTTGCACCGGCCTGCCCCATGCCGATACCGCTTCATCATTGGTTTTCCTGCGCTTTCTCGTCGCCTGGCAATACGGGCGCATCGCCCTCCCACGGCGACAGGAAGTCGAAGCTGCGGAACTCCTGGGCGAGCCGGACCGGCTCATACACGACCCGCTTGGCCTCGTCGTCATAGCGGACCTCGACGAAGCCGGTGAGCGGGAAATCCTTGCGCAGCGGATGGCCGTCGAAACCGTAGTCGGTCAGGAGCCGGCGCAGGTCCGGATGGCCGGAAAAGAGCATGCCGTAGAGGTCGTAGGCCTCGCGCTCGAACCATTCGGCGCCCGGATAGACACCGGTCAGCGAGGGCACCGGCGAGGTGTCGTCGGTCTCGACCTTGAGGCGGATGCGGATGTTCTGCTTCGGCGACAGCAGGTGATAGACGACCTCGAAGCGCTTCTCGCGCTCCGGGTAGTCGACGCCACAGGCATCGACGAAACAGACGAACTGGCAGCGCGGATCGTCGCGCAGGAAGCGTGCGACGCTGTCGATCGAGGTGCGCGAGACCGTTGCCGTCAGCTCGCCGTGGCGAACGTGCCAGCTCTCGATCGCCTCGCCCTGCGAAAGCTCCAGATAGGCGCCGATTTCCTCAAGGGTTTCGTCCATGTCCTGGCCGTCCGTCCCTAGCGTTCAATGGTTCCGGTGCGCCGGATCTTCTTTTGCAGAAGCATGACGCCGTAAAGCAGCGCCTCGGCCGTCGGCGGGCAGCCGGGCACGTAGATGTCGACCGGCAAGACCCGGTCGCAGCCGCGCACGACCGAATAGGAATAGTGATAGTAGCCGCCGCCATTGGCGCAGGAGCCCATGGAGATGACGTAGCGCGGCTCCGGCATCTGGTCGTAGACCTTGCGGATCGCGGGCGCCATCTTGTTGGTCAGCGTGCCGGCGACGATCATCACGTCCGACTGGCGCGGGCTCGCCCGCGGCGCAAAGCCGAAGCGCTCGCCGTCATAGCGCGGCATGGACATCTGCATCATCTCGATGGCGCAGCAGGCCAGGCCGAAGGTCATCCACATCAGCGAGCCGGTGCGCGCCCACTGGATGAGGTTGTCGGTGGCGGTGACGACGAAGCCCTTGTCAGCCAGCTCGTCATTGATGCCGATGAAGGTCGGATCGTCGGCGCCGATGGGCTTGCCGGTGCGCGGGTCGATGATTCCCTTCGGCTGGGGCGCCATCACCGTGCCGGAAGTCGGGGTCAATCCCATTCAAGTGCCCCTTTTCGCCATTCGTAGATGAAGCCGATCGTCAGAACGGCCAGGAACGTCATCATCGACCAGAAGCCGAGCCAGCCGACCTCCTTGAAGGCGGCGGCCCAGGGAAACAGGAACGCGACCTCAAGATCGAAGATGATGAAGAGGATGGAGACGAGGTAGAAGCGGACATCGAATTTCATGCGCGCGTCGTCGAACGCCTCGAAGCCGCATTCATACGCCGACAGCTTTTCCGAATCGGGTTGCTTGTAGGCAATCAGGAACGGCGCCACCAACAGAGCCAGCCCGATAAACGCCGAAATACCGATAAACACGATAATCGGCACGTAATCCTTCAAGAGCTCTTCCATCGTATCGCGGCCCTCGCGCAATGCCTGTCGCTCGAACCGTCTGACCGCCTGGGATTTCAGCGGCACGTGAGCCGGGCATTTCTGAACTGACGACTTCCCGGGGCGGGCGCCGGCGGTGCGACATTTGCGTCGCGACCACCCGGCACGCTTAACCCACCGACCCACGCGAAGCAAGTCCATGGCTGTCCCGTATGCTTAAGTTTAGACATTTTGATACGGCGCCCTTTGACTTTGATCAGTGTGCGATGCCGCAAAGGGCGTCAAGCCGCCGTCGCGCCGCACCCACTGGCCCTTCGCGCGGACCCCGGATTGCCGGATTTCCGGGCGATTCGCTCCGTAGGAATGGTGGCAAGATTCGTGCGCAGAAATTTGTGGCTTTTCCGACAGGCGCGGTTCGGGAGGGTTCCGGCGGCGCCTCGGCGGATCGTTCGCAGAATGGCGGCTGGCCCTCGCGCGGCCCTGGAGTCGGCGTGCCGCCCCGCGCCAGGGTCACCAGATCCGATGAATGCATTCCCGACGCCGCCGGCGTCGCAAGGCCGAACGGCCGCCGGCGCGCCGCCCCCGCGGAGCCAGCGAACGAAGTGAGCTTGGCGTGAGCGACAAAAGACACTCGCAAGGCCGAACGGCCGCCGGCGCCGATGCGCCACCCCGTCGGAGCCGTGCGCGCAGCGAACTGGCGTGAGACAAAAAATGGTGGGCGGTGAGAGACTCGAACTCCCGACATCTTCGGTGTAAACGAAGCGCTCTACCAACTGAGCTAACCGCCCGGGAACCCGCGAAAAGCCCACGGGCCGGCTCCGATTTAGGCGGTTCGGCCGGGCAATGCAAGCAGTGCGTCCCGGCGCCGGACCCGACCCGCAAAGGTCGCGTCACCTGGGCGTTTCCCCATCGTCAAACGCCTGTCATGTTTTTGCCTTGCGGAGTGGCTTGACTTGCCCGCGCGGCTGCCGTAAGTCGTCGTCCACCTCGCGACGACGCGACGTTTCGGGGGTGTAGCTCAGTTGGTTAGAGCGCTGGCCTGTCACGCCAGAGGTCGCGGGTTCGAGTCCCGTCACTCCCGCCATTTTCTCACTTCACGCTGTCGCCCTTCGGGCTTCGCTCCAGTCGGGGCCTCGCATTGGCTCGGGCGGCTCTTCGCCTTGCGACGCCGCTGGCGTCGTTGTTTTCGCTCACGGTGGATTCGCTTCGCTCATCGCCTCCGCGGGGGGTGGCGCATCAGCGCCGGCGGCCGTTCGACCTTGCGACGCCGAGGGCGTCGAGGAGCCGCGACGCTGCCAAATTCACAATCGTCATCCCGGCCGGAGCGTGGCGGAGAGCCGGGACCCATTGCCCGTCTCAAAGCAGTAGCCCGCGGCGAATCTCGCAAGGGCCTTGCCTCACGCAACGAACGAAACCCCTTGGGTAGCGACATACCGTGCAGATGCGGGCAATAGGCCCCGGGTCACGCCTGGGGTGACGACTGAGTGTTTCACTACGTCGGTGCTCAGGCCGCGCGTTCTGACGTTCCGGCACGGTTTTCCGAACGAAACGCGTCGCGCAGAGTGTGCCCTGCCCTCACCCGCGCCTTAACGCAGAAGGCGGTGCTCCATAGCGCTGGGTGTGGGCCGCCGCAAAGTGGGCGGAGTTGGAAAACCCCGCGGCGAGTGCGATTTCCGACAGCGCCAAGGGCGAGTTGCGGATGAGGTTGCGGGCCTTTTCCAGTCGGAGGTCGCGGTAGAAGCCCATGGTCGTTGCGCCCAAGTGCTCGCGGAACAGCCGGTTGAGCTGGCGCGGGCCGAGGCCTGCAAAATCGGCAAGCTGGTCCAGCCGCAGTGGATCGGCGATGTGGCTTTCCATCATGGTAATGGCGTCGAGGACAGCAGCGTTCGTCGTCCCCCAGCGCTCGATGAGGCCCGCCCGCTGCGGCCCGGCGGAGGGGCGCACGTCAGTGTGGAGGAACCAGTCGGCGACGGTGCGCGCGAAAGCCGGGCCGTGGTGTCCGGCGATGATCGCATGCATCAGGTCGATGGGCGCGGTGCCGCCCGCGCAGGTGATACGGTCGCGGTCGACCACGTAGAGGCTTTTCTCAATAAGGAGATATGGCAGGATCGCCTGCAGGCCGGCCATATACTCCCAGTGTACCGTCATCCGCCGCGCTGCCATCAACCCGGCACGGGCCAGAATCACCGGGCCGCCGGAGACCCCGCCGAGGGTGACGCCCGTCCGCGCGATGCGACGCAAGCGGCTGAAGAGGCGCGGATCGGAGACCGCGAACGGATCGCCGCCGGCGACCACCATGAAAAGGTCGGCCGCCGGCGCTTCGTCGATGCTGGCGATGACAGGCACACATGCGCCGCCGGAGCTCTCGACGTCCTCTCCCGACAGGCTGAGGCAGCGCACCTCGTAAAGGGTCCTGCCCGCGAGCAGATTCGCGGCCCGCATCGGCTCGGTGAGTGCGGCGAACGACATCAGCGCGAAATCGTCGATGACGAGGACAGCGACGCGATAGGGCGGCGTTTCGGGAGCGATGTCCATTTCCCGATTTTTTATGACTGTTTTTCGAAAGTCAATCGCGCGAACCGCCCCTATCCTTTGCTCCGAACAATCCTCGGCGGGACAGCATGACCTATTCGGCCTGGCGCATTTTTTCCGAAGGGCTTACCGGCAACAGGGGCTGGAAGCCGGCCTGGCGCGATCCGGAGCCGAAATCCGACTACGAGGTTGTCATCGTCGGCGCCGGCGGCCACGGCCTTGCCGCCGCCTTCTATCTCGCCAAGGAATTCGGCATCACGGATGTGGCCGTCCTGGAAAAAGGCTGGCTCGGCTCCGGCAATATCGGCCGCAACACGACCATCATCCGCTCCAACTACCTGCTGCCCGGCAACGAGCCCTTCTACGAGTTCTCCATGAAGCTCTGGGAGCGTCTGGAGGCGGACACCAACTACAATTCGATGGTCTCCCAGCGGGGCATCATCAACCTCTTCCACACCGACGGGGGCCGCGACGCGGCCCGCCGGCGCGGCAACGCCATGCTGCTCGCCGGCGCCGACGCCGTGCTGCTCGACCGGGAAGGCGTCCGGGCACAATACCCGTTCCTCGATTTCGACAATGCCCGCTTCCCGATCCGCGGCGGGCTCTACCAGCCCCGCGCCGGCACCGCCCGCCACGACGCCGTTGCCTGGGGCTATGCTCGCGGCGCCGACCGGCGCGGTGTCGACATTATTCAGAATTGCGAAGCGACGGGGTTCCGGATCGAGGCCGGTCGCTGCACCGGGGTGGAGACGACGCGCGGCACCATTGGCGCGAAAAAGGTCGCGGTCTGCGTCGCCGGTTCTTCAAGCCGGGTGATGGCGATGGCCGGGCTCCGGCTTCCCATCGAAAGCCACGTGCTGCAGGCCTTCGTCTCGGAGGGCCTGAAACCGGTCATTCCGGGCGTCATCACCTATGGCGCCGGGCATTTCTATATCAGCCAGTCGGACAAGGGCGGCCTCGTCTTCGGCGGCGACATCGACGGCTACAATTCCTATGCCCAGCGGGGCAATCTGCCGATGGTGGGAGACGTCTGCGAGGGCGGGATGGCGCTCATGCCGATGATCGGCCGGGCGAAGCTCTTGAGGATGTGGGGCGGCGTCATGGATATGTCGATGGACGGCTCGCCGATCATCGATGCCACGCCCGTCGATGGCCTCTATTTCAACGGCGGCTGGTGCTATGGCGGCTTTAAGGCGACGCCGGCAAGCGGCTGGTGCACCGCCCATCTCCTTGCCCGGGACGAGCCGCACGAGACGGCCGCCGCCTACCGCCTCGACCGGTTCCGCACCGGCCGGCTCATCGACGAGACCGGCGCCGGCGCCCAGCCGAACCGGCACTGAGGGGGACTTTTTGATGATCATCCCGCACCCCCTCCTCGGGCCCCGCGACGCCAGCGAATTCGTCTATCTCGGCGATGCCTCGCTGATCGACCGGCCTGATCCGGACGCCGGCATCGAGGCGTTTCACGACTATGTCTATCAGCGCGACAACCCGGCCGGGGAACACAAGGAACTCTGGTTCCACGAGCACGGCGACCGCTCCTGGCTGGTCGTCACCCGCAACACTCTGACTCATGAGATTTTGAGCGTGGAGTTCGCTAAGGACGTTGCACGAAGCCGGGGGCGCAGCCGATGACCAAGCGCCTTTCGGGCGGCCTGATCGACCGCTCGACACCCCTTTCGTTTTCCTTCAACGGCCGCACGATGCAGGGTTTTGCCGGCGACACGTTCGCCTCGGCGCTGCTTGCCAACGGCCAGCGGCTCGTCGCCCGCTCCTTCAAATACCACCGGCCGCGCGGGATCTTTTCGGCCGGTTCCGAAGAGCCCAACGCGCTGATGACCATCGGCTCCGGGGCGTTCCAGGAGCCGAACGTCCGGGCGACCGTCGCGAAACTCTATGACGGGCTCGAAGCGAAGAGCCAGAACCACCGGGGGCCCCTCGCCTTCGACCTGATGGCCGTGACGGACCTCTTGTCGCCGTTCCTCTCCGCCGGCTTCTACTACAAGACCTTCATGTGGCCGGCGAGCTTCTGGGAAAAACTCTACGAGCCGGTGATCCGGGAATCGGCGGGCCTCGGCGAACTGGCGACGACGCCGGACCCCGCCACCTACGACAAGGGGTTTTTGCACGCGGACGTGCTGGTCATCGGCGCCGGTCCGGCGGGGCTTTCCGCAGCGCTCGCCGCAGGACGCGCCGGCGCGCGGGTGATTCTTTGCGACGAGGATTTCGTTGCCGGCGGTCGGCTCAATGCCGAGACCCATGAGGTCGACGGCATGCCGGGGTCGGATTGGGCCGCGGCCGCGATGCGCGAACTCTCCGAACTGCCGAATGTCCGCATTCTGACCCGAACGACGGTCTTCGGCGCCTTCGACCACGGCATCTACGGTGCCCTCACCCGCAACACCAATCACCTCGGCCCCGGCGCCGACGGCCCGCGCCAGACGCTCTGGCGCATTTACGCAAAACGCTCCGTGCTCGCCGCCGGTGCCACGGAACGGCCCATCGCTTTTGCCGGCAACGACCGGCCGGGCGTCATGCTTGCTGGGGCCGTCAGAACCTACGCCAACCGCTTCGCCGTTGCGCCCGGCCCCCGCACGGCCGTCTTCACCAACAATGACGACGGCTGGCGAACGGCGTGCGATCTTTCTGCCAAGGGCGTCGAGGTCACCGCCCTCATCGACAGCCGGACCGATATTGCCCATCTGGCGGCTCCGGAGGGCATCCCGCTCTTTGCCGGTACGCGCGTCACCGGTACCTCCGGCAGGCTCGGGCTCAGCTCCGTCGCGCTTTCCTCCGGCGAACGCATTTCCGCCGATTGCCTCGCCGTTTCCGGCGGCTGGAACCCGAACGTCCATCTTACTTGCCACCAGCGTGGCCGACCGCTCTGGAACGACGCTCTTGCCGCCTTCCTGCCCGGCGCCGACCTGCCGCCGGGGATGACTGTTGCCGGGGCTGCCAATGGGTTTCTTACGCTTGGCGCCGCGCTGTCTTCGGGCAGGCGCGCCGGCGAGACCGCGGCCTCGGACCTCGGTTTTGCGCCTGTCGCCGTGCCTGCGCCGAAGGCCGACGACGAACCCTCTTCCGTCTCGCCGCTCTGGCATGTGACTGAGGGGAAAGGAAAAGCCTTCGTCGATCTGCAGAACGACGTGGCGGTGAAAGACGTGAAACTCGCCCACCGCGAGGGCTATCGCTCCGTGGAGCACCTGAAGCGTTACACGACGCTCGGCATGGCGACCGATCAGGGCAAGACCGCCAACGTCCTCGGCCTGGCCATCCTTGCCGAATGTGCGGGAAAGACGATCCCGGAGACCGGCACGACCATCTTCCGCCCACCCTACACGCCGGTGCCGATCGGCGCCTTTGCCGGCGCCTCGCGCGGCCCCGCGTTCAGGCCGGTGCGCAAGACGCCGTCGCACCGCTGGGCGGAGGCGCACGGCGCCTCGTTCGTCGAGGTCGGTCCGTGGCTGCGGGTGGAGTGGTTCGCGCTGCCGGAAGAGACCCACTGGCGCCAGAGCGTCGACCGTGAGGTCGCAGCGGTGCGCAGCTCGGTCGGCATTTGCGACGTCACCACCCTCGGCAAGATCGACATCCAGGGCCGCGATGCGGGAACGTTTCTCGATCGCGTCTATGCGAACACCTTCTCGACCCTTGCCGTCGGCAAGGTCCGCTACGGCCTGATGCTGCGCGAGGATGGGTTCGCCTTAGACGACTCCACCACGGCCCGGCTCGGCGAGACGCACTACGTCATGACCGCCTCGACGGCGAACGCCGTTGCCGTGTTCAGGCACCTGGAATTCTGCCGCCAGTGTCTGTGGACGGATCTCGACGTCCATCTCATCTCCACCACCGACGGCTGGGCGCAGTTCGCGGTTGCCGGCCCGAACGCACGAAAGCTGCTCACAAAAATCGTCGACCCGGAGTTCGACATCTCGAACGAGGCCTTCCCGTTCATGGCCTGCGGTGAGATCACCGTCTGCGGCGGCTTGGACGCGCGCCTCTTCCGGATATCCTTTTCCGGCGAACTGGCCTTCGAGGTCGCCGTGCCGTCGCGCTACGGAAACTCGCTGTTCGGCACACTGATCGAGGCCGGACGGGAGTTCGGTGCGGTGCCCTATGGCACGGAAGCGCTCGGCGTCATGCGGGTGGAAAAAGGCCACGCGGTCGGCGCTGAAATTAACGGCCAGACGACGGCGCGCGATCTCGGCCTCGCCCGGATGGTGTCGGCGAAGAAGGACTGCATCGGCAAGGTGCTCGCCGACCGGGAGCACCTCGTGGAGCCGGACCGGCCGCAGCTAATGGGGTTCAAACCCGTCGACAAGGGCGCGAGCGTCGTCGCCGGCGCGCACTTTCTAAAGGCGGGCGCGGAGCCGACGATGGACAACGATGAGGGCTGGATGAGTTCGGTCTGCTATTCGCCGACGCTCGGGCATTCGATCGGCCTCGGCTTCATTGCCGGCGGCTCGAAGCGGCTCGGCGAGACCGTGCGTGCCGTCGACCTCCTCGGCGGCTCGGACGTTGCGGTCGAGATCGTCTCGCCCCATTTCGTCGATCCGGAAGGAGGACGTCTTCGTGGCTGATTTTTCTCTCCAGGCCGAGCCCTTCCTCGGCGGATACGACGAAGGATTCGACAGCGTTCGCCTGACGGAGGTCACCGACCTTTCCGTCGTCTCCCTCGTCCCGCCGCTCGGGCAGGAGGCGGCGCTCGCCAAAGCTTTGCAGACGGCCTACGGCGCCGCTTGGCCGGCGCCAGGAAAGACGACGACGAGCGCGGACGGCGACACGCGGTTCCTCGGCCTCGCCACAGATCAGGCCTTTGCGCTCTTTCCCCGGCCCTGCGGTCTCTCGGTCCGCCCCCTTGCGGGAAAGCTCGGTGATGCCGCCTATCTCACCGAGCAGTCGGACAACTGGGTGATCTTGCGGCTGGAAGGCGCGCGCACGGTTTCCGTGCTGGAACGCTTGATCCCGCTGGACCTCAATGCGGACGCCTTTCCCGACGGCGCGGTCGCCCGAACGCTCATGGAGCACCTCGGCGTCCTGTTGCTGCGCGAGGCGGCGGACCGGTTCCTGTTGCTGTCGGCCAGTTCATCGGCCGGCTCGTTCCTGTATGCGTTGGAAACGGCCATCGGCAATGTGGTGGCGCTGGAAGGGTAACCAACGGCGTCTTGTCGGGGCCGCCTTGGCCTGCAGTCGGTTTCGGAACGACCTGCTGGCGCTGTGCCCGCAGCCCTGGCAAGAAGCGTCATTGCGAGGAGGCCGAAAGGCCGACGCGGCAATCCAGACAGCCTTTCGACAATTGCCTTCTTATCAGTAACTTAGACCATCTTTGGCGATCGATCTGGGCGTCATATGCTGCACCAATATCTGCATGTCGCATGCAAACATTGGTGCAGCAAATCGGAATGCAGGCCCTCTCCTAAAGCACCGACTCGAACAACGCCCGCGTGTTCTCCGGCGTCATGGCGACCGGGTTTCCGCCGACGCTGGGGTCTTTCAGCGCCTCCGCCGTCAGCCGGTCGAGGTCCGGGTTTTCGACGCCGAGGCCGGCAAGGCTCGTCGGGATGCCCAGCGTCGCGTTGAGCTCGCCGACATAGGCGTAGAAGCCCTCGAAGCCGCCGTCGATGCCGAGATAGGCGGCAAGGCGGCCGATGCGGTCCTCGATGGCCGGGCGGTTCATCTTCAGGACCGGCTGCAGGAACAACGCATTGGTGGTGCCGTGGTGGGTGTGGTGGACGGCGCCGATCGGGTGGGAGACGGCGTGGACCGCCCCGAGGCCCTTCTGGAAGGCCGTCGCGCCCATCATCGCAGCGCTCATCATGTGGGCGCGGGCTTCGAGGTCGGACCCGTCGCGATAGACCTTCAAAAGGTTCTCCTTGACGAGGCGCATGCCCTCCAGCGCGATGCCCTGGGACATCGGGTGGTAGTGGGGCGAGGAATAGGCCTCCAGGCAATGGGCGAAGGCGTCCATGCCGGTGCCGGCGGTGATCGCCGGCGGCATGCCGACGGTCAATTCCGGATCGCAGATGACGATGGCCGGCAGCACCTTCGGGTGGAAGATGATCTTCTTGACGCCGGTCTCTGAATTGGTGAGCACCCCTGCCCGGCCGACTTCGGAGCCTGTGCCGGCCGTCGTCGGCACGGCGATGATCGGCGCGATTGCCGAGGCGTCGGCGCGGGTCCACCAGTCACCGATGTCCTCCAGGTCCCAGACCGAGACCGTCTGGCGGGCCATCAGGGCGACGAGCTTGCCGAGGTCGAGGCCGGAGCCGCCGCCGAAGGCGATCACGCCATCATGTCCCCCGACCTTGAAGGCCTCGATGCCGGCCGCAAGGTTCTTCTCGTTCGGGTTGGGGTCGACGTCGGCAAAGAGGCCGCGGCCTAGCCCGGCCGCCTCCATCAGGTCGAGCGCGGCCGTGGTGATCGGCAGGGAGGCAAGGCCCTTGTCGGTGACGAGCAGCGGCTTTGCGATGCCTGTCGCCTTGCAGGCCTCAGTCAGTTCGGCGATCCGTCCGGCGCCGAAGCGGATGGCGGTCGGATAGCTCCAGTTGGCAGTGGGGGTCATGTGTCGGTCAGGCCTTCTTGAGGTGGTAGGATTTCGGCCGGGTGAGGCTCAGATAGCCGAGCGAGGAGAGCGTCGCGCCGCGGCCCGTCTCCTTGCAGCCCGTCCAGCAGAGCGCCGGGTCGAGATAGTCGCAGCGGTTCATGAAGACGGTGCCGGTCTCGATCTGGCGGCCGATTTCTTCCGCGGCTTTCACGTCTTTCGTCCAGAGGGAGGCCGTCAGGCCGAAATCGGAATCGTTCATGAGATCGATCGCCTCTTCGTCCGACGAGACCTTCATGATGCCGACGACGGGGCCGAAGCTCTCCTCGCGCATGACCTTCATGGAATGGTCGACATCGACGAGGATCTGCGGCGCCAGATAGGCCGTCTCGCCGGTGTCGGCCGGAAAGAGCTTCGGATCGATAAGGGCCTTAGCGCCCTTTTCCAGCGCCTCGGCGATCTGCTCGCGGACGACATTGGCAAAGCGCAGATTGGCCATCGGGCCGATGGTGGTGCTTTGGTCGAGCGGGTCGCCGAGGACATAGCCCTCGACAAGGGACTTGGCCTTTTCGACGAAGGCGTCGAAGAGGCTTTCATGGACGTAGATGCGCTCGATGCCGCAGCAGCACTGGCCGGAATTGAACATGGCGCCGTCGATGAGCGTGTCGACGGCCTTGTCGAGGTCGGCGTCGGCGCGGACATAGCCCGGGTCCTTGCCGCCGAGTTCCAGGCCGAGCGGCGTGAAGGTGCCGGCCGCGGCCTTTTCCATGGTCCGGCCGCCATTGACGGAACCGGTGAAGTTGATGAAGTCGAAGCTGCCGGCGGCGATCAGCGCACTGGTGTCGTCGTGGCTGAGGAAGAGGTTGGTGAAGAGGCCGTCCGGCAGGCCCGCCTCCTTGAACGCCATGGCGAAGCGCTCGCCGGCGAGCAGGGTTTGGGTGGCGTGCTTCAGCATCACGGCATTGCCGGCGATCAGCGCCGGGACGATGCTGTTGACGGCGGTCAGGTACGGATAGTTCCAGGGCGCGACGACGAAGACGACGCCGAGCGGCTCGCGGGCGATGTAGCGCTTGAAGGCCTTGTCGTCCGCGATGACGTCGTCCGCGAGGGTCTTTTCGGCGATCGAGGCCATGTAGTCGGCCCGCTCTTTGACGCCGCCGATCTCGCCGCCATAGCGCACCGGCCGGCCCATCATGTGGGCGAGTTCCACGACCACGTCGTCGTTCATGACCTTCAGGGCCGAAATGGCGGTGCGGACGATGTCGCGGCGGTCGGCGAGCGAACGCTTCGCCCAGGCGGCCTGGGCCGCGCGCGCCTTGTCGAGGAGCGCCTCGACCTCGGCGACGGAATGGGTCTCACGCGTGGCGAAGGGCTCGCCGGTGATCGGAGAGATACAGGTCAGTGTCGTCATGTCGTACTCTCTGTCGGGGCCTTAGGCCCTCTCGAAGCCTCGATTGATTTCCCAGTCGGTGACGCGGCGGTCGTATTCGAACTGTTCCCATTCGGCGGCGTGGACGTAGTGGTCGACGACGTCGTCGCCGAGGGCCGCGCGCAGCATTTTCGACCGCTTGAGGGCCGTTGCCGCATCGCGAAGGGTACCGGGAATTACGCGCGCGCGCCGTGCGGCATAGGCGTCGCCCCGGAACTCCTCCTCCAGGTCGAGCTTTTCCTCGATGCCTGCGACGCCGGCGGCAAGGAGCGCTGAAAAGGCGAGATAGGGGTTGAGGTCGGCGCCGCCGACGCGGCACTCCACGCGCACGTTCTTGGTGCCGTCGCCGCAGATGCGGTAGCCGGCGGTGCGGTTGTCCTGGGACCAGACGGCCTTGGTCGGGGCGAAGGTGCCGGCCTGGAAGCGCTTGTAGGAGTTGATGTTCGGCGCCAGGAAGAAGGTGAAATCGTTGGCGTATTTCAGGAGCCCGGCAAGGTAGTGCCGCATGGTCTCGGACATCCCGTATCGGGCGTCCTTGTCGAAGAAGGCCGGGCTACCATCCTTGGTCCAGAGCGACTGGTGGATGTGGCAGGAGGAGCCGGCGGCGGTATAGTCCCACTTGGCCATGAAGGTGACGGCGCGGCCGTTCTTCCAGGCGATCTCCTTGCAGCCGTTCTTGGTGATGACGTGGTAGTCGGCGTTGGTCAGCGCTTCGGCGTAGCGGACGTTGATCTCTTCCTGGCCGGCCCAGGCCTCGCCCTTGGAGTTCTCCACCGGGATGCCGGCGCCGAAGAGGCCGTTGCGGATGGCGCGCATGACGTCCTCTTCCTTGGTGGTCTGGAAGAGGTGGTAGTCCTCGTTGTAGGGGCTGATCAGGGTGAGATCGCGATAGCCCTTGGCGACGGCCTCCTCGAAGGTCTCGCGGAACATGAAGAATTCCAGCTCCGAGGCCATCATCGGGACAAGGCCCATGGCATCCAGCCGCGCGATCTGGCGTTTCAGGATCGCCCGCGGCGAGATCGGCACCGGCTCATGGGTGTGGTGGTCGAGGATGTCGCAGATGACCAGCGCGGTGCCGTCGAGCCAGGGAATGCGGCGCAGTGTCGATAAGTCCGGCTTCATGGTGTAGTCGCCATAGCCGGCGGCCCAGCTTGCGGACTTGTAGCCCGGCACCGGCTCCATCTCCATGTCGACGGTCAGCAGGTAGTTGCAGGAGTGGGTCTCCTCCACGCCCGCATCGAGGAAGTTCTGGGCGTGGAAGCGCTTGCCCATCAGCCGGCCCTGCATATCGATCTGGGCCATGATCACCGTGTCGATCTCGCCGGAGGCGACCGCGGCTTTGAGCTCCTCAAGGGTCAGGTTACCGGACATGTCTCGTCTCTCGAAATGATTGCCTGTCTAACAGAAGAAGAAGCGCCCTCCCCGCGACACGCGGAAAGGGCAGTTGCGCCGCCTGCCGGAGGACGCAATCGGACGGTTTTTTTCTCGTGTCGTCGGCCCCGCCCGAGGCCGCCTTTTGTATCTCGTGCGACCCGGCCGCGTCTGCAGCCGGATCGCGTTCTTCTCCCGCCGGGTCTTACGTGTTGTAGCGGTAGGGCCGGCCGGCCTTGGCCATGTCGGCGTTGTACTTCTTGAAGATCTCCACGACCTTGGCCTTGATCTCCGACTCCGCGGCAATCTCGTCCCAGAAGGTGTGGGCGGCCTCTTCGACCTGGTCCCATTCCTTGTCGGGGATGGTGGTCAGCTTCATCTTGGTGCCGTCGACGCGCAGCGAGGCCTCGCCGCCCCAATACCACCACTGGCGATAGTAGTGCGAGGAGTCCATGGCCAGCTTCAGGAGTTCCTTCAGATTGTCGGGCAGCTCGTTGTAGCGGTCCATGTTGGCGTAGAAGGAGCCGATCCAGGCGCCGGAGATGTTGTTGGTCAGGAAGTAGTCGGTGACGTCCGCCCAGCCGACCGTGTAGTCCTCGGTGATGCCAGACCAGGCGATGCCGTCGAGCTCGCCGGTCTGCACGGCGACCTCGATGTCCTCCCACGGCAGGGTGACCGGCACGACGCCGAACTGGGCCAGGAACCGGCCGGCGGTCGGAAAGGTGAAGACGCGCTTGCCCTTCAGGTCCTCAAGGCTGTTGATCGGCTCCTTGGTGGCGAAGTGGCAGGGGTCCCAGGCGCCGGCCGACAGGTGCTTGACGCCGACCTTGGCATATTCCGCTTCCCAGATCTCGGCGAGGCCGTATTTGTTGAACAGCACCGGCACGTCGAGCGAATAGCGCGAGGCGAACGGGAAGTAGCCGCCGAAGACGGTGACTTCCGTCGGCGAGGCCATAGAGTCGTCGTCCGACTGGACCATGTCGATGGTGCCGGACTGCATGGCGCGGAACAGTTCGCCCGTCGGCACCAGGGAGTCCGAGGTGTAGAGCTCGATCTCCATCTGGCCTTCGGCGATCTTGTTGAAGGAATCGATGGCCGGCTTGACCACGTGCTCGGCGAGCGCCGGGCCGGCATAGGTCTGCAGGCGCCACTTGATCGGCGCCTGGGCAAGGACGGCCGGAGCCGCCAGGGAGGACGCACCGACCGCGCCGGCAACGCCCGCATTCTTCAGGAAATCACGTCTCGTCGTCATAAGTTCTCCTCCTTCTGGTTGGCCACCGGTAGGCCCCGTGTGGCATTCGGCAAAGGGGCGAGGCCCGGCCGAAACGGTGTCGTGCCCCGACAGGCACGGGATCACTTCCCGTAGACGTAGTTCGGCAGCCACAGCGCGATCTCGGGAAATGCGGTGATGACCGCGAGACCGACCAGCATGACGAGCACGAACGGGACGATGGAACGGTAGATGTCGCCGAGGCCGACCTCCTTGGGGGCCATGGCGCGCATCAGGAACAGATTGTAGCCGAAGGGCGGCGTCATATAGGCGATCTGGCAGGTGATCGTGTAGAGGACGCCATACCAGATCAGGTCGAAACCGAGCGCCCGGACCAGCGGCACATAGAGCGGCGCGACGATCACCAGCATCGCGGTATCGTCGAGGAAGGTGCCCATGATCAGGTAGGAAAGCTGCATCAGGATGAGGATTTCCCAGGGCCCGAGGCCGAGCTGGTCGACGAAGAAGCCCTCGATCGCCTTGACCGCGCCGAGGCCGTCGAAGACGGCGCCGAAACCGAGGGCGGCAAGGATGATCCACATGAACATGCAGGACACGAACAGCGTCTTCTCGACCGAGGTGTGGAACACCTGCCAGGTCATGCGCCGCTTCAGGACGGCCGCGACGAACGCCGTCAGCGCGCCGATGGCGGAGCTTTCCACAAGGCTCGTCCAGCCATTGACGAAGGGCACCATCATTGCCCCGAAAATTGCCAGCGGCAGCAGCCCGGCGCGGAGCAGGCGAAACTTCTCGCGCCGGGAAACGTCGCGCTCTTCGGCCGGCAGCGCCGGGCCGAGGCTCGGCTGGAAATAGCAGCGGATGACGATGTAGATGACGAACAGCGCCGCCATCATCAGGCCCGGCACGACGCCGGCGAGCCAGAGCTGGCCGACCGGCTGGCGGGCGATCATGGCATAGAGCACCAGCACCACGGATGGTGGCACCAGGATTCCGAGCGATGACCCGGCCTGGATAACGCCTGTCACCATCTGCTTGTCGTAGCCGCGCTTCAGGAGTTCCGGCAGCGCGATGGTGGCGCCGATCGCCATGCCGGCGACCGAGAGGCCGTTCATCGCCGAAATCAGCACCATCAGGCCGATGGTGCCGATGGCGAGGCCGCCATTGAGCGGCCCCATCCAGACATGGAACATCTTGTAGAGGTCGTCGGCGATGCGCGATTCCGACAGCACGTAGCCCATGAAGATGAACAGGGGCAGCGTCAGCAGCGGATACCACTTCATCAGCTTCATCGCCGCGGAAAAGGCGATGTTGGAGCCGCCGACGCCCCACAGCGGCAGCGCCGCGGCAACCGCGACGAAGCCGATGGCGGCAAAGACGCGTTGACCCGTCATCATCATCAGCATCATCGATGCGAACAGGATGAGGGCGAGCATCTCGTAGGACATCAGAGCTCTTCCCCGCGCAGCTTGGCGATGTCCTTGAGGAAGACCGCGATGGACTGGAGCAGCATCAGGACAATGCCGATGCACATGATGATCTTGATCGGCGACATGTAGGGGCGCCAGGCCGAGTAGCTGCGTTCGGCATATTTCAGCGCGTAGATCGTGCTCTCGATGCCGCCATAGAGCAGCACGCCGAGATAGAAGAGCAGGCAGAAGACGGTGAGCGCGTCGGCGAACGCCTTCTGGCGGTCCGACCAGTTGCCGTAGAAAAGGTCCATGCGCACATGGGCGCCGGCCTGCAGCGCGTAGGGCCCGCCGATCAGGTAGTAGGCGGTCATCGTGAACTGCGCCATCTCCAGCGTCCACAGGGACGGCAAGAGGAAAGTCTTGGAAAAGGACGACCACAGCAGGATGCCCATCATCACGAAGATCAGATACATCGTGATGCGGCCAAGGCCGCGGTTGAAGGCGTCAATCGCCCGAACGAAGGTCTTCAGGGCTTGCGGCATGGTCAGGCGCGCCCCGCTCGTGTCCGCGAGGTGGAGGAGAGATGCTCAAGGCCGGCGCCGACAAGGGCAGCGAGCTGGCCGGCAATGCGCGACTGGTCGCTGGCATTGCGGATCAGGTCGTTGCGGATCTCGATCATGACGTTCGGGATCTGCCGCGGCAGGGCATGGCGCGCCAGCGTGTGGGTGACGCCGTCCTTCGGCCCGTAGGGCTCGTTGGCGCGGATGGCGAGCCTTGTGTGCGCCGGCGCCTGCTTCAGGACCGCATCGGCAAGGCGCGGATCGGCATCGAAGACGATGCCGAGTTCCACCGGCCGCGTGTGCCCGAAATAGACCGGCGTGAAGGAATGGACGGTGACGAGGACCGGCTCGATGCCGGCCGCAACGCGCTCGTCGAGGATGCCGTCGATGGCATCGTGGAAGGGATGGTAGAGGGCATCGGCGCGCGCCGCCAGCGCGGCCGGATCCAGATCGCGATTGCCGGGGATCTCGACCGTCTCGCTGACGAGCCGGATCGCCTCGTCGTCGCCGGGCGGCCGGTTGACATCAAAGACGAGCCGCGAAAAGCCCGTCGAGACCAGCGTTGCATCGAGGACTTCGGCCATCGCGATGGCAACGGCTTCCGCGCCCGGATCCCAGGCGACGTGGCTGAGGAGTGCGTCGGCCTCCAGCCCGAGGGTGCCGAGGGAGGCCGGCATGCGGTTGCTGGCGTGGTCGCAGGCAAGGAGGATCGGGCTGCTGGCGCCGGGATTGCGGACCCGCACGGCGGGACCGTCCCCTTCCGACAACAATGCTGCGTTGAGCTGCTCAGCCACACCCTGTCCCCGCTGTTTGAAAATATTTGAACAGGTTGAAATGAGCTGTCAATATCTTTTCTATACAAGCGGCCAGCTCACCGGGAATGCGATCGGCGTTGGGTTTTCAGAGCCGCGGCAGATCAACGGGTTGGGAGGAAGACGGGGATGGCGGGGACGGAAAAGACCGTCGACGTCCTGTTGCAGCAGCGCTTCGACGAAATGACCCGGGCGGAGCGCCAGCTCGCCAATTCACTGCTTGAAAACTGGCCGGTTTCGGGCCTTGCCAGCATCACGGCGGTGGCGCAAAGGGCCGGCGTTTCGACGCCCACCGTTGCGCGCATGGTGAAGAAAATCGGCTTCTCCGGCTTTCCGGAATTCCAGGAGGCGCTGCGCCGGGAGCTTGAGGCGACGATCTCCAACCCGATCGCCAAGCACGACCGCTGGGCGGAGAACGCGCCGGACGAGCATATCCTCAACCGCTTCGCGGAGACCGTCGTCCAGAACCTGCGCCAGACGCTGCTGCATATCGATGCCGCCGACTTCGACCGGAGCTGCGCGCTGCTGGCAGACCGCGAGCGGTCGATCTACATCGCCGGCGGGCGCATCACCTACACGCTTGCCGACTATCTGTTCCGGCACCTGCAGATGCTGCGCCCGGACGTCACGCTGATGCCGACCGGCGCCAATGTCTGGCCGCACCATCTGATGGACATGGAGGCCGGCGACGTGCTCCTCCTCTTCGACATCCGCCGCTACGAAAACGAGCTCCTGAAACTCGCCGAGCTCGCCGGGGAAAAGGGCGCGGAGATGATCCTGATCACCGACCAGTGGGGCTCGCCGGTCGGCAAGCACGTCGCGCACCGCTTCAACTGCCGCATCGAGGTGCCGTCCGCCTGGGACTCCGCCGCCTCGCTCCTGGTCGTCGTGGAGACCATCATCGCCGAAATCCAGGCCGCCACCTGGCAGACCACGCGGGAACGCATGGACGCCCTGGAAGACCTCTTCGACAAGACGCGGCTGTTCCGGAAGTTCAGCTAGGGCGCTGCGACAACAAGGAAAAAACGCCGGGCGCCTGTTAGAAAACGCCCGGCGGTCCGCAAGTTGCTGGTCGGGAAACGAAGGCCGGAATGCCCTTCGGGATCAGGTGTAGACGGTGGTAAACGCTCCCGCTTCCTCGCCGGTGTGGTAGAAGATGCCGCGCCACAAATTCTCTTCGGTCCAGGTGATCGGCGGCATGTCCGGCTGGGCCAGATAGCCGAGGCCGGCGAAGGTCTCGTTGCGGTTGCCGGACGGGTCGAAGAAATAGATCGTGTAGCCGCGGGTGATGCCGTGACGCTGCGGGGTGACGTCCATCTTCACCTTGCGCTTGGCCATGATGTCGGCCGCCTTCAACACGTCGTTCCATTCGTCGAGGAAGAAGGCGACGTGGTGGAGGCCCATCTCAGGGCCGCCGACGAAGGCGATGTCATGGGGCGTGGAGGTGCGGAACATCCAGGTCGCGGCCTGGATGTCGCCGTCGGGGCCGACGAGCACCTGCTCGCCGAGGTGGAAGTCGAGGACTTCCTTCATGAACTTGGTGTTTTCGGCGACCTTGTTGACGCCCCTTTCCGGGTCGAGTTCGCACATCAGCAGGGCATGGTCGAGCCAGTGCGCCTTGACGCCCTTGCCTTCGTCCGGCCAGGGTTCGGGATTGAGCGTGCCGACCGCCTTGCCGAGGAATTCCTTTTCCGCGTAGAGCCGCATGTCGTGGCCGCTCGGCAGGTTGAAACGGATGGCGCGGCCGCAGCCGTTCATCTCGCCGGGCGCCATGTCGGTGACGTCGATGCCGTAATCGGTGATGCGCTTCTTCAACGCGTCGAGGTCGGCGTCCTTTTCCACCTTGAAGGCGATGGAGTTCATGCCCGCGCTGTCGGCCTCGGTCAGGATCACGGAGTACTTGTCCCACTCGTCCCAGCATTTGAGGTAGACGTTGCCGTCGGCGTCCCGGTCGGTCACCGACAGGCCCATGGTGTTTTCGTAGTGGTCGAGGGCCGCGTCCATATCGAGCACCCGAAGGTTGATATGGCCAATTCGCATCACACCCATCTTTGCGTCTCCTCCAATTAGACGTGTTCTTATACGAGACCGTATTTCCGTTCCCGGCACACGGCCTTTTTCATTTTTCCAAGCACCTTCAGCGTGACGTCGGAGGCCGGATAGGCCCGGCAGGCGAGCACGATACCGTGCGCCTCCTCCTCCCTGCTGACATGCTCGCGGCTCATCGCCTTGCCGCGCCAGGCGCCGTCAACGATATGTATCTTGCATACACCGCAGCCGCCGCCGTGGCAGCCCGACGGAATGCCCTTCCGGCCGAGCCGGACCATGGCATCCAACAGGTTTTCCTCCCCGGCGCAGCCATATGTCTCCCCGGTGTCGAGGATGGTGACCACGTTCTTCGTCATTGTCGGCCCGCTGTTTCGTTGCAAGCGTTACCGACAGTTGTGCCATAAGCTGACATTCAAAAAAACCGTTTTTTTTAGTTTATGCCGTTTTTTATTCGCCCGTGAGGGACGCGGACAGACTTGCGGCGGCGCGCCCCTGCCCTCTCCCGGGCCCTGGCGACGGCCGATCCTGCCGGAAAAACGGCGCCTCGACAAAGGCTTCGGAGTTTTTTCTGAGCGCTCCGGAAACGAAAAGGCCGCGGGCGCCCCGTTCGGGCGGCCCGCGGCCTTCGCGACCTAGCGGTCAAAGCCAGCAGAGCACCGGGGCGGATGCATCACCTGCCCCCTTGGCGTCTCAGCGCCCGTACTTGCCCTGCAGCGTTGCCTTGCCGATCGTCTGGCCGTTGATCATGAAACCGGTGACAGCCGTCGACGCGCCCTCCGGCACCTCGAGCTTTTCCACCGGCAGGGCATAAAGGGTGATGTTGTAGCGATGGGCGTCGTCGCCCTCAGGCGGGCACGGGCCGCCCCAGCCGGCAAAGCCGTAGTCGTTGGCGATAGCGCGCGCACCCTCCGGCAGCTTGGCACCGCCCTTTTCGCCGGCGTCCTTCGCCAGTTCGGTGGTCCCGGCCGGGATGTCGAGCACGACCCAGTGCCAGAAGCCGGCGCCGCCGGTCGGCGCGTCCGGGTCGTGGACCATCAGGGCAAAGCTCTTGGTGCCCTCGGGCGCATCGCTCCAGGAGAGCGCAGGCGACATGTTGGACCCGGTGCAGCCGAAACCGTCGAAGACGAATTCGTCGGCGAGCGTGCCGCCGTCGTCGAAATCGGGGCTGGTCAGCTCGAAGGCCTGGGCGCTGCCGGCGGCAAGGCCAAGGCAGACGGCGAGAATGACGGATTTCATGACTATTCCTCCTCGAAAAGGGTGACGACGGCGCGCTGCCGCCGCGGAGACGACACCATGCTCCGGTGACATCCCCTTGACCAGACCCGTGCCGGAACCGCGCACCCCCGACAATCCGGGGGCCGCCTGCCGCTATGGCCTTCGCCGCGCGAACGCGGACAGCGCGCTCACGCCTTCCAGCGCAGCGCCGCCGTGTGCACCGGTGCGTCCCAGAGCTCCGCCATCTCCGTGTCGAGCTTGGTCAGCGTGATCGAGGCGCCGGCCATCTCCAGCGAGGTGCAGTAGTTGCCGACGAGCGAGCGGGCGATCTTCAGCCCCCTCTCCCCGGCGACGTTCATCGCCGAATTGTAGAGGAGGTAAAGCTCCATGAGCGGCGTGCCGCCCATGCCGTTGACGAGGAGCAGCAGGTCGTCGTCGCCGGACGGCGCGATGGACTCGCAGATGGCCTGGATCAACGCCTCGGCGATCTCGTCCGCTTTCATCAAGTCGACGCGCTTGCGGCCCGGCTCGCCATGGATGCCGACGCCGAGTTCCATCTCGCTTTCACCGATCTCGAAGGTCGGCGATCCCGCGGCGGGCACCGTGCAGGAAGTGAGCGCGATGCCCATGGTGCCGGACGCCGCGTTGACCCGGTCGCCGAGGGCCTTGCAGGCCGCCAGATCGTCGCCCCGTTCGGCCGCCGCGCCGACGATCTTTTCGACAATGACGGTGGCGGCGACCCCGCGCCGGCCCTGCGAATGGAGCGAGCTTTCGACGGCGACGTCGTCATTGGTCAGCACCGTTTCCGTCGGCCCGTCATACATCTCGCCGGCCATCTCGAAATTCATGACATCGCCGGCGTAGTTCTTGACGATCCAAAGGATCCCGGCGCCGCCGTCGACGGCCTCCGCCGCGGCCAGCATCTGGTCCGGCGTCGGCGAGGTGAAGACCTCGCCCGGACAGGCCGCGTCCAACATGCCCATGCCGACGAAGCCGGCATGCATCGGCTCGTGGCCGGAGCCGCCGCCGGAGATCAGCGCCACCTTGCCCTTTTTTCCGCCGCCCTTGCGGGTCACGAGCTTGGGGTCGGTGGAAATGTCGACGAGATCGGCATGGGCACGGCCGAAGCCGGCAAGGCTTTCCGTCAGGACGTCGTCGACATTGTTGATCAGCTTCTTCATTTCGGATCTCCCTATTTGCGTTTCGCGATGCCGTCGGCGAGACGGATCACGTTGTCGGCAAAGTCCCTGATGGCCTGGATGACATCGGCCCTGACGGCCGGGTCGTCGAATTGCGGCAGCAGGATCTTCACGACGTTCTTCTCGTTCTCGGCGAGTTCCTCGATCGAGGTCGCCTGGGCCGGATGGGCGCGCTTGTAGAGATCCAGGAAGGCGTCCTGCTCTTCCGGCGTCAGGTGGCAGACCTGGAACAGGGTCGGGATGTGCTGGGCCGGCAGCGGCACCTTCAGGGCCGGATTGGTGATCTGGGAAATGAAGCTCGGATGGGTGCCGAAGGCCATGGCGAGCTTGCGCCGCGTCCCCGACGGCCGGGTCTCGATGGCATCGCGCAGGAAGGTCTTGTAGGCGATCAGCGGATCCGTCGTCATCCGGCCCTTGCCTCCCGTCCCGGCGCCCGCGCCTCGGAGATCGCCAGCTTGATCCGTCCGACGGCGGTCGGCGCGACGGAGAACGTCGTCAGCCCGGCGGCAAGGAGCGGCGCGACGTGTTCCGGCTTCGAGGCCATGTCGCCGCACAGGCTGACCTCGACACCGCGGGCACGGCCGGCGGCAACGGTGCGCCGGATCAGCTCCATCACGGCCGGATTGTCTCCCGCGGTCAGATGGCCAAGGCCGGCGGCGTCGCGGGCGACGGCCATGGTGTACTGGATGAGGTCGTTGGAGCCGATGGAGTAGAAATCGGCAGCGAAGTCCTCCGCCGTCAGCGCCGCCGCCGGCACCTCGACCATCATGCCGAGCGCCGGCTCGCGGGCCGTGACGCCTTCGGCATGGAGCGCGGCAACGGCCTCGCGCAGGAGCTGGCGCACGGTCGTCAGTTCCTCAGGAACGCTCACCATCGGCACCATCACCTTCAGCGGCCCGAGGGAGGCGGCCCGCGCGAGCGCCCTTAGCTGGCTCACGAACACCTCGCGATGCTTGAGGGACAGGCGGACGCCGCGCACGCCGAGGAAGGGATTGCTTTCGCCGTCGACCGTGATGCCCGGCAGCGGCTTGTCGCCGCCGGCATCCAAGGTGCGGATGGCGACGGGGCGCCCCTCGGCCCAGGCGACGAGGCGCCGGTAGACCTCGTATTGCCGCTGTTCCGACGGCGCCCCTTCGGAGAACAGGAACTCGGTGCGGGTCAGCCCGACGCCGTCGCAGATCTGCGGCGACAGGCGATCGATCTCGGTGATCTCGTTGACGTTGACGAGCACCCGTATCGGCACGCCATCGCCGGTCCGTGCGGGCCGGGCCATCCGTTCGGCGGCCCTTGCATTGAGCTCCTCGTCGGCCGTGCGGCGGGCGTTGAAGTCGGCAAGGGTGCCCGGCGTCGGCGCCGCGATCACAGCGCCCGTTGCCGCGTCGACGGCAAGGAGATCGCCCTCATCGATATCGGCGTCGCCGAGGTCGACGACCATCGGCACGCCGCGCGAGCGGGCCAGGATCGCCGCATGGCTGGTCGACGAGCCGGCAAGGAGCACGGCGCCGGAAAGCCGCTTCCAGTCGAGGCTCAAGAAGGTCGACGGGGTGAGGTCCTCGGCGACGATGACGGCCCCATCGGGCAGGTCGGCCGCCTCGATACCGCCGTTCATGTTGGCGAGCACCCTGTCGCGAAGGTCGGAGAGGTCCGAGGCCCGCGCGGCCATGTAGTCGTCTTCCGCGGCGCGGTAGTCGGCGATCTCTTCGTCGAGGCGTGCGCGCCAGGCGGCGGCAGCCGTCGCACCGTCCGCGATTGCCTCGCAGACCGGGTCGATCAACTCGTCGTCCTCGATGAGGGCGAGCTGGAATTCCAGGATCTCGGCGCCGAGCACGTCGGCGTCGTCGGAAAGCAGGCTGAGCTGTTCGGCGGATGCGGCCAGCGCCGCGTCGAACCTGCCTCGCTCCTCCTCAGGGCTTGCGGCCTCACCGACAGCGTCCACCGGCCCGCTTTCAAGGCGGACGGCCGGCCCGAGGCCAAAGCCGGGCGCCGCCGGGCGGCCCGCAAATCTCCGTTCAGCCTTCGGTGCTGTCATCGAAATCCCTGTCGATCAAATCGCGGAGCGCGGCGACGGCCGCCGGAGCGTCGTCGCCGGAGGCACGGATTTCCAGCCGCGCCAGGTGCGGCGCCTTCAGTTTCATCACGGCGCTCGGGGATTTAGCATTGATCCAGGTCTCGCCCGCCTCCCGCCGGATTTCGACCCGCGCCTCGAACCGCTTGGCGAGCTTGGTCAGCTTGACCGCCGGGCGGGCGTGCAGGCCGGTGGCGTCCCGGATGACGGCAGAGCCCGTTTGCCAGGCCTCGCTCATGACTGGAAATCCTCCGCGGTCGCCTTCACCGTTTGAAGGTCCGAGCCGCCCGCGGCCTCCGTCGCCGCCATCACGGCGCCTTCGACGATCGGCGCGTTGCAGAGCGCGATCTTTTCGGCGCGCGCGCCGCCGATCATCTCGATGGCCATTTCCGAATTGGTCTCCGCGCCGCCGAGATCGACGAGGATGGCGACGCCCTTCTCCGACCAGACGCTTTCGATCGCTTCCATGATCTTGCCGACATCGGTGCCGAGCCCGCCTTCCGGATTGCCGCCGCAGGCCGCGACGCGGACCTCCTCGCCGACCATCTGGCGCACCATGTCGGCAGCGCCGCTGGCGACCTCCGGCGAGTGGGAAACGATGACGATGGAAACGGTGTCGGTCATGACGCCTCCAGGACGTTGCAGACGGCGTGGATGAGGAGCGCGGAGGAGCGCGCGCCGGGATCGATATGGCCGATGGAACGTTCGCCGAGGAACGCCGCCCGTCCCTTGGTCGCCAGCATGTCGCGGGTCGCTTCCAGCGCTTCGTCGGCGCGGGCGCGGATGGCATCGACGTTGCCACCTTCCGCGACCGTCTCGGCGACCGGCACCAGGACGTCGAGCATGGTCTTAGCGCCGACGTCGGACTTGCCGCGTTTCTTGACGGCGTCGATGCCGGCGCGGAGCAGTTGCGCGACGTCGGCCTCGTTGGCGGGAGCGGTGCTCGCGGCCTTGCCCATATCCATCAGGAGCGAGCCGTAGAGCGGGCCGGAGGCACCGCCGACCTTCATGACCAGCGTCATGCCGGCCTTCTTCAGGGCATCGCCGAGGCTCATGGCGGCGAGCGCGTCGGCCTCGGCGGTGATCGCCTTGAAACCGCGGCTCATGTTGAGGCCGTGGTCGCCGTCGCCGATCGCCTGGTCGAGCTTGGTCAGCTCGCCCGAATGCTCCTCGATCGTGGCGCAACAGGCCGCAACGAGGGCCCTGATGAGCGTTGCCTCGTCCATTGAAACGCGTTCCTCTTCCAGTTCCCGGCGGCGCTCGGCCCGACCAGATATTTTAGTAACTAAACTTTAGTCCCGAGCTAAAATCAAGGATTGGATTGACTTCCCGTGGCCGATAGGTAATCGTTTTCGTCGCCGATAATGCGTGTCCTTTCAGATATTTCCGCTCCCGATGCTGCACTGCACTAAATTCAATTGTTTAGTTCTCGTAGCGATTTTACCGCGCAGAAATGCGGCGATAAAAAAGCCGGAGGCGCCCTGCTCGCGCCCCGCCCGACCACCATGCTAGCTTGACCCGACGTCGGCACCGCGCCGGCAAACCAGGAGGCACTTCCATGAAAACGATCAAGGGACCGGGGCTGTTTCTGGCCCAGTTCGCCGGCGACGAGGCACCGTTCGACTCCTGGCCGGGAATCACCGCCTGGGCCGCCGACTGCGGTTATGAGGGCGTCCAGGTGCCGAGCTGGGACGGCCGCTTCATCGACCTCGACAAGGCGGCGGCCTCCAAGGACTATTGCGACGAGTTTCTCGGCATTGCGGCCGAAAACGGCGTCGCCGTCACGGAGCTTTCGACCCATCTGCAGGGCCAGCTCGTCGCCGTCCATCCGGCCTATGACGATGCCTTCGACGGCTTCGCCGCACCGGAAGTCCGCGGCATTCCGGCCGCGCGCCAGGCCTGGGCAGTCGATCAGGTGACAAAGGCCCTCACGGCCTCCAGGCACATGGGCCTCACCGCGCACGCGACCTTTTCGGGCGCCCTCGCCTGGCCGTTCCTCTATCCCTGGCCGCAGCGTCCCGCCGGCCTCGTGGAGACCGCCTTCGACGAACTGGCCAGGCGCTGGAAGCCGCTCCTCGACCATGCCGAGGACTGCGGCATCGATGTTTGCTACGAGATCCATCCCGGCGAGGACCTCCATGACGGCGTCACCTTCGAGATGTTCCTGGAGCGGGTCGGCGACCACGCCCGCGCCAAGATGCTCTACGACCCGTCGCACTATGTGCTGCAGTGCCTAGACTATCTCGACAATCTGGACATCTACCGCGACCGCATCGGCATGTTCCACGTCAAGGATGCGGAGTTCAATCCGACGGGGCGCTCCGGCGTCTATGGCGGCTTTCAGCCCTGGCTCGACCGCGCCGGCCGGTTTCGCTCGCTCGGTGACGGCCAGGTCGATTTCGGCGCGATCTTTTCCAAGATGGCGGCGAACGACTTCGACGGCTGGGCCGTGGTGGAATGGGAATGCTGCCTGAAGCACCCGGAGGACGGCGCGCGCGAGGGCGCAGCCTTCGTCAAGGACCACATCATCCGCGTCACCGACAAGGCGTTCGACGATTTCGCGGACGGCGGCACCGACGAGGCCGCCAACCGGCGCATGCTCGGCATTTGACGCCCCTTCCCCGGACAGACGGAGCGAAGATATGGAAAAGATCAGACTGGGCATGGTCGGCGGCGGCCAGGGCGCCTTTATCGGCGGGGTTCACCGCATTGCCGCGCGCCTCGACAATCGGTTCGAGCTGGTGGCTGGCGCCCTCTCCTCCGACCCGGAGCGGGCGCGCGCGTCGGGCGCGGAGCTCGGCCTTGCCGACGACCGGGTCTATGACGATTTCAAGACGATGGCGATCCGCGAGGCGCGGCTGAAGAACGGCATCGAGGCCGTCGCCATCGTCACGCCGAACCATATGCACTATCCGGCCGCGGCCGAGTTCCTGAAACGCGGCATCACCGTCATCTGCGACAAGCCGCTGACCTCGACGCCAGCCGACGCCAAAAAGCTGGCAAAGCTCGTGGAGAAGTCGAGCGCCCTCTTCGTGCTGACCCACAACTACACCGGCTATCCGCTGATCCGGCAGGCGCGCGAGATGGTGGCGAATGGCGATCTCGGGGCGCTGCGCGTCGTCCAGGTGGAGTATCCCCAGGACTGGCTGGCGACCAATGTGGAAGAGACCGGCCAGAAGCAGGCGTCCTGGCGCACCGACCCGGAGCGCTCCGGCGCCGGCGGCTCGATCGGCGACATCGGCACCCACGCCTATAACCTCGCCCGCTTCGTCACCGGCATGGTGCCGGCCGAGCTCCTTGCCGATCTCGACAGCTTCGTGCCCGGCCGGCGCGTCGACGACAATGCCCATGTGCTGCTGCGCTACGCCAGCGGCGCCAAGGGCATGCTGTGGTCGAGCCAGGTCTCGCCCGGCAACGAGAACGCGCTGAAGCTCCGCATCTACGGCGAAAAGGGCGGCATGGAGTGGGCGCAGGAGAATCCGAACGTGCTGCGCTTTACCCCGCTCGGCGAGCCGACGCGGATCCTGACCCGCATGGGCGCCGGCGCCAGCGCGGCGGCAAACAGCGTCTCGCGCATCCCGTCCGGCCACCCGGAAGGGTATCTGGAGGCTTTCGCCAATCTCTATGCGGAAGCGGCCGACGCCATCCTGACGAGGCGCACCGGTAAGACGCCGGAAACGCTGCTGCCCGGCATCTCGGACGGCCTTGAGGGCATGGCCTTCATTGCGTCCTGCGTGCGCTCGTCGAAGGCCGGCGGGCGATGGGTGAAAATCACGCTCTGAACCATCGTTTATTTGCCGGCTAAACGTGCATACAGCGCAAAGGCTTCAGGCGAGAAACCAGGCATAACACCCTGCCTCGCCTTGGTATACGCGCTTCGGTTTCGCCGGCACGACAGCAAAACGGCTCCCGCATCGGATGTGCGGGAGCCGTCTTTGGTTTCAAGGATGATCGAACCGGTCAGTCGCCGAGCCGTTCGTCGAGGAAGTCGGAAAAGGCCTGCCAGCTCTCCTCGTCCGCGCGCTCCTGGTAGCGCTCGCTGCCCTTGACCGTGAAGGCGTGCGGTGCGCCGGAATAGACCTCGATGGTGTAGGTCACCTTGGCCGCTTCCAGCTCCTCGGAGAGCTTGGCGACGGCGGACATCGGCACCGACGTGTCGGCACCGCCGTGCATGACTAGAACCGGCGGCGCTTCGGACGGCCAGCTCTGACCGTCCGGGGTCGAAAGGCCGCCATGGAAGGTGGCGTAGCCGACCGCCTCGCCGGTCATGTCGGAGCGCGCCATCTCCAGGGTGACGGCGCCGCCGAAGCAGTAGCCCATGACCACCAGACCCTCCGCCGAGGACTGGCCGCGCGCCTGCTCCAGGCCGGCGGCAATCAGTTTGCGCATGCGCTCGCGGTCCTTGTAGAGCGCGCCGGTCGCGGCCTTGCGGTCGTCGACAGTCGCGGTCGGCGTACCGGCCCCGTACATGTCGAGGGCGAAGGCGTCATAGCCCATCTCGGCCAGCATGTCGGCGCGCCCGCGCTCATAGTCGTCGAGGCCGTCCCAGTCATGGACGATCAGAACGAGGCCCTTCGGCTCGTCGGCGGCGGCGAAATAGCCGGTGAAGTCCTTGCCGTCGACCTGGTAGCCGACATCGTCGGCAAGGGCCGGTCCGGCCGCGAGGATCGTCGTGAACGCGGCAGCGAAAAGGGTCTTTGTCCGGGTCATGTCGCGTCGTTCTCCCTGTCGTTGGTGACTTTTTTCCAAGTGGGCAATGATATCGGCGCCGGCCGACGCCGGCACCCTGCGGGCACTGCAAAGCCGCCCCATGCATACACCTGATGCTGAATGGCGAAATGTCGACGTCAACGGCAACAGGAACGCGACGACTCACGAAGATGTGTAGGCGCCGGTTCGGTGCCGGTCCGGATGCGGGCAACACATCCGCCTGCGGCACCGCCCGAAAAGCGTCCTACCGATCGACGTGCCGGGCGATCCAGGTGGCGAACGAGGCCATGATCGTTTCCAGGAACTTTGCCGTGTCGGGCTTGGCGACCTTGCCGTCGTCGTCGAAGAGGTTGGCGAGGCCGCCGATATAGGCTTCCGGCTGTTGCATGGCCGGCACATTGAGGAACACCAGCGACTGCCGCAGCACGTGGTTGGCGCCGAAACCGCCGATGCCGCCCGGGGAGCCCGTGACGACGGCCGCCGGCTTGCCGTTCCAGACGCTCTCGCCCATCGGCCGCGAGCCGACATCGAGGGCGTTCTTGATCGATGCGGGGATCGTCCGGTTGTATTCCGGCGTGACGAACAGGATCGCGTCGACCGCCTTGATATCGTTGCGGAAACGCTGCCAGGCGGCGGGCACCTCACCATCGTCGAGGTCCGGATTGTAGAGCGGCAGATCGCCGATCTCGACGAAATCGAACGTCAGATTGCCCGGCGCCAGCCCGGCAAGGGCCTCGGCGAGCTTGCGATTGAACGAGTCCTTGCGGAGGCTGCCGACGAGGACCGCTACCTTGAATTCCTGTGCCATGGTGAACTCCTTTCCCGGCCGCCGCCGGTCGTCGACCTGACGCGGCCATCCCTTGTGCGATATCAGGTGTCGGGGCGGCACCCTCTTTTCGGGCCGCCGATCAAGATCGTGCGACCAAAGACGCTCGGGCGAAACGCCGACCCGCTATCTTTCCAGAAAGACATATAGACGAAATATCTTTCTTGCAAGATATTTTGCCGTTCGATACCGTGCGGCGAAAGGAGACCGGGATGGAAAAGAGCAGCGCCGCCCTGCTGTTCGGGCGGCTTGAAGCGCATTGGCCGGAGACCGCGACGGCCGAGCATGCCAGCGTGGTCCTGTGCCAGCGCGTGGCGCGCCTGCTCGACGAAAGCGCGCGCAGGGCCCTCGCGCCACATGGCCTCGGCTTCACCGAATTCGAGGTACTGGCCGCGCTCCGCTCGGCCCCGGCGCCCCACGACATGATCCCGTCGGAGCTCTACGAGGCCGTCCTGATCTCGTCCGGGGGGCTGACCAAGGTGATGAAGGGGCTTGAGGCGCGCGGGCTGATCGAGCGGCCGACCTGCGCGGCTAATGACGACCGCCGGCGCCGTCCGATCCGGCTGACGGCCGCCGGACAAGCGCTCGTCGAAAAAGCCATTGCCGTGCTGCTTGATGCCTATCACAGGCGCCTGGCGCAGGCCGGCTTCACCAAGGCCGAGCTGTCGGCCGGCAATGCATTTCTCGGGCGACTCTTGAGCGGTCTTGAGGCGGCGGATCGCGACTGACGGCAATGCGCCTTCTGCCGGGACGGAACGCACCCGTTCGGCGCCGTGGAACCGGCGATGCCGGCCGGCCGAATGGAACCGCGCCTGCCGGCACCTTCGGCGCCGGCAGGCAATCGATCATCGGACGTTCGGGCGATGCACTCCCTGCCCTACACGAACAGGAAGTCGTCCTGGTTCAGATCGTTCACCACGACATCCTGAAGGACGATCGTGTTGTCGACGTCCAGCGTGATGGTCGTGTCGGTGCCGTCGTCGCTCGCGGCTGCGAGCACGGCGTTGAAATCGGCGAACAGACCCGTGCTGAACTCGATGGCGTCGTCCGTCCCGGCACCCGCCACGAAATCCGTGACGGTGTCGTGCCCGAAGCCGGCGGCGGAATAGACGAAGGTGTCCGAGCCGAGTGAGCCGGCAAGATTGTCGTCGCCCGCTCCGCCGGTGAGATCGTCGTCGTCGTTGCCGCCGACGAGCGTGTCGTTGCCGGCAGCGCCGTCCAGCGTGTCGTTGCCGTCGCCGCCGGCAATGGAATCGTCGCCGACGGAACCGGTGACCGACTCGCCGACGACATCCCTCAACGTCACCGCCGCGGGCGACTGCAGATGGAGCCCGCCGCTGTCGGTCGCCCTCACCGTGATGTTCAGCGCGCTCGCGGTTTCGTAGTCGAGGAGCAGCGCGTTGGCGACGGTGATGAGGCCGGTGGCGGCATCGATCGCGAAGGCGCCCCCGGCATCGTCAACGAGGCTGTAGGTCAGGCTGTCGCCGGCATCCGGGTCCGTCGCCGACACGGTTCCGACGATGGTGCCGGCGGCCGAGTTCTCGTCGATCGTCGAAAGCGACACCGTCAGGGAATCCGGCGCCTCGTTGACGTCGTTGATCGCGATTGTCTCGGTGGACTCCTGGTAGAGCCCGCCGCTGTCGGTCGCCCGCACCAAGATGTCGAGGGACGTCCTGGTCTCGTAGTCGAGCAGGGACCGATCGGCGACGGTGATCTCGCCGGTCGCCGCATCGATCGCAAAGGCGCCGCCGGCGTCGTCGACGAGGCTGTAGGTCAGGCTGTCGCCAGCGTCCGGATCCGTCGCCGACGCCGTCCCGACAACCGTGCCGGCCGCGGAATTCTCGTCGACAGAATTCGGCGAGACTTCCAGCGATTCCGGCGCTTCGTTGACGTCGTTGAGAGTGATGACCTGGTCGGCGTCCAGATAGAGCCCGGCGCTGTCGGTTGCGCGCACGGTGATGTCGAGCGCGCTCTCGGCCTCGTAGTCGAGCAGCGACGGATCGGCGACGGTGATCTCGCCCGTTGTCGCATCGATCGCCAAGGCGCCTCCGGCATCGTCGACGAGGCTGTAGGTGAGGCTGTCGCCAGCGTCCGGGTCTGTCGCCGACGCCGTCCCGACGACCGTGCCGGCCGCGGAGTTCTCGTCGACGGAAGTCGGCGAAACTCCCAGCGAATCCGGGGCCTCGTTGACGTCGCCGATGGCGATCGTCAGCGTTTGCGACGATGTCGCCCCGTGCGCGTCGGAGACGGCGACCGTCAAGGCGTAGGACGGGGTCGTTTCGAAGTCGAAGGAGGCCCCCGCTGCGACCGTCACGATCCCCGTTGCGGCGTCGATCTCGAAAAGCCCGTCCTCATTGCCGGCCGTGATCGCATAGGAGATGGTCTCGGATGGAATACCGGAATCGGCATCGCTCGCGGCAACGGTCCCGACGATGTCCCCGACAGCGGCGTCTTCGGCGATGGTGCCGCCCCCGGTCTCCCACGCGATATCGGCCGGAGCATCGTTCGGGACATCGGCATAGGCGATCCTGACCACACCGCCCTGGCCATCGGAGAAAGCAAAAGTCTCAACGTCGCCGTAAACGGTGTCCACCCCATCCGGCGAGCCGGCGCGGGTATCCGAAATGGTATAGGATCCGTCCGGATTAACCGTTATGTCGTAATCGGCCCAGGTGCCGGTGAAGACCACCGTATCGGCGCCGTCGCCACCCGAAATGCTGTCGTTGCCGCCGTCGCCGTAGAGCGTATCGTTGCCGGTGCCGCCGTCCAGGACGTCGTCGCCGTCGCCGCCCCGAACCGTGTCATTGCCCTCGTCGCCACGCACCGTGTCATTGCCGGCGTTGCCTTGGACGTAGTCATCGTCCCCGTTGCCGATGACGACATCGTCGCCATCGCCGCCGAGCACGACGTCGTTGCCATCGCCGCCCTGAAGGTTGTCGTTGCCGTTGTTGCCGTAGACGGAGTCATTGCCGGTGCTTCCAGTCACCGTGTCGTGGCCTTCTCCGCCGGCCACGAAATCGTTGCCGTTCCCTCCGATCACGTGGTCATTGCCGTTGCCGCCGTGCAGCTCGTCATCCTGATCGCCACCGGCGAGTGTGTCGGCTCCATCACCGCCATATATGGTGTCGTTCCCTTGGCCACCGACGAGAGAGTCGGCCCAACCGCCGCCGTCGATATAGTCGCCTTGGTCACCGCCCCAGATCGTGTCCCTTCCTTCGCCTCCGTAAAGGGAATCCGACCCGGTGCCACCATTGATGAAATCGTGTCCATCGCCGCCATAGATGGAATCCCTGCCGTTGCCACCGTTCAGGCTGTCGGCACCGTCACCTCCGAATATGGTGTCGTGTCCGTCACCGCCCGAAACCGTATCGGCGCCCCCTCTCGCATTGATCCTGTCGCCGCCGCCGAGGCCTGAGATTACTTCGGAGCTGTCCGTGCCGTTGAGGGTATCAGCGCCATTGGTGCCTGTGATTGCCATCGTGCCGTCTCCGCCGGGTTGTAAGAACAGATGTCGGGATTCTCTGTATACACTCCGACGGATGGAATGGACCGCCAACCCCTTAAAATCTACGGTTGACCAGCCAAAGAACGCGGCGTCGACCAAGGCATTGCAAAAAGTCGCTAGCGGACGGTCACCGCGAGGGCGGTCACCCCTTTTAGGGTATTGTTATTCAAGGCTTTCGATCGGCTCTCCGGACGAGAGCATTTGCGCGGCGGATCACGCAGCCGGAGACCTCCGCGGACCAGGACGCAAGGGCGCGACACAACATCCCTCGGGAAAACTACCCGTCATAGGAGGTTCACGCTGGGATTGCTTTTTCGGGAAAAATTGGTGAGCCCGCACGGGTTCGAACCGTGGACCTACTGATTAAAAGTCAGTTGCTCTACCAGCTGAGCTACGGGCTCCCATCCGGCCGGCCGAAGGGCCTTTCGGAAAGAGACGTCCGCCTACCGGCAACGGCAGGCGAAGTCAAGGCATGCATATGGCACGGCGCCGGCCGCGGCGCAACCGAAGCGCGGGCGTCGAGGGGCGGCGCTGGGGCCCGGACCGGTGAGGCCAGGACCCGCCAGCCGGCGCCCGTCAGGCCGCGGGCGCGGCCTTGCCGAGCGGGAAGTAGCGCAGGCCCGCGTCCCTGGCATCCTCGGGCGGATAGACGTTGCGCAGGTCGACCAGGGCATCGCCGCGCATCAGGCCGCGCATGCGCTTCAGGTCGAGGGCGCGGAACGCGTTCCATTCCGTCAGCATGACGAGGGCGTCGGCGCCTTCCGCCGTCTCGTAGGGCGCATCGCACCAGGTGACGTTCGGCAACAGCTCCTTGGCCGGGCCCATCGCCTCCGGATCGTGGGCGCGCACGGTCACCCCCGCCCCTTCCAGGGTCTGGACGATGACGAGGCTCGGCGCTTCGCGCACGTCGTCGGTGTTCGGCTTGAAGGCGATGCCGAGGACGGCGACCGTCTTGCCGGCCGGGTCGGGCCCGAGGGCGGCGAGGATGCGCTCGGCCATGTCGACCTTGCGGCTCTCATTGACGTCGATCGTGGTCTCGATCAGCTTTTGCGGCCGGCCGTATTTGCGGCCCGTTGCGGCATAGGCGCGGGTGTCCTTGGGGAAGCACGAACCGCCGAAGCCGGGGCCGGCATGGAGGAACTTGTTGCCGATGCGCTTGTCGAGGCCGATGGCCGAGGCGATCACCTGGACGTCGCCGCCGACGGCCTCGCAGAGATTGGCGACCTCGTTGATGAAGGTGACCTTCATGGCAAGGAACGCATTGGCCGCGTATTTGGCCAGTTCCGCGTTTTCCAGCGTGGTGATGACCATCGGCGTCTCGCGCAGGTTCAGCGGCCGGTAGAGCCGGCGCATCGTCTCCTCGCCGCGCTCGTCGGCAACGCCGCAGATCACCCGGTCGGGCCGCATGAAGTCCTCGACGGCCGAGCCCTCGCGCAGGAACTCCGGATTGGAGGCGATGGAAAAGTCGACGCCCGGGCGCTCCTCGGCGACGATCCGCTGGACCTCGCGGCAGGTGCCGACGACGACGGTCGACTTGATGGCGATGACGGTGCCCGGCCGCATGGCGTTGGCGATCTGCCGGGCGGCGGCGTGCACATAGCGCAAATCCGCCTCGCCGTCGCCGCGCCGCGACGGCGTGCCGACGGCGATGAAGACGACGTCGGCCTTCTGGACCGAATCTTCCAGATTGGTGGTGAAATCGAGCCGGCCGGCGGCAACGCCGCGGGCGACGAGGTCGTCGAGGCCGGGCTCGTAGATGGGAATCTCGCCCTTTTCCAGCCGCGCGATCTTGGCCTCGTCGACGTCGACACAGGTGACGTCGAAGCCGAATTCGGAGAAACAGGCTCCGGAGACGAGACCGACATAGCCGGTTCCGATCATCGTGATTTTCATGACAGCCGCCGTCTGTTTGAATGCGCCCTGAGGGGGCGCCGAAAGACTCGGTAAAATTTCCGATTTATTTGACGCGAGTTTTACAGTCCCCGCTTTTACAGTTCTCGCCGGGCGAATTGAACCGGAGATGCGAAACGGGATTAACAAGCCATTTGCCGCATTGCAGAAAGATCGACCTTTTCTGCGACCCGCACCGCGGCGTTCGTGGCCACACCCGGCAGCGGGCGGCGAGACGCAGCCGGAACAGCGCACTTGATCGCGGCGCACCCTTCGCAGTAGGGATTGCGGCGACATTTGCGGCGCGCGCCCATGAGGGCAACGACCGCGCCGACCCTCACTCCCGGAGTTCTTATGCCCGCCGCGACCCCGCTTAGCCTTGACGGTGCTCTCCTGATCGAGCCGAAGAAGTATGGCGATCAGCGCGGGTTCTTTTCCGAGGTGTTCAACGTGCGGGCCTTTGCCGAGATCGGCATTGCCGGGCCGTTCGTGCAGGACAACCATTCGCTGTCGGGCGAGAAGGGCGTCATCCGCGGGATGCACTTCCAGGTGCCGCCGCATGCGCAAGGCAAGCTGGTGCGGGTGGTCGCCGGGGCGATCCTCGACGTCATCGTCGACATCCGCAAGGGCTCGCCGACCTATGGCCGGCACGACGCCATCGAGCTCTCTGCAGAGAACTGGCGCCAGCTCTGGGTGCCGCCGGGGTTCGCGCACGGCTTCTGCACGCTCGCTGAGAACACCGAGGTCCTCTACAAAGTCGACGACTACTATTCGCCGGAGTGCGACAAGGGGCTGGCGTTCGACGATCCGGCGCTCGGCATCAACTGGCCGGTGGACGTTGATGCGGCGATCCTTTCGGCCAAGGACCGCGCCCATCCGCTGCTTGCCGACCTTCCCGATTTTTTCAGCTACGGCACCTGAGGACGATCCATGCGTTACCTCGTTACCGGCGGTGCCGGCTTCATCGGATCGGCGGTCTGCCGGCTCCTCGTTGCGGAGCGGCACCACACTGTCGTCAACGTCGACAAGCTGACCTACGCGGCGAACATCGCGTCGCTGGCCAAGGTCGCCGACCGGGCCAATTACAGCTTCGTCAAGGCCGACATCTGCGACCGCGAGGCGATGGACGCGGTGTTCGCGGAGGCGCAGCCCGACATCGTCCTCCACCTTGCCGCGGAAAGCCATGTGGACCGCTCGATCACCGGGTCCGGCGTCTTCATCGACACCAATGTGGTCGGCACCATGACGCTGCTGGAGGCCGCGCGGGCTTACTATGAGACCGCGCCGGCGAGCACGCGCGACAGCTTCCGCTTCGTCCATGTCTCGACCGACGAGGTCTATGGCTCGCTGGGCTCGACGGGCTTCTTCACCGAGAAGACGGCCTACGATCCGAGTTCGCCCTATTCGGCGTCGAAGGCCGCGAGCGACCATCTGGCGATCGCCTGGCACCGGACCTACGGCCTGCCGGTGATCATCTCCAACTGCTCGAACAATTACGGGCCCTACCAGCTCCCGGAAAAGCTGATCCCGCTGATGATCCTCAACGGGATCGAAGGCGTTCCCCTCCCCGTCTATGGCGACGGCACCAACGTGCGCGACTGGCTGTTCGTCGACGATCACGCGGGCGCGCTGAAGCTGATCGCGGAGACGGGGAAACCGGGCGAGAAGTACAATGTGGGCGGCCGCAACGAGCGCACCAATCTTGAGGTCGTGGAGACCATCTGCGACCTCCTCGACAAGCACAAGCCGACCGGCGCCTCGCGGCGCGAGCTGATCCAGTTCGTCAAGGACCGGCCGGGCCACGACCGGCGCTATGCGATCGATGCGACCAAGATCGAGACCGAGCTCGCCTGGCGGGCGATGGAGGATTTTGAGAGCGGGATTGAGAAGACCGTGCTGTGGTATCTGGAGCACCCCGCCTGGTGGGAGCCGCTGCGCCACCACGCGGCAAGCCGCAAGGGCCTGTTGAAGGACGGGGATTGATGGGCCCCCGTGTCCTCGTCATCGGCAAGTCCGGCCAGGTCGCGACCGCGCTAACGGAGCGTGCCGAGGCGCGGGACATCCCGGCGATGTGCATCGGCCGGCCTGAGGTCGACATCGCGACGATGGACGCCCTGCCCGACGAGGCCATCGCCTTCGCGCCGACCATCGTCGTCAATGCCGCGGCCTACACCGCCGTCGACAAGGCGGAAGACGAGGAAGACGCGGCCTTTGCCGTCAATGACGCCGGCGCCGGACGTGTCGCGGCAGCGGCGGCCAAGCTCGGCGTTCCCGTGATCCACATCTCCACCGACTATGTCTATGACGGCGCCAAGCCTGAGCCCTATGTCGAGACCGATCCGCCCTGCCCGCTCGGCGTCTATGGCCGCTCCAAGCTTGCTGGCGAAGAAGCCGTTGCCCAAGCCGCCGACCGTCACGTCATCCTGCGCACGGCGTGGGTCTTCAGCCCGTTCGGCCGGAATTTTGTAAAAACCATGCTGGCGCTTGCCGAGACCCGCGATCGCCTGAAGATCGTCGACGACCAACGGGGCTCGCCGACCTACGCGCTCGATCTCGCCGATGCCATCCTCACCATCGCGGAAAGAATCGCGGAGACCGGCTGGCAGCAGCGTTATCAGGGCGTCTTCCATGCCGCCAATGCCGGCGAGACGACCTGGCGCGGACTTGCGCACAAAGCCTTCGCCGCCTCCGCCGCGCTCGGCGGGCCGACGGCGGCGGCCGATCCGATCCCCACATCCGACTACCCGACGGCGGCGGAGCGGCCGCTCAACTCGCGGCTCGACTGCGGCAGGCTGAAAGCGACCTTCGGCATCGCGCTGCCGGACTGGTGGGTCGGCGTGCGCGACTGCGTCGGACGGCTCGTCACGACACACGAAAAACAGGAAACACCATGAAGGGCATCATCCTCGCCGGCGGCCGCGGCACGCGCCTCCATCCGGTCACCAAGGCGGTCAGCAAACAGCTGCTACCGATCTACGACAAGCCGATGATCTACTATCCGCTGTCGACGCTGATGCTCGCCGGGATCAAAGAAATCCTGATCATCTCCACGCCCGAGGCCCTGCCGCTCTACAAGGACCTCCTAGGCGACGGCTCGGACTGGGGCATCTCCCTTTCCTATGCCGAACAGGACGAGCCGCGCGGCCTTGCCGAGGCCTTCCTCATCGGCGCCGACTTCATCGCCGGCTCCGCCTGCGCGCTGGCGCTGGGCGACAACATCTTCTACAGCGCCGGCTTCACCGAACTGCTGCAACGGGCGGCCGGGATCGAGGACGGCGCGGCGGTCTTCGCCTATCCGGTCCGCAACCCGAAATCCTTCGGCATTGTTGAAATGGCCGAGGACGGGCGGGCGCTTTCCATCGAGGAAAAGCCCGACAAGCCGAAGAGCAACCTTGCCGTCACCGGCCTCTACTTCTTCGACAGCCGGGTGACGGAGATCGCCAAAACGGTGAAGCCCTCCCCCCGCGGCGAGCTTGAGATCACGTCCATCATCGAGGCCTATCTGACAGGCGGCGACCTTCGCGTCTTCAAGCTGCAGCGCGGTACCGCATGGCTCGACACCGGCACCGTCGACAGCCTCCTGCAGGCCGCCCACTTCGTCCAGACCATCGAGGAGCGTCAAGGCTTCAAGATCGCCTGCCCGGAAGAAATCTCCTGGCGCCTCGGCCACATCAACGACGACCAGGTCCGGGCACTTGCCCGCTCCTACAACAACTCCTATGGCGACTACCTCGCGGGGCTGCTGGACGACGCCTTCGCCTGATCCTCAAGCGAGCGGCAGGAAGTCGGCGCTCTGCAGTTCCAGGTGTGGCGAGTAGTAGGGATCGCGGTTCAGCGTCTCGCCCCAGGCGGAGCGCATATAGGCCTTTTCGCGCTCGTGGCGGGCGCGCTTTTCCGGGTCGTCCTTGTCGAGGCCGCGGCTTACCGACTCGTAGTGGATCATGCGCGCGAAGGGCGTCCAGACGATGCGGTAGCCGGCCTTGCGGATTTTCAGGCACAGGTCGATGTCGTTGAGGGCCACCCCCAGGTGCTCTTCCTCAAAGCCGCCGACCCCCTGAAAGATTTCCTTGCGCATCACCATTGCCGCGCCGGTGACGGCGGAAAGGTTCTGGGCCACCACGAGCCGGCCGTAATAGCCGGCGCGCTCGCCGGGCTGGTAGAGGTGGGCGTGGCCGGCCATGCCGCCGATGCCGATGATGACGCCGCCGTGCTGGATGCGCCCGTCCGGATAGTGGAGCTTGGCGCCGACGCAGCCGATTTCGGGCCGGAGCGCATGGCCGACCATCTCCGACAGCCAGTCCTCGTTGAGGATCTCAATGTCGTTGTTGAGGAGCGCGATGACCTCGCCCCTCGCCTCCGCAACACCGCGATTGTTGATCGCGGAGAAATTGAACGGGTGCGGATGCGGCAGCACGCGGACATCGGCCGAGCGGTCGAGCTCGGCGAAATAGGAGAGCGCCTCGGGATCGTCCGACTGGTTGTCGATGAGGATGATCTCGTAGTTCGGATAGTCCGTGCGCTCGCGGATCGAGCCGATGCAGCGGCGGACATGCTCCAGCCCGTTGCGGGTCGGGATGATGATGGAGACGAGCGGCGGGTTTTCCGGCAGCCGGTAGCGGAAGCGGTAGAACGGATAGTCCGGCAGCGGCTCGACATCGGCGTCGATGCCGGCGCGTTCCGCATGTTCCTTGAGGACCTTGAGGCCGGCGATGACGGCATAATTCTTCTCGCCTGTCGCCAGCGCCGTGGAGCCCTCGATAGCCCGCCAGTGATAGAGCACCAGCGGCAGGTGCTGGACGCTGCCCTCGGGAAGCGTCTCAATCACGCGGCAGAGCAGATCGTAGTCCTGGCTGCCTTCGACGCCGACGCGCCAGCCGCCGGCGGCAACGACGTCGTCGCGGCGGTAGACCGTCAGGTGGTTGAGGTAGTTGACGCTGTGGAAGAGATCCGGCGACCAATCCGGCTTGAAGTGCGGCTCGAAACGCGTTCCTGCTTCGTCGATCTTGTCCTCGTCGGAATAGACGATGCGGCGCGTCTCGTCCTCGGCAAAGGCGAGCACGGCTTCGGCGAGCGCGTGCGGCGCCAGCGTGTCGTCGTGGTCGAGGCAGGTGAGATAGGTGCCGGAGCTGAGCTCCAGGGCGCTGTTGGAGGCGTTCGAGATGTGCCCCCTCTCCTTGCGAAACGCGACCTTAATGCGCGGATCGGCGTCCCGCCAGCGCTTCAGCGCGGCGATGACGTCGGGCTTTGTCGACGCATCGTCGGCGACGCAAAGCTCCCACCCCGAATAGGCCTGGTCGACGACGGACTGCACCGCGGCATCGAGCCAGGCGACCTCGGGGTCGCAGACCGGCATGATGACGGAGATGACGGGTTTTTCCGCCAGAGCGTCGACCCGCGCCTGCAAGGTCGCGCCATCGCGAGCGGTGTCGAAATCCCGTTTCTCGCACCAGGCCTCGTAGCGCAGTTGCCGGTCGTCCTTGCCCCCGCTTCCCGCCTCGGCATCGCGGAAGGCGCTGAAGCGCTTCGGCAGGGCGACGATGCCCACCACTTCGCCGAGGAATTTGACGAATGCCCTCGGCCCCTTGTTCCAGTTGAATTTCGCGTGGCGCCAGGCAACGCCCAGAAGGCCGAAAATGCCGACCTTCTCGATTCGGATGTCGGCGATCTCGAACGTCATCGGCACCTGGGCGGGCCTGAGGACGAGCCCGTGCAACTTGCCCGGAAGCCGCACGAAGGCGCGGTAGACGCCGGTCGGTAGCCGCTTGAAGGGGATCGCCTTGGCGTCGTCGATGCCGTCGCCGAAATCCGGCAGCGCCCGGGGCTTGGCGAAGGAATCGCACCACATGTCGATCTCGATGGTGCACCAGCCGCCGCGCCTCGGCGGCTCGAAATCGATGCGGAGCGCCGCCTCCGGTCCGGCCGCGCGAAAGCGCGCACCATGCCGTTCGGTTCCATCGAGCACTATCAGCCGGCCGCCGACCGCCCAGCCGGTCGTTGCGTCTTTGCCGGCAGCCTCTGTCGTCATCGTCACGCGGGATCCGTCGCTTCGTTGGTTGCCTGAAAGGATCGCCGAGACACTGCGCCGGCGGCGAAAGCGCGCGCGATCATAAGGTTTCCGCCCGGCCTGTCCATCCCCGCCGGCCCATCCTCGCCGCGACGCCCGGGCTTGCCGAGGACAAAGCCCATCGGCTACAACGCGCCGGCGCCGCAAGCGGGTGTTTTCCGGGCCGGCGCGCGCCGACACCCTGCCGCCGCGCCCCGAAAAGGCGCCACGACCAATCGCCTTGCAGCTCTCGAAGGCACATGGACCCCATGCGGACACCGCCGCCGATCGTCTTCCTCCACCTCTTCAAATGCGGCGGCACCAGCATCATCGATGCAATGGGGCGTATCGTCGGCACGGAGCGGCTCTATCACGCCAAGAACCTTGAGCGGCTGCAGGCCGAGCTTGCCGATCCCGCAACGCCGGCCGCCAACGCCGCCGTTGTCGCCGGCCACATGCGATCCGACCAGATCGCGGAATGGTTTCCCGGCGCGCCGGTCTTCACCGTGCTGCGCGATCCCGTCGACCGGATGATCTCGCAATATTTCCACTTCCGCCGCGAGGGCCAGAGGCTGGCGGACCACGGCGCCACCGCCGACGGCAAGGTCCCCAAGCCCGCCCACCTCTTCCGCTGCCGGTTCTGCCGGGAAAACTCCTTCGGCGCGTTCGTCGCCGCGAGCGACCGGCGGCTCACGGCCTATACCCGCAACTACATGACGCGCCGGATCGCGGGGCTGACTGGCCGGCAGAGCCGGCAGGCCGGCGGCACGATGCTGGAAGCGGCGCTCGCCAATCTGGAGCGCCTTGCCTTCGTCACCACCACAGAGCGGATCGATGCGGATTTCGCGGACCTCTTCAGGGGGCTTGCGGAACGGCACGGATGCGAGATCAGGCGGGGGCCGTTCTCCCGCCCGGCCCGCCGCCGCAACGTCTCCCAGAACCGGCCGGACGCCGCGCTCGATTTGTCGGCCTCAACGCTGAAGGCCCTCATCGCCAACAACCGCGACGACCTGGCACTCTTTGCCGCGGCGCGGTGGTTCGATGCCGGGGCCCGCGGCACCTGACGTCTTTTTTCCGGCAGGCGCCGACCGCCTTGCCATCAAGATGCCGAAAACCGTACATAGGGAACTCGGCACCCCCGTTTTCCATTCAAGGCTCGCGGTTCGACCATGCAGACGCTCGGTTCACCGTTCCATATCTTTCTCAGGAACGTCTGGTCGCTGATGCTGCGCGACATGCGCACCCGGTTCAGCGACCAGTCCCTCGGCTTCCTGTGGGCGATCATGGAACCGGTCGGCATGATCGCGGTGCTCGCGGTCCTGTTTTCCACCGGCCTGCGCGGCCGCGAGCCGGCGCTCGGCGAAAGCTACATCCTGTTCTTTGCCAGCGGCATGCTGCCCTATTCGGCCTACAAGTCCGTGACCGGGGCGATCAACCGTTCCTCGAAGGGCAACCGCAGCCTGCTGTTCTTCCCGATCGTCAAGCCGATCGATGCCTATGTCGCGTCCATGGTGCTGGAAACCACCGTCATGGTGGTCGTCATGTGCGTGATCTTCATCGCCTACCATATCGCCTTCGGCGGCGGGCTTCCGGACAGCTTCATCATGACGATCCTGCCGTTCACCTATGCCGCCCTCATCGGCTTCGCGGTCGGCGTCTTCAATGTCTGCGTCGGCTCCGTCTTCAAGGCGTGGATCAAGATCTTCAAGATGATGAGCCGACCGATGTTCTTCATCTCCGGCATCTTCTTCATCGCCGAATCCCTGCCGAAGGCGATCCAGAACATCCTCTATTACAATCCGATCCTGCACATCACCGAATGGGCGCGGCAGGGATATTTCGCAGAATTCCACAGCGACTTCCTGGACCTTTACTATCTGAACGGCTTCACCATCTGCGCGATCTTCATCGCCCTGGCGCTGGAGCGGACGATGCGCCGCCAGGTGCTGACGCGGATGTAGGGCCAGGCGGGCGCCGCCGGCGCACCGGCCGGGGGCCGTCCTGCGGAAGATTCGAACTGCCGCCCGTCGTCCCCGGCCAACGGGAAACGACGCGCCCGGTTTCCCGGCGGGCGCGTCGTCGTCAGGCGTCTCCGATTTCCGCTCAATTGGCGTAGCGATCCACGTAGGTGTAGTAGGTCGTGCCCGGGGGCGTGTTGCCGCCCTGCGTGCCCGTGTGGCCACGCGCAAAGCCCGGCCCGTTGTGGCGCCGATGGTCGCGGTAGCGGCGGGCCTGGCGGAAGCGGCGGCCTTCGCGGTGGCGACCGAAATGCCGGTGGCGCCGGGCGCTCCTGTAGCGCCGGGAATAGGTGTAACGACGCGCCCTGCGATCGCGGCGCAAACGCCGGTGCTTGCGCCAGTAGCCGACCTTCGTCGTCAGCGTTTCGGCTTCGCCGGCGGCGGCGGCGGTCTTCACCGCGCCGGCCAGATTGCCCATGGCGGCGCTTGCCGGAGCGGCCGCGCCGAAGGCGGCGGCGGCGAAAACGAACGCGGTGACGATCTTTTTGAAAGTGCTCATGGTCCCTGATCCCCTTGTGTCGCCGTTTGTCGGCGGTTTCGATGGTTCAGGGATACCGGGCCCCAGGGCCGGCCGTTGTGACGCCTGTCACCTTCCGGCGCTTTGCTGCGTTTCGGATCACGAACAAAAAAGCGGCGCGGATCTCTCCGCGCCGCCTATTGACCGGTTCTGTGCGTGGCGCCGGATGCTACAGCAGCACGCCGCGCGCCTTCAGTTCGGCGATGATGACCTCGGCCAGTTCGGCCGGATCGGCCTTGGTGGTGTCGAGGCGCAGTTCGGCCGTCTCCGGCGGCTCGTAAGGCGAGTCGATGCCGGTGAAGTTCTTGATCTTGCCCTCGTCCGCCTTCTTGTAGAGGCCCTTGGGGTCGCGCTGGCGGCAGATCTCGATCGGCGTGTCGACGAAGACCTCGATGAACTCGTCCTCCTCGACGATGTCGCGCGCCATCCGGCGCTCCGAGCGGAACGGCGAGATGAAGGAGACGAGCACGATCTCGCCGGCATCGACGAACAGCTTGGCCACCTCGGCGACGCGGCGGATGTTCTCCACCCGGTCGGCGTCGGTGAAGCCGAGGTCGCGGTTGAGGCCGTGGCGGACATTGTCGCCGTCGAGCACATAGGTGTGCCGGCCCATGGCGTGCAGCCGCTTCTCCACCATGTTGGCGATCGTCGACTTGCCGGAGCCGGAAAGGCCGGTGAACCAGAGGATGGCCGGCTTCTGGCCCTTCTGGATGCCGCGCGCGCTCTTGTCGAGGTCAAGGGCCTGCCAGTGGATGTTGGTCGCACGGCGAAGGCCAAACCAGACGAGGCCGGCGGCGACCGTCGCATTGGTCAGTCGGTCGATCAGCACGAAGGAGCCGGTGTCCCGGTTGACCTCATAGGGGTCGAAGGAGATCGGCTCGGAGAGCGACAGGTTGGCGAAGGCGATCTCGTTGAGGTCGAGCGTCTTGGCCGCCAGGTGATCGAAATTGTTGACGTCGATCTTGTGCTTGATCTCCGTCACCGTCGCCGTGACGGTGCGGGTCCCCTGCTTGATCAGATAGGGCCGGCCGGGATAGAGCGGCGCGTCCGACATCCAGATCAGGTGGGCGGCGAACTGGTCGGAAACGTCCGGCCGCGCGTCGGCACCGGCCAGCATCTCGCCGCGGGAGATGTCGATCTCGTCCTCAAGCTCGATGGTGACCGCATCGCCGGGGCCGGCCTCGATCAGGTCGCCGTCCATGGTGACGACGCGCTTGACCCGCGACTTGCGGCCGGAGAGCGCGGCGACGACCTCGTCCCCGGGACGGATGCGGCCGGAGGCAATGGTGCCGGAAAAGCCGCGGAAGTCGAGGTTCGGCCGGTTGACCCACTGGACGAACATGCGGAACGGCGCGGAGGCGAGATCGTTCTCGACCTCGATGGACTCCAGATGGTCGAGCAACGCGGAGCCCGTGTACCAGGGCGTCCGCTCGCTGCGGGTCAGCACGTTGTCGCCGAAGCGCGCGGAAATCGGGATCTCGGCGATGCTGTCGAAATCGAAGGAGTCGGCGAAGGCCCGGAAATCCTTGCAGATCCGCTTGAACACCTCCTCGTCGAAATTGACGAGGTCGATCTTGTTGACGGCGAGCACCACGTGGCGGATGCCGAGCAGCGAGACGATGAAGGCGTGTCGGCGGGTCTGGGTGGCGATGCCATTGCGGGCATCGACGAGGAGCACCGCGACGTCGGAGTTCGAGGCGCCCGTCGCCATGTTACGGGTGTACTGCTCGTGGCCGGGCGTGTCGGCGACGATGAACTTGCGCCGGTCCGTCGTGAAGAACCGGTAGGCGACGTCGATGGTGATGCCCTGCTCGCGTTCGGCCTCAAGGCCGTCGACCAGGAGCGCGAAATCGATGTCCTCGCCGACGGTGCCGTGGCGCTTGCTGTCGCGCTCCAGGGCGGCGAGCTGGTCCTCGAAGATCAGCTTGGTGTCGTAGAGCAGTCGGCCGATCAGGGTCGACTTGCCGTCATCGACGCTGCCGCAGGTCAGGATCCTGAGCAGCGACTTGTTCTCCTGGCGCTGGAGATACTCCTCGAACGCCTCGCCGGTGAGTTCCAGCGCTTCGTCGTCGGACGACGTGTTCGGCGTGTCCATCATCAAAAGTACCCTTCACGCTTTTTCTTTTCCATCGACGCGGAATCGTCGTGGTCGATCAGCCGGCCCTGGCGCTCCGAGGTGCGGGCGATCAGCATTTCCCGGACGATGCCGGCAAGGTCGTCGGCCGGCGACTCGATGGCGCCGGTCAGCGGATAGCAGCCGAGGGTGCGGAACCGCACCAGCTTCATCTCGGGCTTTTCGTCCGGGCGCAGCTCCATGCGGTCGTCGTCGACCATGATCAGCATGCCATCGCGCTCCACGACCGGGCGCTGGGCGGCATAGTAGAGCGGCACGATCGGGATCTCTTCCGACATGATGTACTGCCAGATGTCGAGCTCGGTCCAGTTGGAGAGCGGAAACACCCGGATGGATTCGCCCTTGGCGATACGCGCGTTGTAGAGGTTCCAGAGTTCCGGGCGCTGGTTCTTCGGGTCCCAGACGTGATTGGCGTTGCGGAACGAGAACACGCGCTCCTTGGCCCGCGACTTTTCCTCGTCGCGCCGGGCGCCGCCGAAGGCCGCATCGAAGCCGTGCAGCGTCAGCGCCTCCTTCAGCGCCTCGGTCTTCATCACATGGGTGTAGTAGGCCGAGCCGTGGTCGAACGGGTTGATGTTCTGGGCCTTGCCTTCCTGGTTGGTGTGGACGATCAGGTCGAGGCCGAGCCGCTTCACGGTGTCGTCGCGAAACTTGATCATCTCGCGGAACTTCCAGGTCGTGTCCACGTGCATCAGGGGGAACGGCGGCCTCGACGGATAGAACGCCTTCATCGCCAGATGCAGCATCACCGAGGAGTCCTTGCCGATCGAATAGAGCATGACCGGATTGCGGAACTCGGCCGCGACTTCGCGGATGATGTGGATGCTCTCCGCTTCCAGCCGCTTCAGGTGGGAGGTGCGTGATACGGACACCGCTAAAAATTCCTTCCTCAGTGACGAGACGCCTCGTTGCGGCGCCTTCTGTCGAAGCACTTTGTGGTCTTTGTTCGGCAAGACCGCCGTTTCGGACATCTTTCCGCCGCATCGTTGCGCCCGGCGCAATGGCGCCGGTTCGTGCGGCCGCAGATCGTCAGGCGCCTTCCCCTTTCGCAAAGGGATCGAAGCCGCCCGCCGCGACGAACCACGGATTGGCGAAATCGCTGTCGTCGGCCTGGTTGCGCTTGCCGTAGGTGAGAAGCATGCCGTCGACCGTCGTCACCTTGCCGCCGGCGGCCCTCAGCACCGCATCGCCCGCGGCGGTGTCCCACTCCATGGTGCGGCCGAGCCGGGGATAAAGGTCGGCCTCGCCGCTCGCCACCCGGCAGAATTTCAGCGACGAACCGGCCGATACGAGGTCGGTGACCGTGAAGCGATCGACGAACTGCTTGGTCTCGTCGGTCATGTGCGAGCGGCTGGCAACCGCGACGATGCCCTCTTCAGGCGCCGCGCGCACGGCGGTCGGGGCATAGGCGACGGAGCCGTCGCCCCCGACCTTGCCGACACGGGCTCCGGAGGCGCGCCCGCCGGTGAAGATCACATTGCGCGCCGGGGCGTAGACGACGCCGAGAACCGGCACCCCGTTCTCCACAAGGGCGATGTTGACGGTGAAGTCGCCGTTGCGGTTCAGGAACTCCTTGGTGCCGTCGAGCGGGTCGACGAGGAAGAAACGGTCCTTGAGTTCCGGGATCCGGCCGGCGGCAACGGACTCCTCGGCGACGACCGGAATGTCCGGCGTAAGGCTTGCCAGCCGCTCCAGGATCAGCGCTTCGGCCTTTTCGTCGGCCTCGGTCACCGGTGAGTTGTCGGATTTGACCCTGGCGTCGAAGTCCGTGCGGTAGATGTCCATGATCAGCGCGCCAGCATCCAAAGCGATGCCGGCGAGCGCCTCGATCAGCGCGTCCTCAGTCAAAAGAAGGCCCCTATGTCTATGGTCACGGGGCGTGTAGCGCATGCTGAAAGAGGGCGCAAGTCAGCCGCTTTTTGCCAATGCGCCGATTTCGGGAAAAGCGTTTCAGCTCGCCTTGGCGAGTCCGAGGTGCCGCTCCCACCGGAACGCGTGTTCGACGATGGTGTCGAGATCGTCGTAATCCGGGGTCCAGCCGAGGGTTTCGCGGATGCGATCGGCGCATGCGACGATTTGCGGCGAGTCCCCCGGACGGCGCGGCGCCAGCCTCACCGGGAAGTCCTGACCGGAGACGCGCTTGACCGCGTCGACCACGTCCAGAACCGAAAATCCCTTGCCGTAGCCGCAGTTGAAAACGGCGCTGCCGTTGCCGTCGCGCATGGCATTGAGGGCAAGGAGATGGGCCTTGGCGAGGTCGGAGACATGGATGTAGTCGCGCACGCAGGTGCCGTCCGGCGTCGGGTAATCCGTGCCGTAGACGTCGAGGTGGCTGCGCTTGCCGAGCGCGGTCTCGCAGGCGACCTTGATGAGATGGGTGGCGCGGGCCGTCGACTGGCCGGTGCGGCCTTCCGGATCGGCGCCGGCGACGTTGAAATAGCGCAGCGCCGTGTAGGTGAAGTCGTGGGCGGCGGCGACGTCGGCGAGCATCAGCTCCGTCATCATCTTGGAGGTGCCGTAGGGCGACATCGGCGCGAACGGGGCCTGTTCGCTCACCGGAACCTCCGCCGGATCGCCGTAGACGGCCGCGGTCGACGAAAACAGGAAGTTCCTGACGCCCGCGGTGACGGCGCTCGCCATCAGGCTGCGCGACTTCACCGTGTTGTTGAGATAGTAGCCGAGCGGATCGGCGACGGACTCCGGCACCACGATCGAGCCGGCGAAGTGGATGATGGCCGAGACATCGTGCCGGGCGACGATGCGCATCACCAGCGCCTCGTCGGCGACGTCGCCGCGGTAGAACACCGCCTCCGGGGCGATCGCCTCGCGAAAGCCGGTGGACAGATTGTCGAGGACGACCACGTCCTCGCCCGCGTCGACGAGCGCCAGAACCATGTGGCTGCCGATATAGCCGGCGCCGCCCGTGACCAGAACCGTCATTGCCCGAACCTCCCGAAAAACACCCTGTTGCCTTTCCGCGGTCGATGTGCTGCCTCTTGCAATGGACAATCGGCAGTATCCGACCCGGGTATGCGGGAACCTCCGGCCGACTGCCGCGTTTTGACCGCGGTCGGCTGTGGCAAGTTCCCGAACTCGTGGAGCATCTTCCGGCAAATTGTCTAAGAAAGTGTCATAGTTCGTGCGCAATAGCGGGGCACACAGCTCCTTCCTCGAAGATAATCCGAACACTCACCAACCACGGTAAAGAACATGTCAACCAACAAGCTGCGCAAAGCGGTGTTTCCGGTCGCCGGTCTCGGAACGCGATTCCTGCCCGCGACCAAGGCCATGCCCAAGGAAATGCTGACGGTCGTCGACCGACCGATCATCCAGTACGTCGTCGACGAGGCGCTCGATGCCGGCATCGAGCACCTGATCTTCGTCACTGGCCGCAACAAGAGCGTCATCGCCGACCATTTCGACATCTCTTTCGAGCTGGAGCACACGCTGCGCGAGCGTGGCAAGACGGAGGCGCTGGAGATCGTCGAGGCCTGCCGCCCGCGCGCCGGACGCACCAGTTTCACCCGCCAGCAGGAGCCGCTCGGCCTCGGCCACGCCATCTGGTGCGCCAAGGACATGATCGGCGACGAGCCGTTTGCCGTGCTGCTGCCGGACGTGCTGGTGCAGGCCAAGAAGGGCTGCCTTGCCCAGATGATTGACGCCTTCAATGCGACCGGTGGCGACAACATCATCGCGGTCGAAGAGGTGCCGGAGGACCAGACCTTCCAGTATGGCGTTGTGGAAGTCGGCGAAGGCGGCACGGACAGCGTCTTCCCGGTCACCGGCATGGTGGAAAAGCCGAAGCCGGGCACGGCACCCTCCAACCTCATCATCACCGGCCGCTACATCCTGCAGCCGGAGATCTTCCAGTTCATCGAGGGCCAGGACACCGGCGCCGGCGGCGAGATCCAGCTCACCGACTCCATGCTGGCGCTGATGAAGACCCAGCCCTTTACCGGCGTGAAGTTCGAGGGGCGCACCTTCGACTGCGGCTCCAAGGTCGGGTTCCTGGCCGCAAACGTCGCCTATGCGCTCGCCCGCGGCGACATCGCGCCGGAGTTCCGCCCCGAGCTGGAAGCGATCCTGGAGCGCACGGGCTGAGAAGGCACATCCGAACGGGCATTGAAACGACCGTCCTCATTGCCCTTCGGGACCGAAGCTTTGTTGTGATCGGCGGCGCGGCGTCCTAAGAAGGCGCTGCGCCGCTCTCGTTTCGACCCTTTTTCGCGGCGGCTCCGTTTCAGGTCAGGACCGGCCCCATGACCCGCTATCTCGTCACCGGCGTTGCCGGCTTCATCGGCAACCACGTCGCGCTGCGGCTCCTCGGGGACGGCCACGAGGTCGTCGGCGTCGACCGGGTCGATGCCTATTACGACCCGGCGCTGAAGGAAGCGCGGCTGGCCCGCCTCGCCGACCAGCCGAATTTCACCTTCTCGCGCACCGCACTCGAAGACCGCACGGCGCTGATGGGCCTTTTCGAGACCCATCGACCCCAGATCGTCATCAACCTTGCCGCCCAGGCGGGCGTCCGCCACAGCCTTGACGCGCCGTTCGACTATGTGACATCCAACCTCACCGGCTTCCTGTCGGTGCTGGAGGCCTGCCGGCACCACGCCGTCGATCACCTCGTCTATGCGTCCAGCTCCTCCGTCTACGGCCTCAACACGGCGATGCCGTTTTCCGAGCACCACGTTGCCGACCATCCGATCTCGCTCTATGCCGCCACCAAGCGCGCCAACGAGCTGATGGCCCACGCCTATGGCGACCTCTTCGCCATCCCCGCAACGGGGCTGCGCTTCTTCACCGTCTACGGGCCCTGGGGCCGGCCGGACATGGCGCTCTTCAAGTTCGCCAAGGCGATGCTCGCGGGCGAGCCGATCGACATCTACAACCACGGCAAGATGCAGCGCGACTTCACCTTCGTCGACGACATTGTGGAGGGCATCGTCCGGGTCGCCGACGTGGTGCCGAAACCCGATCCCGACTGGAACGGCGACGCCCCCGATCCGGCAACGAGCGGGCGCGCGCCGCACCGGGTCTTCAACATCGGCAATTCCAGGCCCGTGGAACTGATGGACTATATCGAGGCGCTGGAAGCGGCGCTCGGCACCACGGCCAAGAAGAACTTCCTGCCGATGCAGCCGGGCGACGTCGCCGCCACCTATGCCGACACCTCCGACCTTGCGGCCGCCACCGGCTTTGCGCCGAGGACGCCGGTGACCGAGGGCGTTGCCGCCTTCGTCGCCTGGTACCGGGACTACTACAATGTCTGACCCTTCCCGGCCGTCCGTGCGCGAGACGGTCTCTGTCGTGGGCCTCGGCTATGTGGGCCTGCCGGTAGCGGTGGCGCTTGCCGAGGGCGGGCACGACGTCGTCGCCTTCGACATAAAGAAGGATCGCATCGGTGAACTCGCAACAGGCCATGACCGCACCGCGACCATCGAGGATGCGCGGCTCGCCGCCTCGGGCCTCAATTTCACCGACGATCCGGCCGCCCTCTCCCGCGCCGACATCCACATCGTCGCCGTGCCGACGCCGATCGACGCTGCCCGCCAGCCGGACCTTGCGGCGCTGAAGGGCGCGACGGAGACCGTTGCCGGGGCGCTGCTGCCGGGTGCCATCGTCGTCTACGAGTCCACCGTCTATCCGGGCGCGACCGAAGAGGTCGCCGTGCCGATCCTGGAAGCCGTCTCCGGGCTTTCCTTCGGCCGCGATTTCGCCGTCGGCTATTCGCCGGAGCGGATCAATCCGGGCGATGCGGAACACACCTTCGAGACGATCTCCAAGGTGGTCGCCGCCAGCTCGCCCGACGCCCTCGACCGCCTCGCCGCGCTCTACGGCTCGGTGATCACCGCGCCGATCCACCGGGCGCCTTCGATCCGCGTCGCGGAGGCCGCCAAGGTCATCGAGAATACCCAGCGCGACCTCAACATCGCGCTCATGAACGAGCTCGCCGTGCTGTTCCACCGGCTCGACATCGACACGGGCGACGTGCTCGCCGCCGCCGGCACCAAATGGAATTTCCTTCCGTTCAAGCCCGGCCTCGTCGGCGGCCACTGCATCGGCATCGATCCCTATTACCTCACCCACAAGGCGCTGGAGGTGGGCCACCAGCCGCAGGTCGTGCTTGCCGGGCGCGGCACAAACGAAGGCATGGCGGAGTTCGTGGCGACGTCCGTCGTGCGCGAATGCGTGCGCCTCGGCTGCGAACGGCCGCCGCGGATCATCATCCTCGGCGCGACCTTCAAGCCCGATATTCGCGATATCCGAAATTCGAAGGTTGTCGATCTCGTCGCAAAGCTCACCGAGTTCGGCGCCGAGGTCGCGGTCGCCGATCCCAATGCCGATCCGGGGGACATGCAGGCCGAATACGGCTTGAACCTTCAGGAACTTCACGACATGGCGCCGGCCGATGCCGTCGTGCTGGCGGTCGGCCATCGGGCGTTCGTTTCCGGCGGCGGATGGGACGTCGTCGCGCCGCTCCTGAAGGACGGTCGCGGCCTCGTCGCCGACCTGTCCGGCCGGCTGGACCGGGCGACGACGCCCGAGGGCGTTACGCTTTGGCGGCTCTAGATTGCATCTGAATCCAACGACTTACTTTCATTGCGAGCGAGCGAAGTGAGCGCGGCAATCCAGGGGCCGCTTGCTCCGAGCGAGTAGTTCTGGATCGCCGCGTCGCCTACGGCTCCTCGCGATGACGGAGAGTGAATGGTCCGAAGTGCGGACTATTTATCCTCCGCCCAGTCCGCAAAGCTCTTTCCCGACTCGGCGAGCTCCACAAGCAGCGGCGACGGCGCAAAACCGTGGCCGCCGGCGGCGCACATTTCGCGGACGTCTTCCAGGATCTGCGGCAATCCGACGAGGTCGGCCTCGAACATCGGCCCGCCGCGCCAGCGCGGATAGCCGTAGCCGAAGAGCATGACCATATCGACGTCGAGCGGCCGGTGGGCGATCTTTTCCGCGAGGATGTTGGCGCCTTCGTTGACCATGGTGGCGCGCATGCGCCGCTGGATGTCCTCGGCCGTAAAATGCTGCGGGACGATGCCTTTCTCGTCCCGGTGCGCCTCGATCATCTGGCGGATCGACGGGTCCGGCGCCGGCGCGCCGCCGCCCGAATAGTCGTACCAGCCGGCGCCGGTCTTGCGCCCGAAGCGGCCGAGCTCGCAGATGCGGTCCGGGATCTCCACGTAGCGCGCGGCCGGGTCACGCGTCGCGGCATGGCGCTTGCGCTGGGCCCAGGCAATGTCGAGGCCGGAAAGATCGTAGACGGCGAACGGACCCATCGGAAAGCCGAAGGCGGTCACCGCCGCATCGATGTCCTCCGGGTAGGCGCCGTCCTCGACAAGGAACTCTGCCTGCTTTCGCCACGCGGCCCAGATCCGGTTGCCGATGAAACCGTCGCAGACGCCGGAGAGGACCGCGACCTTGCCGATCCGTCGGGCGAGGTCCAGCGCCGTCTTGACCGTCCTATCGTCGGTCTTTGCCGCGCGCACCACCTCCAGCAGCTTCATGACGTTTGCCGGCGAAAAGAAATGCATGCCGCAGACGGAATCGGGCCGCGAGGTTGCGGCCGCGATGGCGTCGATGTCGAGATAGGAGGTGTTGGTGGCGAGCACCGCGCCGGGCGCCAGAATGCCGTCGAGCCTGGCAAAGAGGTCCTTCTTGACGTCGAGGTCTTCGAACACGGCCTCCACGACCAGATCGGCCCCGGCGAGCGCTTCTAGCCCGACCGCGATGGTGATCCGCATCTGTCGCTCGGCCGTCATGTCCTCGGTCAGGCGGCCGCGCTGGACCTGGTCGGCGTAGATCCTGTCGATGCGGTCGCGGCCGGCATCGGCCGCCTCCCCCGACATCTCCGACATGATGACGCGCATCCCGGCATCCGCGAAGGCAACCGCAATGCCGGAGCCCATCGTGCCGGCGCCGACGATGCCGACGGTCCGGACCTCCTTGGCTTCGGCGTCTTCCAGACCCGGCACCTTGGAGACCGCGCGTTCGGCGAAAAAGGCATAGCGCAGCGCCTTCGACTGGTCCGAGGCGACGAGCTCTTCAAAGATTGCGCGCTCGCGCGCCATGCCGTCGGCAAAGGAAAGCGTTGCCGTGTTGGCGACAGATTCCGCGGCCTTCACCGGAGAGAGCTGGCCGCGCGCCTTCTTCGTCACCTTGGCGATCTGTTCGCCGATGCGGGTTTGGTCGACCTTGCCGACCGGGCGCGCCGAGACCGGCACCACCGCTTCGCCGGCGCTGAGCTTTTCCTTCAGGAAGGCGATGGCCGCCGCCGTCAGGTCGCCGTCGACGACCTTGTCGGCGATGCCGAAGGCGAGTGCCTTCTCCGCCCCGATGCGCTTGCCGGAGGTGATGAGCTCGATCGCCTGTTCGATGCCGGTGAGGCGCGGCAGGCGCTGGGTGCCGCCGGCGCCGGGGATGATGCCGAGGGTGACTTCCGGCAGGCCGACCTGGCCGCCCCGGTCGATGACCCGGTAGTGGCAGCCGAGCGCCACCTCCAGCCCGCCGCCGAGCGCCGTTCCGTGCAGCGCGGCGACGATCGGCTTTTGCAGCGTTTCCATCGTCGCGATGGTGTCCGGCAGCGACGGCTCCAGCGGCCCCTTGCCGAATTCCTTGATGTCGGCACCGGCAATGAAGGTCCGCCCGGCACAAACCAGAACGGCCCCCTTGACGCTCTCGTCAGCGGCAATCTCCACGACCGCCCGGTTGAGGCCCTCGCGCACCGCCTGGGACAGGGCATTGACCGGCGGATTATCGACGACGATCAAAGCAATGTCGTCGCGATGCTCAACCCTTGCGAGTATTTCGGACACCAGAACCCTCCGCGAGTCTCCATTCCTTGACCATTCGGTCATGTTTTTTAGTGCCTATAGCGGAGATTGTGGGACGTGGCCAGAGGAAGGATCGCAATTGCCGTTGCGCGCACCTCTGGCGGACCGGTATCCGGCGCCGCCGGCGGACGTTTGCATGCGTCGGGAACGCAATACCGGTACCGCCAATATATTGAAAGTTCACTCGTCTCGGGCCTGCCGGGAAACGAACGCCGGTTACGCGGAGTGCGGTGCAATATCGCCCTTTGCCCAACCCTGAAGCGTCTCTTCGCGAAAATCGGCGAACGTTCCCGTGGAGATCGCCTCGCGCATGCCGGCCATCAGCGACTGATAATAGGCAAGATTGTTCCACGTCAAAAGCATCATGGAAAGCGCCTCGCCGGCCTTCACCAGGTGATGCAGATACGCGCGGGAATAGTCACGGGCCGCCGGGCAGTCGCTGTCTGCGTCGAGAGGTCGCGGGTCGTCCGCATGGCGGGCGTTCTTCAGGTTGATCTTGCCGAAGCGGGTGTAGGCAAGCCCGTGGCGCCCGGCCCGGGTCGGCAGCACGCAGTCGAACATGTCGATACCGCGGGCGACCGATTCCAGAATGTCCTCGGGCGTGCCGACGCCCATCAGGTAGCGCGGCTTGTCCTCGGGCAGTTCCGGCAGCGTCGTTTCCAGCATGTCGAGCATGACGTCCTGGGGCTCGCCGACGGCAAGGCCGCCGATGGAATAGCCGCCGAAATCCATCGCCGAAAGCGCACGCGCGGATTCCACGCGCAAACTCTTCACGTCGCCGCCCTGGACGATGCCGTGCAGCCCCTGCCCCTTGTCCGGCCCGCCCATCGCCTCGAACGCGACCTTCGAGCGCTCGGCCCAGTGCAGCGACAGGCGCATGGCGCGGGCGACCTCGTCCTCGCTCGCCGGCAGGCGGATGCACTCGTCGAGCTGCATCTGGATGTCGGCGCCCAGCAGCCCCTGGATCTCGATGGAGCGCTCCGGCGTCAGCACGTGCTCGGCCCCGTCGAGGTGCGAGCGGAAGCGGACGCCGATGTCGTCGAGCTTTCGAAGCTGGGCCAGCGACATCACCTGGAAGCCGCCGGAATCGGTGAGGATCGTGTGCGGCCAGTTCATGAAGTGGTGGAGGCCGCCGAGCCGGGCCACCCGCTCGGCGCCGGGGCGCAGCATCAGGTGATAGGTGTTGCCAAGGACGACGTCGGCGCCCGTCTCGCGCACCTGGTCGGTGTACATCGCCTTGACGGTGCCTTGCGTGCCGACCGGCATGAAGGCGGGGGTTCTGACGACGCCATGGGCGGTGGTGAGTTCGCCGCGCCGGGCCATGCCGTCGGTCGCCATCAAACGATAAGTGTAGCGGCTCATGCGGCGCCTTCCCGGAACAGCAGCGAGGCATCGCCATAGGAATAGAAGCGGTAGTTTTCCGCGATGGCGTGGGCGTAGGCGCGGCGCATGACGTCTAGACCGCAGAAGGCGCTGACCAGCATGAAAAGGGTCGAGCGCGGCAGGTGGAAATTGGTCATCAGCACGTCGACGGCCTTGAACCGATAGCCGGGGGAAATGAAGATCGAGGTGTCGTCGCAGAACGGATTTATGGTGCCGTCCTCATCGGCGGCGCTTTCCAGCAGCCGCAGCGACGTTGTGCCGACCGAGACGATGCGCCCGCCCCTCGCCCGCACGTCGTTGAGCGCGTCGGCGGTCTCCTTGCCGATCTCGCCCCATTCGGCGTGCATGCGGTGATCTTCCAGCCTGTCGACCTTGACCGGCAGGAAGGTGCCGGCGCCGACGTGGAGCGTCACGGTGTGCCGGGAGATGCCCCGCTCGTCCAATGCTGCGATCAACTCGTCGGTGAAGTGGAGGCCGGCGGTCGGGGCGGCGACGGCGCCGTCGCGGCTGGCGAACAGGGTCTGGTAGTCGCGGGCGTCGCGCCCGTCGATCTTGCGCTTCGACGCGATATAGGGCGGTAGCGGCATGGCGCCGACGCGGGAAAGCTCGATGTCGAGCATCTCGCCGGAGCGGTCGAAGCGGAACAGGACCTCGCCGCCATCGCCTTTTTCGACGACGCTCGCCATCAGCGCGCCGCCATAGCAGAAGGTGCATTCGGCAGCGAAGGCGACGCGGTCGCCGGCTTGCAGCTTCTTGGCCGGGCGGGCAAAGCCGTACCAGGCGTCAAGGCCGGCGCGCTTGTGGAGCGTGACGGCGATCTTCGGGGCGCTGTCGCCGCGGCCGATGCGCTTGCCCTCAAGCTGGGCGGGAATGACCCGCGTGTCGTTGGAGACGAGCGCATCTCCCGGCCGCAAGAGTTCGGCCAAGTCGCGCACGATCGCGTCGGCAAGCTCCGGGCTGGCGCCGGGCCGCACCACCAGCATGCGTGCGGCATCGCGCGGCCGCGCCGGGCGCAGCGCGATCCGCTCTTCCGGCAGTTCGAAATCGAAATCCTCGACCCGCATCGATCGCTCACCAGAAATGGCCCGGGAGCGTCGTCGCGTCCCCGGACCATGCTTTCTCAAATTCGCCCGGTGGCGCCTCAGGCGGCGTCGGCGGCAACCTTGACGCTGACGATCTTGTCCGGATTGGAGACCGGCTCGCCGCGCTTGATCTTGTCGACATTGTCCATGCCGTCGACGACCTGGCCCCAGACGGTGTATTCGCCGTCGAGCCAGGAGGACGGGGCAAAGCAGATGAAGAACTGGCTGTCGGCCGAATCCGGGCTCATGGCGCGGGCCATGGAGCAGGTGCCGCGCACATGGGGCTCCTTGTTGAACTCGGCCTTCAGGTTCTTGCCCGAGCCGCCGGTACCGGTGCCGTGCGGGCAGCCGGTCTGGGCCATGAAGCCGTCGATCACCCGGTGAAAGACGATGCCGTCATAAAAGCCGTCGCGGACCAGCTCCTTGATGCGGGCAACGTGGTTCGGCGCCAGATCCGGGCGCATTTCGATGGTGACCGATCCCTTGGTGGTCTCCATCAGCAGGGTGTTTTCGGGATCCTTGATATCGGCCAAAAGTCCGGCCCTCCGTGCTTGCGTGTGTCCTGAATAGGGGGAAATCGGGCGTGCCGCCTACTGGTCGGCGGCAACGCTCATCTTCACGATCTTGTCGGGATCGGAGACCATGCCGTTGGCGCTCCGCGATCCCTTCTTGATGTTGTCGATGAGGTCCATGCCGTCGGTGACCTCGCCGACGATGGTGTACTGGCCATCGAGGTGCGGGGCCGGCTGGAACATGATGAAGAACTGGGAATTGGCGCTGTTCGGGTCCTGGGCCCGGGCCATGCCGAGCGTGCCGCGCTCGAACGAGGCCTTGTCGGTGAATTCGGCCCGCAGATCCGGCAGGTCGGAGCCGCCGGTGCCGGTGCCGGTCGGATCGCCGGTCTGGGCCATGAAACCGTCGATCACCCGGTGGAAGACGACGCCGTCATAAAAGCCCTGGCGGGCGAGCGTCCTGATCCGCTCGGCGTGCTGCGGCGCAAGGTCCGGCCGCAACTGGATGGTCACCCGGCCGTCCTTGAGGTCGAGATAGATGGTGTTTTCGGGATCACCCTGGGCGCTCGCCACACCGCCAAGGCCGATGGTGAGCCCCATGGCGAGCGTTGCGGCAGCCGCCAGCATCTTCATTGAAAGCGTCATTGAAAAATCCGTTCCTTGTCCCCGCGGCGTGAAGGCCGCTCGTTGCCGTCCCTTGCGAAAGGGTGCGGACGGCGTCAGTCGCGTGCCGCGCCGGAAAACCGCGCCCTCAGGCGAACCGCGACCTGTTCCGGCACGAAACCGGAGATGTCGCCGCCCATGCCGGCGATCTGGCGCACAAGCGTGGCGGTGATGTGGCGGACCGGCGGCGAGGCCGGCAGGAACACCGTCTGCACGTCCGGCGCCATCGTCCCGTTCATCCCCGCCATCTGCATTTCGTAGTCGAGATCGGTGCCATCCCTGAGGCCGCGGATCAGGACCGAGGCGCCCTCGCGCTTTGCCGCATCGACGACGAGATCGTCGAAGGTGACGACCGAGACGCGGCCGGCAACGCCGAGCTCGGCGGCGGCCTCCAGGATCATCTCGCCGCGGATCTCCGGTGAAAACAGCGGCTTCTTGCCCGGATGCACGCCGATCGCCACGACCACGCGGTCGGCGAGCCGGACGGCATGGAAGAGGACGTCGAGATGACCGTTGGTGACCGGATCGAAAGAGCCCGGATAAAGTGCGGTAAGTGCCATGCGCCTGAATACCCTTGCAGGCCCGCCGCTGCAAGGCTTGGGGCGGCCATTCCGATCGCTCGAATTTTATCGATCCGCTTAATCGGCTCTTCGCCAGGATTCGTTTTTGAACGGTAGGTGAATGCCTGTTTAGGAAGCCATTCAGATGTCCCCGCTATGCTCCTTCCCGTAACGGTCGGCAAAAAGACCGTCAGGAGGCATCATGTTTATTCACCGGATTGCTGCCGGCTCGGCCGCCGTTCTCGGCCTTGCCGTTACCGCCACTGTCGCCCTTGCCGGCGACCTTTCCGCAGGGCCGATCCCGACCATTTCCAAGGGCGACCGGCTCGTCGTCAAGGAGCGCCTTGCCGCCGCCGACGAGGCGGGCGTGCGCCCGGTCTTCCTGACGGTTGAGAGCCGCTACCCGGACAAGCAGATGTCGGTGCTGGAGCGTATCGCCGACGTCAATGTGGCCGTTCGATAGGCGCTTTCTGACGGTGCCCTGATCGGCCGAATTCCGCCGCCAAATGCGGGATCGGCAAAACCGTGACGGGGATCACACCGGCAGGACGCGGGAACCGGTACATCTCAATCATCGTTATTGAGACGAGACGGATTTACCGGATCAACAGGGAGAACGACAATGTTTGCCAAGCGTCTGCACAGCCCGGCCTCTCTCGGCGCCGCCCTTTCCGTGCTTGCGCTCGTGTTTGCCATCGCCGGCGGCCTGACGGCCGGGGCGGTCGGCGCGCAGGCGGAGCTTGCCGCCAAGAAGACCGACCGGATCGCCACTGCGACCGCCGGCTTCTGCGAGAACCAGACCTGGCCGAACGTCTCCTCCGCCTGCCTGTCCTGGGTGTCCGGCAAAGGCAAATCGACCAACGGGTTCGTTCGCACCGTCACCCTGGAACAGCGCGACGAAGGCGCCCGCACCTCGATCCTGACGCGCGTCCCGGTCATGCAGACCGCCTCGCGCTAGAGAGTTTACACCAACCGGGCTCCCCGCGCCCGGCCTCACGACCCCGGCCGGACCTCCGGTCCGGCTCCATCGACCTCCCAGACTCAGCCGGCGTCCCAAAAAGACGCCGGTTCTTTTTTGCCCGGATTTCCTGGGGTGGATCGGTAAGTGGCGATTTTGCGGGACGGCCGCTGCGAATGGGACCCTTTTCGCTTTCTGCATTTGCGCATAGCCTCCGGAGATCACCGGAGAAACCTGTCCCATGCCCGAAATCGCAAACCTGGCAACCATCGCCGCCGCATTCTTCGTTGCCGCGGCATCGCCGGGACCGGCCACGATTGCCGTCATATCCCAATCGATGAGCGCCGGCCGACGGGCGGGCCTCGTCTTCGGATTGGGGCTTTCCGTCGGGCTGGCATTCTGGGGGCTCGTCGCCGCGGCCGGCATGGGCGCCATATTGCAGGCGTCCACCGGCGCGCTGACGGCCATGAAGCTCCTCGGAGGAGCCTATCTCCTCTGGCTGGCCTACGGCTCGGCGCGCTCTGCCGCGCGGCCACGGGCAGTAACGCCAGAGATTACGAAAAGGCCTCGCGCCTTCCTCCGCGGCCTGTTTCTGAACCTCTCCAACCCGAAGGCGGTCTTTGCGTGGATGGCCGTGCTCTCCCTCGGATTGGGCGACGGCAGTGGCGCCGGCGGGGTCGTCCTTGCGACCGGTCTCTGCATGGTCCTCGGCGGCGTGATCTACGCGGGTTATGCGGTCGCCTTCTCCACCCGGGGCGCCATGGGCGTCTACGCCAGGGCCCGGCGGGGGATCGACGGTCTGGTCGCCGGACTGTTTGCCGTTGCCGGCATCGGCCTCATCCGCTCTGCATTCGCGCGGCAATAAGGGGTTCGGGCATGTGTCGGCGGCGGAACATGCTTCACGTCCTGTGGCGCAGCGCCTCCAGGACGGCCCGGAAGGCCGGGGATGCCTGGCGCCGGTTCGGGTAATAGAGGTGAAAGCCGTCCCAGAACGGGCAGTAGTCATCGAGCACCTGAACGAGGCGACCGGCCTTCAGGTGCGGCTCGGCGAGGTCGACCGAGATATAGGCACAGCCGAAGCCTGCGAGCGCGGCATCGAGGCAATAGAAAATATTGTTGAAGGCCAGTTGCCCCTCGACCTTGACGCGCAGGTCCCGGCCGTCCTCGCGAAACTCCCAGACGAAATTCGTGCCACTCGACGGTAGCCGGAAATTGACGCAGGGCAACCCGGAAAGGTCGCGCGGATGCTCGGGGCGCGGGTGAGCCTCGAAGACCTCGGGCGCGGCGACGACGATGTAGCGCAGATCCGGCCCGATCCGCGTGGAGATCATGTCGCGCGCCAGGTGCTCGCCGCGCCGCACGCCGGCATCGAAGCCGTCCGAGACGATGTCGTTGAACCCGTTGTCGAGGGTGATCTCGACCCTGATGTCGGGGTTTTTCTTCAGGAACGGGCTCAGCTTCGGCCACAGCACCTGGCTGATGCCGAGGTCGGAGGAGACAAGGCGCACCGTGCCTGCCGGCATGTCGCGCAGCGCGCCAAGGGCCTCGACCTGGGCGTCGATTTCCTCCAAATGGTGGGCAATGCCGTCGAGGAGCCGCTGCCCGGCCTCGGTCGGGGCGACGGCGCGGGTGGTGCGCGTCAGCAGGCGCACGCCCAGCCGCTCTTCAAGCTGGCGGATCGCATGGCTGAGCGCGGATTGCGACACGTTCATTCTGGCGGCCGCGCGCGTGAAGTTCCGCTCCCGCGCGACGGCTATGAAGGCCCTCAGATCGTTGATGTTTTCGCGCGGCATGCGGGGCACCACGGCATTTCATGACTATGGTCAATTAATATCGGGCGATTATTTTCGTCAATTGCACAATGGTGCGACTGGCGCCGTCATGCCCCTGCTCCCGTCGCAGCGTGCGCGGAGCCGCCGCCGCGCGGCCGACGCATCGGCCATTCATGAATTTCGCTCATGGTCGCATGCGGAGGCGGCGGACTAATCCGGTTGCGGCGTCGCTCCTAGATTGGGTGCGAGACTTGCCACCACCTGTCAGGAGACGATGCAATGACCGACCATGCCGGATATGAAACAGCCACCGATACACCCGACGGCAACCGCCGCACTCTCTTGAAAATGGCGGGCGCCGGCGCCGCTGCGCTGGGTACCGCCTCTTTTGCCGGCCCCGCCGCCGCACAATCCACGGTCAGTTGGGGGACTGAGTGGGACAAGACCTTCGCCAAGAGCGACGCGGTCGACCACAAGAAGGTGTCCTTTACGAACCGCTATGGCGTGCCCCTCGTCGGCGATCTCTACATGCCGAAGGACCGCGGCGAGGAACCGCTTCCGGCCCTCGCCGTCGCCGGGCCGTTCGGCGCGGTCAAGGAACAGTCCGCCGGCCTCTACGCCCAGACCATGGCGGAGCGCGGCTTCATCACGCTCGCCTTCGATCCGTCCTATGTGGGCGAAAGCGGCGGCGAGGTGCGCGACGTCGCCTCGCCCGACATCAACACCGAGGATTTCATGGCCGCGGTCGACTGTCTCGGCCTCATGGATGCGGTCAATCGCGAACGGATCGGCATCATCGGCATTTGCGGCTTCGGCGGCATGGCGCTCAACGCCGTTGCCGCGGATAAGCGCGTGAAGGCCGTTGCAACGGCGAGCATGTATGACATGTCCCGCGTGATGGCGAAGGGCTATTACGACAAGATGACCGCCGAGGAGCGCGCCGCGGCCCTTGAAAAGATGAGCCGCCAGCGCTGGGAAGACGTGAAAGCCGGCGAGCCGGCGATGGCGGGTGGCCTGCCCGACAGCCTGGACGGCATCGATAGCCCGATGATCCAGATGTATTTCCGCTACTACAAGACGGAGCGCGGCTACCACAAGCGCTCGGTCAACTCGAACGGCGGCTGGACCGTCACCAACCCGCTGTCCTTCATGAACATGCCGCTCTTGACCTATGTCGACGAGATCGCGCCGCGCCCGACGCTGATCATCGCCGGCTCCGAGGCCCACTCGCGCTATTTCAGCGAGGACGCCTATGCCGCCGCGGCCGAGCCGAAGGAACTGATGATCATCGACGGGGCCGACCACTGCGACCTCTACGACCAGGTCGACATCATCCCCTTCGACAAGCTGCAGTCCTTCTTCGAAAGCCACCTGGCGTAAAACGATGCGCGCCGCGTCTGCCGGGCGATCGGCGGGCGCGGTGTTGGCCTACGGCCAAAGCGATTTCTTCAGGGGACCCAGTCATTTTCATTGGCTGGGCCCTTTCTTTTCTGAGACGCGCAGATCGGTCGAGTGACAGGCGAGCGTGTCTCGCGCGGCGACCGTTGATCCGTTGCCACCGCTCGGAAATGGCGGTAGTCGGAAACAAACCGCTACGCAGGATATCGCTTATGAAGATCTGGGGACGCGAGAACTCGACCAATGTGCGCAAGGTCTTGTGGTGCGCTGAGGAAGTCGGCCTCGACTACGAACACATCCCCGCCGGAGGCGCATTCGGCATCGTCGGCTCGCCGGAGTACCGGGCGCTGAACCCCAACGGCCTTGTGCCGTGCCTGGAAGATGACGGGCTGGTGCTTTGGGAATCGAACGCCATCGTCCGCTATCTGGCGCGGCGATATGGCGAGCCGCCCTTCGCGCCTGCCGACCCGCGCCAATGGGCCGCCGCCGACAAGTGGATGGACTGGACATCGCTGTCCTTCGCAGTGCCGTTCCGCGACCTGTTCTGGAACCTCGTGCGCTGCTCCGCGGAAGATCGCGACAGCGCTGCCATGGAGCGCGGCGGGGAGCAATGCGCGCAGCTCATGGGCATGGCCGATGCGGCGCTGGAGGAGCACCCCTGGTTTTCCGGCGAGGATTTCGGCATCGGCGATATTCCGCTCGGATGCATCGCCTATGCCTGGTTCTCCATGCCGATCGACCGCCCCGGCCTTTCCCGCCTCGAAGGCTGGTATGTCCGGCTTTCGGACCGTCCGGCCTATCAGAAGGCCGTCATGACGCCCCTCACCTGAGACCGGAAGCGACGGCAGCTCTTGTCCGCCGGGCCGCGGATGCCGCCTATCCCGCGTCCGCGCCGGCATCCGGGCGCTGCTCGCGGGCCTCTTCCATCAGCCAGTCGCGGAATGCGGCCACCTTCGGCCGCACGAGGCGGTCTCTTCCGCTCAAAAGGTAGTAGCAAAAATTCAGCGGCGTGTTGAGGTCCGGCTTGAACGGGCTGACGAGCCGCCCGGCGGCCAGGTGACCTGCGACGAGCCTGTCTCCGACGAGGGCGACGCCCTGGCCGTCCAGCGCGGCCTCTATCGCCATGCTCTCCTGCGTGAAATGGAAGCCGCGGGTCGCATCGATGTCGTGCAGTCCCGCCGCCAGCAGCCACATGCGCCAGCTCGCCTGCGCATCCGACCAGTCGATATGCAGCAGCGTGTGATGCCGAAGGTCCTCGGGGCGCGATAGCGGGTTGTCCCCTTCCATGAGGGCCGGACTGCAGACGGGCGTGTTGAGCTGGCTGAACAGATAGTCGACCTGCAGCCCCTTGTAGCCGCCCGGGCCGTAGCGGATCGCCACATCCACCTCGCCGCCGGCCACGTCGACCAGGCGGTCGGTACCGTCGATCCGGATCTCGATGTCGGGATGCCGGCTGCGAAACCGGTCGAGCTTCGGCACCAGCCACATGGACCCGAAGGACGGGCTGACGCTGACCGTCAACAGGCCGCTTTCGCGGAAGGTACGCATCTGGTCCACCCCTTCCGCCAATTTGTTGAAGCCCTCCGTCAGCGCCGGCAGAGCCGCCCGACCGGCATCGGTCAGGCGCAGCGCGCGCGTCATCCGATGGAACAGGTCGACACCCAGCGCCTCTTCGAGCGCCTTCACATGGTGGCTGACCGCTGCCGGCGTCACGTTCAGCTCATCCGCCGCCAGCTTGAAGCTGAGATGGCGGGCGGCCGCTTCGAAGGCGCGCAGGGCGTTCAGGGGCGGAAGGGCACGGGTCATATTTCATACCTTAGCATATCTAATGTATCACGCCAGTTCTTCTCGTTTGTCGGCAGGCCGAAATGTCCCTAGCTTTAGGAAACAGGCAGAGTTTACAGGCTCCGATGAAAGGAACAACAGATGTATCTGGATCAAAAAATTCTATTTCATATGGAGGCGGACACCGTTTCGCGGATGCATGGTGCCAAGTGGGCGGGCCCTGGAAACAGCCATTCCCGCCAGGCCAACGGCCCCATCCGGCGCAAGGAGGCCAGGATCCGTGCCGTTGCTGCAAAGATCGGTCCCGAAAAGTGGATAGGGCGCCTCATCGGCCTCGTCGTCCGCTGGCACGATCGCCGGGCCGCCATCCGTGCGCTGGAGCGCTTGAGCGACTACCAGCTCAAGGATATCGGCCTCGGGCGCGCCGACATCCCGTCAATCGTCGCCAAAGGCCGGACGATGAGAAATGGCTCGTGGTGACAGCGACGCCGGTCGAGTCGAACGGCTCGGGGCCGGCGCCGTCGCTGACAGGTTCAATGATGCCCGGACTCAGTCGTCCGTCGACGGCTCCCCGCCTTCGGGCGCCGGGCCACCATTGGTGTCGCCCTCATCGTCGCCGTCAGGACCTGTGTCGGGATCGCCCTCGCCTTCGGCACCGTCCTCGTCCTCGCCGTCCATCTCGTCATCCTCGCTGATGCGGCTGACGGAGACGACGTGTTCGCCTTCGGCGGTGTGGAACACGCGCACGCCCTGGGTCGAGCGGCCGAGCATGGAAATGCCCTCGATCGGGCAGCGGATAAGGTGGCCGCCATTGGTGACCAGCATGATCTGGTCGCCGTCTTCCACCGCGAAAGACGCCACCAGGGGGCCGTTGCGGTCGTTGACGGTCATGGCGATGATGCCCTTGCCACCGCGCCCGGAGATCCGGTACTCGAAGGACGACGATCGCTTGCCGAAGCCGTTTTCCGAGATCGTCAGGACGACCTCTTCCGCGGCGCTCATTTCCGCATAGCGTTCCGGACCGAGTTCGACGTCCTCGGCCGGCTCGTCGCCGTCGAGCTCAGGCGGCTCGCCGATCTCGCCGGCGACCGCACGGCGCATCTTGAGGTACGAGTTGCGCTCGGCCGGCGAGGCCTCGAAGTGGCGCAGGATCGACATGGAGATGACGGTGTCGTCGTCGCCCAGATTGATGCCGCGCACGCCGACGGAATCCCGGCTCTGGAAGACGCGAACATCGGTCACGGGGAAGCGGATGCAGCGCCCGTTCGCCGTCGTCAGCATGACGTCGTCATGCTCGGTGCAGGTCTCCACGCCGAGGATGTCCATGCCCTCGTCGAGCTTCATGGCAATCTTGCCGTTCTGGCGCACGCCGATGAAGTCGGACAGCTTGTTGCGGCGGACCGTTCCCTTGGTCGTGGCGAACACGACGTCGAGGGTCGACCAGCTCTCCTCGTCCTCCGGCAGCGGCATGATCGTCGTCACCCGCTCGCCCGGCTGCAGCGGCAGCAGGTTGACGAGCGCCTTGCCGCGCGCCTGGGGCGCGGCCAGCGGCAGGCGCCAGACCTTCATCTGGTAGGCGATGCCGCGCGAGGAGAAGAACAGCACCGGCGTATGGGTGTTGGCGACGAAGAGGCGGGAGACGAAGTCCTCCTCCTTCATCGACATGCCGGAACGGCCCTTGCCGCCCCGCTTCTGCGCCCGGTAGGTCGACAGCGGCACGCGCTTGATGTAGCCGCCATGGCTGACGGTGACGACCATATCCTCGCGCTGGATCAGGTCCTCGTCCTCGAAGTCGCCGACGGCGTCGCTGATCTCGGTCTTGCGCGGGGTGGAGAATTCGTCGCGAATTTCGGTCAGTTCGGTCTTCACAATATCCAGAATGCGCGCCCGCGAGCGCAGGATATCGAGGTAGTCGCGGATCTCCGCGGCGATCTTTTCCAGCTCGTCGCCGATCTCGTCGCGGCCGAGCGCTGTCAGGCGCTGCAGGCGCAGGTCGAGGATCGCCCGGGCCTGCTCCTCGGAGAGCTGGTAGGTGCCGTCCTCGGCGACCTTGTGGCGCGGATCGTCGATGAGCTCGATCAGCGGCGCGATGTCCCTTGCCGGCCAGTGGCGCTCCATCAACTGCGCCCGCGCGGTCGCCGGGTCCGGCGCGCTGCGGATCAGGCGGATGACCTCGTCGATATTGGCAACGGCAATGGCCAGGCCGACCAGCACATGGGCGCGGTCACGGGCCTTGGCGAGCAGATATTTGGTGCGCCGGCTGACCACCTCCTCGCGGAACGCGATGAAGGAGGTAAGGATGTCGATCAGGGTGAGCTGTTCCGGCCGCCCGCCGTTCAGCGCCACCATGTTGACGCCGAAGGAGTTTTGAAGCTGGGAGAAGCGGTAGAGCTGGTTGAGGACGACGTCGGCGACGGCGTCGCGCTTCAGCTCGATGACGATGCGCATGCCCTGGCGGTCGGACTCGTCGCGGATGTCGGAGATGCCCTCGACGCGCTTCTCGCGCACCAGTTCGGCGATCTTCTCAATGAGTGTCGTCTTGTTGACCTGGTAGGGGATCGCCGAGACGATCAGCGCCTCGCGCTCCTTGCGCACGGTCTCGACCTCGACCTTGGAGCGGATCACGACCGAGCCGCGGCCGGTCTCGTAGGCGGAGCGAATTCCGGACCGTCCGAGGATCGTCGCACCGGTCGGGAAGTCCGGTCCCGGCATGATCTCCATGAGTTCCGGCAGGGTAATCGCCGGATCCTCGATCATTGCGATCGTCGCATCGATCACTTCGCCGAGATTGTGTGGCGGGATGTTGGTCGCCATGCCGACGGCGATGCCGCCGGCGCCGTTGACGAGCAGATTCGGGAACCGCGCCGGCAGCACGGTCGGCTCGGTCTCGGAGTTGTCGTAGTTGTCCTGGAAGTCGACCGTGTTCTTGTCGAGGTCGTTGAGCAGCGTGTGCGAGACCTTGGCGAGCCGGCACTCGGTGTAGCGCATGGCCGCGGCGGGGTCGCCGTCGATGGAGCCGAAATTGCCCTGGCCGTCGATCAGCGGCAGGCGCAGGGAGAAGGTCTGCGCCATGCGCACGAGCGCGTCGTAGATCGCGCTGTCGCCGTGCGGGTGGTACTTACCCATGACGTCACCGATGACGCGGGACGACTTGCGGTAGGGCTTGTTCCAGTCATAGCCGTTCTCGTGCATCGAATAGAGGATGCGGCGATGCACCGGCTTCAGGCCGTCGCGGACATCCGGCAGCGCGCGCGAGACGATCACGCTCATGGCGTAGTCGAGATAGGAGCGCTTCATCTCGTCGGTAATCGAGATGGGGCGGATTGCCGAAGGAAGCGATTCCTTCGGCGGCGTGTTTTCGCTGTCCGGCAAGGAAATGTCTCTTATGCGATGGGTGACACGGGTTTATAGCCGATTCCTTGGCCGCGGGGCAATTGCGCCAAGCAGATTGTCTTCAGTAAAATCGCTTTAATTTTCAAAATCTTCGCACCAGTTTGCGACACCGGGAATGAAGCTTTTCGAGGGGTATTTGGCGCGCATGGGCGCCCCGCTCCTTCTTGTCCCGCAAAAGGTGGCTGATATTGTGGCGGCCAATCCCGGTCCTTCGGGCTTCAAAAGGACGCCATGGAATTCTTCCTCAACGCCTTTGCCACGCTGTTCGTGACCGTCGATCCGATCGGGCTGGCGCCGCTCTTCCTGGCCGTCACGGCGGGGGTGACGGCAGAGACCCGCGCCCGCATCGCCGCGCAGTCCTGCCTCATTGCCCTCATCGTGCTGATGCTCTTTGCGCTTGCCGGCAACAATATCCTCGGGCTGCTCGGCGTCTCGATCCCGGCGTTCCGGGTCGCGGGCGGGCTGCTGCTCTTCTGGACGGCGTTCGAGATGGTGTTCGAGCGCCGCCAGCAGCGCAAGGAGGCAACGGCCGAAAAGGTCCTCGACCATTCCGAATCCGCCAATCTTGCGGTCTTCCCGCTGGCGATCCCGCTGATCTCGGGTCCGGGCTCGATCTCGGCCTCGGTGCTGCTCGCCACGCAGACAAAGTCCCTCGTGGCGCTCGGCGGCCTCCTCGGCCTCATCTTCCTCGTCGTCGCGATGGTCTATGCGCTGTTCCGCATCGCCGAAAAGCTCGACCGCTACATTTCCGAGACCGCCCGCATGGTGCTGACCCGGCTCCTCGGCGTGCTGCTGTCGGCGATGGCCGTGCAGTTCATCGCCGATGGTGTGCGGTCGCTGGCGAACATGCCGGCGTAGGCTAGGCAGTGCGGACGCGTGCGTAGGACGGCGGACGCGCCTGCTTAGGCGGGCGAGCGTAGACCGGGCCGCAGGAACAAGCCGCCCTGGATTGCTTCGCTTCGCTCGCAATGACAGCGAATGGAGATTCCGGAAACATTTCAACGTCATTGCGAGGAGGCCGACAGGCCGACGCGGCAATCCAGGGGCGGCTTGCTCCGAGCATTATGAAACGCAATGCGTTCCCGCGGCCTCCGAAAAACGAAAAAGGCCGGCACCCTGAAGAGCACCGGCCGATCTCAATCGCATCTCTGCGCTATCGCTCAGGCCCCCTCGCCCTCCGCCGCTTCCGTCTTCGGCGGATCGCCGAAGGGCCGGTGGTCGTCGCGCAGGGCGATGTAGATCGCCGGGATGACGAGCACCGTCAGCAGCGTGGAGGAGACGAGGCCGAACAGGAGCGAGATGGCGAGGCCCTGGAAAATCGGGTCGAACAGGATCACCGCCGCACCGATCATCGCCGCAACGGCCGTCAGGAGGATCGGCTTGAAGCGGATCGAGCCGGCCTCCAGAAGCACGTCGCGCAGGCTCCCGCCGTGCTGGCGGGAATGGATAATGAAATCCACCAGCAGGATGGAATTGCGGACGATGATGCCGGCAAGGGCGATGAAGCCGATCATCGAGGTTGCCGTGAACGGCGCGTGGAACAGCCAGTGGCCGAGCATGATGCCGATCAGGGTCAGCGGCACCGGCGTCAGGATGACCAGCGGCAGCTTGAACGAGCCGAACTGGGCGACGACCAGCACGTAGATACCAAGGATGGCGATGGCGAAGGCCGCGCCCATGTCGCGGAACGTCACCCAGGTGACCTCCCACTCGCCGTCCCACAGGAGCACAGGGCTCGCCTCGTCGTCGGGCTGGCCGTGCAGCCGCACCTCGGGCTTGCCGACATCGCCCCAGTCGACCTCGTCGAGCCGGTCGGAGACCGCCATCATGCCGTAGACCGGGGCCTCGAAATCACCCGCAAGCTCGCCATAGATCATTTCCGTCGGCCGGCCGTTGTGCCGGAACACGGTGTAGGAGGTCTCCTCCTCTTCGACGACGACGACGTCGCCGAGTTCCACGATCGATCGGTTGCCGGGCAGCGCGTTGGCCGGCACCGGCGTCGACAGCAGCCGCTCGGTGATCTGCAGGTCCTTCTTCGGCAGCCTGACGGCGATCTCCGCCGGATGGCGGCCGGAACCGCGGTGGGAGTAGCCGACGGTGACGCCGCCCATCAGCGCGGAGATGGCGTCGTAGACGGCCTGCTCCTCGACCGAATGGTATTCCAGATTGTCCTGGTCGATGCGGATGCGCTGGCGGGTCGTCTTGCGGCCGTAGGAGTCGTCGACGTCGACGATGAACGGCACGCCGCGGAAGACCTCCGCCACCTTGGCGGCGACCTCGCGCCGCGTCTGCGGGTCGGGGCCGTAGATTTCCGCCAGCAGCGTGGACAGCACCGGCGGGCCGGGCGGGACTTCGACGACCTTGACCGACGTGCCGTCCGGCACGTCGAGGCCGGCGAGCCGCTCGCGCACTTCCAGGGCGATCTCGTGGCTGGTGCGGTCGCGCGCGTCCTTCGGCGTCAGGTTGAGCTGCAGGTCGCCCATCTCCGGGTTGGAGCGGATGTAGTAGTGGCGCACCAGGCCGTTGAAGTTGAAGGGCGCCGCCGTTCCCACATGGGACTGGATGGAGACCAGTTCCGGCAGTCCGCCGACCCGGTCGGCGGCCATCTCCAGGACCCGGTCGGTGGCCTCAAGGCTCGCCCCTTCCGGCAGGTCCACGACGACCTGGATCTCCGACTTGTTGTCGAAGGGCAGCAGCTTGACCGTGACGTCCTTGGTGTAGATCAGCAGGGTCGAGGCGATGGTCGCCGCGCCGATGAGAAGCAGGAATATCCAGGCGCCGGACCGGGTCGCAATGATCGGCCTTGCGACCGAGCGGAAGACGCCGCCGAGCACCCCGCCGGGCCGCGCGCCGCCGCCCTCGCCATGGGCGCCGGCATGTTCCGGCTTGCCGAGCTTCATCATCAGCCAGGGCGTCAGGATCACGGCGACGAAGAAGGAAAAGATCATCGCGGCCGAGGCGTTGGCCGGGATCGGGCTCATATAGGGGCCCATCAGGCCGGAGACGAAGAGCATCGGCAGCAGCGCCGCGATCACCGTCAGTGTGGCGACGATGGTCGGGTTGCCGACCTCAGCGACGGCCTCGATCGCGGCGCTGACGCGCGTTCGCCCGTCCCGCATCGCCCAGTGGCGGGCGATGTTCTCGATGACGACGATGGCGTCGTCGACGAGGATGCCGATGGAAAAGATCAGCGCGAAGAGGCTCACCCGGTTGATGGTGTAGTTCATCAGCCAGGCCGCGAACATGGTCAGAAGGATCGTCGTCGGGATGACGATGAAGACAACGATGCCCTCGCGCCAGCCGATGACGAGGCCGACGAGGATGACGATGGAGATGGTCGCAAGGCCGAGATGGAACAGGAGTTCGTTGGCCTTCTCGTTCGCCGTCTCGCCATAGTCGCGGGTGACGTCGACGGTCAGCGCCTCCGGCACCAGCCGGTCCTTCAGTTGTTCCACCTGGGTCAGGATCTCTTCCGCGATCACCACCGCATTGGCGCCGGAGCGCTTGGCGACGGCGACCTCGACGGCCGGAACGCGGGTCAGCTTGCCGTCCGCACCCATGGTCATGTGCCAGACCCGGTGCTCCTCCGGCACCGCGTCGACGACGACTTTCGCCACGTCGCGGACATAGACCGGGCGGCCGTCGCGGGTGGTGATCAGCAACAGGCCGATATCGGGAATGCCGCGCAGGGTCTGGCCGGCGACGAGCGGGATGCTGGCGTTCTGGTCGCGCGTGCGGCCGGCCAGGAACGAGCGGTTGGCCTGCTTCACCTTGCCGACGAGCTGCTCCAGCGTGACGCCGAACAGCGACAGCTTTTCCGGATCCGGCTCGACGCGGATCTGGTCGGCGCGGCCGCCGACGAGATAGGTCAGCCCCACATCGGGCAGCTTGGCGACCTCGACGCGCAATTCCTCGGCGACATTATAGAGCGCGTTGTCGTCCCAGTTTTCCGCGTAGTCCGGCTTCGGCGCCACCGTCAGGACGACGATGGCGACGTCGTCGATGCCGCGCCCGACGATCAGCGGCTCGTTGATGCCGAGGGGGATGCGGTCGCGGTTGGCGCGGATCTTTTCGTGGACACGCAGGATGGCGTCGTCGGAATCCGTGCCGACATAGAAGCGCGCGGTGACCATCACCCGGTCGTCGGAGGTCTGGGAATAGACGTGCTCGACGCCGTCGATGGCCTTGACCACCGTCTCCAGGGGCTCGGTGACGAGCTTGACCGCGTCCGGCGCCTTCAGGCCGTCGGCATTGATGAAGATGTCGACCATCGGCACGGAAATCTGCGGCTCTTCCTCGCGGGGAACCGACATCAGCGCAACGAAGCCGAGGGCCAGCGCCGCGAGCAGCAGCAGCGGCGTCAGCGGCGACTGGATGAACGCCTGGGTCAGGCGTCCGGAAAGGCCGAGATTCATGACATCACCAGCGTGTCGCCGTCGGAAACGCCGGTCAGGACCTCAATGAAGGTCTCGTCGTCCTTGCGGAAGCGCCGGCCGAGCTGGACAACCACGTCGACGACCTCGCCGTCCGGCCGCTTCAGCCGGACGAAATCGATGCCGTAGCGCGTCTCGACGAAGGATTCCGGGATAGCATAGGTCGAGCGGTGGCCGGCGGAGACGCGCACCAGGGCCCGTTCGCCGACGAAATAGTCGCCGAGATCTTCCACCGTCGCATCGGCGACGACGCGGCCGTTCTGCAGTTCCGGATAGACCTGCTTGATGGTGCCGGTGACGGTCGCGGGTGCCGCCTCCTCGACGCCGAGCTGGCGCCGTGCGACGAAGATCTTGTCGCCGACCTCCATGAAGCGGGCGTGGCGCTCCGGCACTTCCAGGCGCAGGATGTAGCCTTCGGCGGCAATCGTCGCGACGGTCTCGCCAGCCATGATGACGGCGCCGGTGGTTACCGGGACCGTCAGCACGCGGCCGTCGGTCGGCGCTTCCACGGCGCCTTCGGCCAGTTGCTGTTCCACGACGGAGCGTTCGGCCTTGGCCGAGTCGAGCTTGCGGGTCGCGACCTCGGCCGCCGTTTCCAGCTCGTCGAGGCTCGCCTGGGAGATGATGCCGCGCTGGATCAGCGTCCGGCCGCGCTTCAACTGGGTCTCGGCGTTGTCGTATTCGGCCTCGGCCACCTTGATCTGGGCGGCGAGCGAATCGAGCCTCAGGGCGAGCTTGGGATCGCCGACCATGGCGATCACCTCGCCGGCCTTCACTGCCTGGCCCTCGTCGACGCTGAGGGTCGCCACCGTGCCGCCGATGCGGGCCCGGCCGGGCACCGTGTCGATCGGGCGCACCTCGGCATAAACCGTCTTCAGATCGACCACGTCGACCCGCTCGACGTTGAATTCGGTTTCGGCCCGGGCCGCGCCGGCCGCCATCGGGACGGCAAGAAGTCCGGCCGCCAGAGCCCACCGCATTGTCCGTTTCATGAAATCCACCTGTCGCTGCCGCCGCGGCGGCCAATCCAGCATATTAGTTGTTTCTTATATAGAGCACCGGAACCCGAAAACTCAAGGGCCGAGTTTGACGACGAACTCGCGGCCGCCGAAGCCATGCACCGAATCGCCGGCCCGGACCGTGACGCTGTCGATGCCGGCCGGCAGTTTTACGCCGCTGAGGCTGCGAGTAAAGGGCTGCTCGTTCACGTGTGGATGGTGGAGGGTCCGTGTCGCGAGCACCGTTCCCTTGGGGCCGAGGACCTGCCATTTGTCGGCATAGTGGTCCCAGCCCTCGTCGGCATGGCGGACGGTGACGCGGAAGGTCCAGGTGCCGGACGGATCCCTGGAGGCTTCTGCGGCGACGACGTCGGCCTCGCCGGCGGCCGCGGCACTGGGCGACAGGAGGATTGCCGCTGTAAGCCCGAACGCCAGGGCCACGGCCGAGGCGCAGCGGTTGGGCTTCAAAAATGCCGGGGCTGGCCGTTCGGTCATGGCGCTTTTTCCGAAAAGTCGTTGCGGCCCGCCGTTGAACCTTTGTAATCGGAGGGCGTTAGAAACAGGACGGTGCGTTTCGGCCGGCCGAAACGCTCCAAACCAATGGTAGCAGGGAACGGGCGCCGCGAGGCGCCGGTGCCAACGCACAAATCGTCACGAACGCGCGAGGACGGGACCGATGGCCGCACACGGATCGAAGACAGTCATCTATGCGGCCCTTGCCGGCAATTTCCTGATCGCCGTCACCAAGTTCGGCGCCGCCGCCTTCACCGGCTCCTCGGCGATGCTGTCGGAGGGCATCCATTCCCTCGTCGACACCGGCAACCAGGGGCTTCTGCTCTACGGCATGAAGAACGCCAGCCAGCCGGCCGACGAGGAACACCCGTTCGGCTATGGCGTGGAGCTCTATTTCTGGGCCTTCGTCGTCGCCATCCTGATCTTCGCGGTCGGCTCGGGCGTCTCCATCTACGAGGGCATCTCCAAGGTGCTCGAGCCGCACCCGGTCAGCAATCCGCTGGTCAACTTCATCGTCCTCGGGCTTGCCTTCGCCTTCGAGGCGGTCGCCTGGTGGGTGGCGCTCAGGGAATTCCGCTCCACCAAGGGCAAGCGCAGCTATATCGAGGCGGTGCACGAGTCCAAGGACCCGACGGTCTTCACCGTGCTCTTTGAGGATTCCGCGGCGATGCTCGGCCTCCTCGTCGCCTTCCTCGGCCTCGTCGGCATGCAATACACCGGCTGGCTCTGGCTCGACGGCGCCGCCTCCATCGTCATTGGCATCATCCTGGCCGGCACCGCCTTCCTGCTCGCCTTCGAGACCAAGGGCCTCCTGATCGGCGAGGCCGCCGACCCGCAGACCGTCGCCGCCATCGAGCGCATCGTGGAGGCCAATCCGACGGTGGAACAGGTCAACGAGATCCGCACCCTGCACCGCGGGCCGAACGACGTGCTCCTGGCGCTCTCCGTCGATTTCGAGAACACGCTGACGGTCGGCAAGGTGGAGGAAGCGGTCTATGCCATGGAGATCGCGATCCGCGAGGCGTTCCCGGTGATCCGCCGGGTCTTCATCGAGGTCCAGGCGCGCCAGCACCACGAAAAGATGCTCGCCGCGGAACTGGCCGAGGGCGGCATTGAAGGCATGACGCTGGGGACGCCGGAGGGCGATGACGGGGCCGGAGAAGACGGATCAAACGCCGCGGGGTAAGATGCCGACGCGACGGGCAGCGGCGCATCCGCGTCTTGACCTATCTCCCAAAGGAGTATCCGGCCGATTTGCCGCGCTCGCTGCACTTGCCCACACATGACGCGGGATGCTTTTGCCCCCCTTGTCCCACGCACTCCGCGTCACCCCGGGCGGAGCGAAGCGGAGACCCGGGGCCTATTGCCCACATCGAAACGGTATGCCGTCGCGGGTCGTGATCCGGCCGAGAACCGCGCCAATGCCAGTCCCGCCAGCCGGCGGCATACCGCGTTGAGGCGGGCAATAGGCCCCGGCTCGGGGCCGGGGTGACGGCATTCTTTCTGGCGAGCGAACGTGTTCTTGCCCCGAGGGCGGCGAAACGGGCCGTCTTCTTGAGGGAGCAAAGGAGGGGCAGTGGCAAGACCACACCGTGCGAAAGCTATCCGGACGGCGCCCCTGCCCCTGCCCGTCCGCCGGCAACGCCTTTAGAACGGGATTTCGTCGTCGAAATCGTCACGCTGGGGGCGCGAGGGGGCGTTGCCGCCACCGCGGTCCATCGGGCTGGAGCGGCCGAAGTCGGAGCCGCCGGAGCCGCTGTCGGCGAAGTCGCCGCCGCCGCCGCTGCGGCCGTCGAGCATCGTCAGCGTGGAATTGAAGCCCTGCAGCACGATCTCGGTGGTCCAGCGCTTCTGGCCCGACTGGTCTTCCCATTCCCGGGTCTGAAGCTGGCCTTCCAGATAGACCTTGGAGCCCTTCTTGAGATACTGCTCGGCGATCCGGCACAGGCCCTCGCTGAAGATCACCACCCGATGCCATTCGGTGCGCTCACGGCGCTCGTTGGTGTTGCGGTCGCGCCAGGACTCGCTGGTGGCGATGCGCAGATTGACCACCGGACGCCCGTCCTGCGTCCGGCGCACCTCCGGATCGGCGCCGAGATTGCCGATCAGGATGACCTTGTTGACCGATCCAGCCATTGTTCTTTCCAGTACTGAAATATGTGTCCGTCTTTGCCGCACAGCCTAACGGGCGCCCGGCGCCGGGGCCAGCGGGGCAGCGCCCTTTCCACAGGCGAGTCGGGCCGTCATCGGCCGTCGCTGTCGCGTTCCTTTTTTGTTCTTTGTACCGTAGAACAGGGCATGTGGCAAGTTCAACCCCGTCCATCGCCAATGAAATCCCCGAAATCCGGCGAATTTGGAGGGTCCTCTCGCGGAATGCCATCCTCGGCCGCCCCCTTGGCAGCGACGCATGTTCATTGTATGTTCCAAGCGTCCTTAACGCCGACTCGCAAGCTTTATACAAATGCTACAGGCCGCCGATCCGGTCGCGCGCGGCGCGTGGCGTAATCCTCTTGTTGCGCGGCTGCGCTTCTGGCCTATATCGCGTTAGGATCGGGCGCCTGTCGCCGGCCCGATCCGCCTACCCAAACCGACCGGGCCGCCAATGACCGCCGATGCGGGCGGCAGGACCTCCGTTTTCGCCGGACTGCCGGCGCCCGAACCGTTCCCCAAGGCACGGAAGACCCGATGACGACCAAATATCTCTCCATTCGCGGCGCCCGCGAGCACAATCTGAAGAATGTCGACCTCGACATTCCGCGCGACCAGCTCGTCGTCATGACCGGGCTCTCCGGCTCCGGCAAGTCGTCGCTCGCCTTCGACACCATCTATGCGGAGGGCCAGCGGCGCTATGTGGAGAGCCTCTCGGCCTATGCGCGCCAGTTCCTGGAGATGATGCAGAAGCCCGACGTCGACCAGATCGACGGGCTGTCGCCGGCGATCTCCATCGAGCAGAAGACGACCTCGCGCAATCCGCGCTCCACCGTCGGCACGGTGACGGAGATCTACGACTATCTGCGCCTCCTGTTCGCGCGCGTCGGCATCCCCTATTCGCCGGCGACGGGCCTGCCGATCGAGAGCCAGACCGTCAGCCAGATGGTCGACCGCATCCTCGCCCTGCCGGAGCGCACCCGGCTCTATCTCACCGCGCCGATCGTGCGCGGACGCAAGGGCGAGTACCGCAAGGAGCTGGCGGAGCTGCAGAAGAAGGGCTTCCAGCGGGTCAAGATCGACGGCACCTTCTACGAGATCGCCGAGGCCCCTGCCCTCGACAAAAAGTTCAAGCACGACATCGACGTCGTCGTCGACCGCATCGTCGTTGCCGGCGACATCGCCAGCCGGCTGGCGGACTCGCTTGAAACCGCGCTCGGCCTTGCCGACGGGCTGGCGGTCGCCGAATTCGCCGACGAGACGGAGGACAAGGGCGCGCCGAAGAGGCTGGTGTTTTCGGAAAAATTCGCCTGTCCGGTCTCCGGTTTCACCATCGCCGAGATCGAGCCGCGCCTGTTCTCCTTCAACAATCCGTTCGGCGCCTGTCCGACCTGCGACGGCCTCGGCACGACGCTGGAGTTCGAGGCGGACCTGGTCGTTCCCGACACCTCGCTCTCCCTGCGCGAGGGCGCGGTGCTTCCCTGGGCCAAGACCGGCAACACCTCGCCCTATTACACCCAGACCTTCGAGGCGATCTGCCGGCAGTTCAAGGTGTCGATGGCAACGCCCTGGCGCGAGCTGCCGGATGAGGTGAAGAACGTCATCCTGCACGGCTCGGGCAAGACGCCGATCACCTTCGTCTATGACGACGGGCTTAGGCGCTACCAGACCAACAAGCCGTTCGAGGGCGTCATCGGTAATATCGAGCGGCGCTGGCGGGAGACGGAATCCGCCTGGGTCCGCGAGGAGCTGTCGCGGTTCCAGTCCGACCATCCGTGCGAGGCCTGCGGCGGTAACCGGCTGAAGCCGGAGGCGCTCGCCGTCAAGATCGACGGGCGGCATATCGGCGAGGTGACGGCGATGTCGATCCGCCGCGCCGCAGAATGGGCCGAGACCCTGCCGGACGGCCTCACCGACAAGCAGAACGAGATCGCCTACCGGATCCTGAAGGAGATCCGCGAGCGCCTGCGCTTCCTCGTCGATGTCGGCCTCGACTATCTGACCCTTGCCCGGGCGTCGGGCACGCTATCCGGCGGCGAGAGCCAGCGCATCCGGCTCGCCTCGCAGATTGGCTCGGGCCTCACCGGCGTCCTCTACGTGCTCGACGAGCCCTCCATCGGCCTCCACCAGCGCGACAACGCCCGCCTGCTGGAGACGCTGAAGCACCTGCGCGATCTCGGCAACACCGTCATCGTCGTGGAGCACGACGAGGATGCCATCCACACCGCCGACTATGTCTTCGACATGGGTCCCGGCGCCGGCGTCCATGGCGGCCGGGTGGTCTCGCACGGCACGCCGGAGGAGATCGTCGCCGATCCGGCCTCGCTCACAGGCCAGTATCTCTCCGGCGCGCTGGAAGTGCCGCTGCCTTCCGTCCACCGCAAGCTGCCGAAGAAAAAGCGGCTGAAGCTGATCGGCGCGCGCGGCAACAACCTCAAGGGCGTCACCGCGGAAATCCCGCTCGGCACCTTCACCTGCATTACGGGCGTTTCCGGCTCCGGCAAGTCGACGCTGCTCATCGACACCCTGTTCAAGGCCGCGGCCCGGCGCATCTCCGGCGCCCGCGAGCAGCCGGCGCCGCACGAGGCCTTCGAGGGTCTGGAATTCCTCGACAAGGTCATCGACATCGACCAGTCGCCGATCGGCCGCACGCCGCGCTCCAACCCGGCGACCTATACCGGCGCGTTCACGCCGATCCGCGAATGGTTCGCCGGCCTGCCGGAGGCCAAGGCCCGCGGCTACGCGCCGGGGCGCTTTTCCTTCAACGTCAAGGGCGGGCGCTGCGAGGCCTGCCAGGGCGACGGCGTCATCAAGATCGAGATGCACTTCCTGCCCGACGTTTACGTCACCTGCGACGTCTGCAAGGGCCGGCGCTACAACCGCGAGACGCTGGAGGTCCAGTTCAAGGGCAAGTCGATCGCCGACGTCCTCGACATGACGGTGGAGGAAGGCGCGGAGTTCTTTTCCGCCGTCCCCGCCATCCGCGACCGGCTGCGCACCCTTTCCCGCGTCGGCCTCGACTACATCCACATCGGCCAGCAGGCGACGACGCTGTCGGGCGGCGAGGCGCAACGGGTCAAGCTCTCCAAGGAGCTGTCGCGGCGGGCAACGGGCCGCACGCTCTACATCCTCGACGAGCCGACCACGGGCCTGCATTTCCACGACGTCGCCAAACTCCTGGAAGTGCTGCACGAACTGGTCGACCAAGGCAACACGGTGGTCGTCATCGAGCACAATCTGGAGGTCATCAAGACGGCCGACTGGATCGTCGACCTCGGCCCGGAGGGCGGCGACGGCGGCGGCGAGATCATCGCCACCGGCCGGCCGGAGGACATCGTTGCCGAGCCCCGCAGCCATACCGGCCGGTTCCTGAAGGACGTGCTGGCCCGGCACGACCGGACCAAGAAGTCGACGGCGGCGGAATAAGCGCTCTTACGGAGGCGCCGTGGGCCGTCGGTGGCCTATGATGCCCCCAGAGGCATTCTTGGGCGCATACCCGCGCGGCGGAGCGATTTGCCGCGCCAAGCCTCCGAAGGCGGCAGAAATGCTGTGAGGGCTCGCCTGAGCCGCTCCTGCCGTTGCACGGGCAAAGGCCGCGCCGTACCGAAAGGGCCCGCCACAATGACCTTTGCGCTCCGTCTTGCCGGCTGTCCTCTCACAGCCGCTTCTGCCGTTCTCGGCGCCCTCCTCGTCTCGGCGCCGGCGGCGGCTGCGGATCCGGCGGACTGCGACGCGCCCCAGGTGGGCGACGACCTGCGCCACTGCTCCTTCAAGGGGCGCCAGCTCATCGGCGTCGACCTGCATGGCGCCGACCTTTCCGGCGTCGATTTCGGCAATGCCGTGATGACCGGCTGCGACCTCACCGGCGCCAATCTGAAAGGCGCCGATTTCAAATGGGCCAATCTCAGCCATTGCCGCTTGAAGCGGGCGGACATGTCCGGCGCCGACCTCTTCCACACCAGGCTCGACTATGCCGACATGACCGGCGCGACGCTGCACAAGGCCTTCATGTTCGGCACCGACCTCAACTACGCCCGGCTCGACGATGCGGACCTTTCCGGCGCCAACATGAAGGACGTGCTGATGGAGGCGACGCGGTTCCGCCGCGCCGACCTTTCCGGCGTCTACATGCTGCGCGGCGTCGTCATCGGCTCCGACTTCCGCTGGGCCAGGCTCGTCGGCACCGACATGACCGGGGCGAGCGCCGAGGAGGTCAATTTCTCCGGCGCCGACCTTTCCGGCACCAAGCTGTCGGGGGCGCAGCTCATCTCCGCCGCCTTCGTCGGGGCGCGGCTGTCCAATGTCGACTTCCGGAATGCCACTTTCGAGGACACCGATTTTCGCGGCGCGGTCGACCTGCCCGAATCCGTCGCAAAGCGGCTGAGCGAGCGCTGGCGAGCGAACTGAACGCCTCTTTCAACGGCATCCGGGGGGCATTCGGGAGGCTTTCAAGGCCATTCAGGGGTTGTTCCGGGGGCATTCGCGGCCAAAAAGCGCAAAAAAACCACTTTGCCGCACCGGATTCCTTACCAAAATCTTTATTGACAAAGCCTAGTTTTTGATCGGTTTTTTGCTGGGGTCAAAAGCTGGGCAATGGGCGTATCCAAGCAAATGCCCCGATTTTGACATAATTTTCTCTTCGGCCGTCGTATTTGCGACAGTCGAAGTCGCTTTCCGGATACGAATGCGACGCCTGCCTTAATGCCGCCAAAAGGCCTCTCACGATCCATCTCAAATTGTTACAAGCTCCTAATAACTAAGGGGAAATCTCTGTGCTTTCCGCATGAGAGCTATGCATTTTCGCGCCTCCCGTCGGCGCCTCGGATCACTTACCTCTCCACTTGCCACGGCAACGCACCGAATGCGGAGCGCCGGGCGCGCAGTAGAAACCTAACCCGAGATACTCGGATTTAACTGACTGGGTGAAGCCATGTTCGACACCATCGTTCGCAACTACCGTTCGTGGCGCAAATACAACGCGACCTATAACGAGCTGATGCGCCTTTCCTCGCACGAGCTCCATGATCTCGGTATTTCGCGCGCCGACATTCCGTATATCGCTCGCCGGTGCTCGCACTAAGTGGCGCGCGACCGAACTATACGGACACCGTTCGTCGCCAAGTCGACGGACCATTAACACCCGCCGGGTTCTCCTCCCTCCGGCGGGTGTTTTTGTCTCTGCAAACATGTTTGTAAGAGCGCTGCTCAGCCCGAGGCGGGCGATGCGGCAAACCAGGCCTCCAGCGGCATGATGTCGGGCTCGACCCCGTTGCCATGCGGCCAGGAATCAACGGCATAGCCGCTGCCCGATTTCTTCTCCACGATCACCGCCGTCGCATGGGGATAGCGCCCGTCGAGGAAGAAGCCGCGGGCGACCGGGCTCGCCACCCGGTGGTGCTTCAGATAGCCGTGGCTCTGGGCAATCAAGAGGACGCTCGTCGTGTTGGTCGCCTCGTCGAGACAGTCCATCTGGCCGGCAACGCCGGCATTGTGCATGTCGAGGCCGCCGATATCGTTGGCCGATCCGACCACCGGCGCGACGCGCTTCTCCGCCCAGGCGATCGCCCGGCCGATCGCCTTCCTCTCGCGCTCCGGCGAGCGGTATCCCGCCCTCAGGATGCGTTTCAGGCGATTGAGGTCGCGGCGGGTCAGCTTCACCGAGGTGCGCCGGGCACAGCCGAAGGCGTGGCAGACGACGAAGCGGTCCGGTCCGGGGGCAACGGCGTTGTGGGCGCCGTACCAGGCGGTCGGTGCGCCCGCCATCTGACCGGCGCAGCCGGCCAGCATCGCGGCGATGACGACGCCAGCCGCTGCCTTTCCAATCGTCATGCCGCATCACCCGAATCACTGAATCTTCTGGCAATTTAAGGGTTCGCTGGAAGAAGTCCAAACACGAGGAAGTCAGAAACCTGACCGACGTGCGAAACGCTTGAAAGCGTGGCGCTGCGGCCATAGGTTCCCGGCCATGTCGAACCCAACACACCCAAGCCCCGTCCATGTCGTCGGCGGCGGCCTTGCCGGCAGCGAGGCCGCCTGGCAGATCGCCGGCGCCGGCGTGCCGGTCATCCTCCACGAGATGCGCCCGGAGCGCGGTACGGACGCCCACAAGACCGGCGATCTCGCCGAACTGGTCTGCTCCAACTCGTTCCGCTCCGACGATGCGGAGGGCAACGCCGTCGGCGTGCTGCATGCCGAAATGCGCCTTGCCGGATCGCTGATCATGGAGGCGGCCGACGCCCACCAGGTGCCGGCGGGCGGGGCGCTCGCCGTTGACCGGGAGGGCTTTGCCGCCGCTGTCACCGGCGCGCTTCAGGCCCATCCGCTCATCGAGATCCGCCGCGAGGAAGTGTCCGGCCTGCCGCCGGAGGACTGGGACAGCGTCATCCTTGCCACCGGCCCCCTCACCTCGCCGGCGCTCGCCGAGGCGATGAGGGGACTGACCGGCGAGGACGCCCTCGCCTTCTTCGATGCGATCGCGCCGATCGTCCATTTCGACAGCATCGACCTCGACACCGCCTGGTTCCAGTCGCGCTACGACAAGGCCGGCCCGGGCGGCACCGGCGCCGACTACCTCAACTGCCCGATGGACAAGGAGCAATACGAGGCCTTCGTCGATGCGCTGATCGCCGGCGACAAGACCGAGTTCAAGGACTGGGAAGCCTCGACGCCCTATTTCGACGGCTGCCTGCCGATCGAGGTGATGGCCGCGCGCGGCCGCGAGACGCTGCGCCACGGGCCGATGAAGCCGGTCGGACTGACCAATCCGCACAATCCGGACGTGAAGGCCTATGCGATCGTCCAGCTCCGCCAGGACAATGCGCTGGGCACGCTCTACAACATGGTCGGCTTCCAGACGAAGCTGAAATACGGCGCGCAGGTCGGCGTCTTTCGCATGATCCCCGGTCTGGAGAATGCGGAGTTCGCACGGCTCGGCGGGCTGCACCGCAACACCTTCCTCAATTCGCCGAAGCTGCTCGACGAAACGCTTCGCCTGAAGGCGGACCCGCGCTTACGCTTTGCCGGCCAGATCACCGGCTGCGAGGGCTATGTGGAATCGGCGTCCATCGGCCTCCTCACCGGTCGCCTCGCCGCGGCCGAGCGCCTCGGCCTTCCGCTTGCCCCGCCGCCGGTGACGACGGCGACGGGGGCGCTGCTTTCCCACATCACCGGCGGGCATCTTGCCGACGAGAGCGGCTCCGGACCGCGCTCGTTCCAGCCGATGAATGTCAATTTCGGGCTGTTCCCGCCGGTGGAGATCGTCAAGCCGGAAGACGTCAAGCGGTTCCGCGGCAAGGAGAAGGCGCGCGCCAAGAAGCAGGCGCTGTCCCGGCGGGCGCTGGCCGATTTTTCTGCCTGGCTTGCGGGTGCCGCGACCCGTTCAGCGGCGGAATAGCGCCTCAGCGCCCCCGAGGCGTCACCACGACGACGAAACGCGCCGACGAGAGCTGCACGGGTCCGTCCTTTTCCTTGAGCAACCGGCCGTCATAGACGGTGATGGTGACGCGGCGCTCGCCGGCGACGGCGCTTCTACTGAGCGGTGCCTTCAGCGCCTTATCGCCGGCCCGGTCCAGCGCCCGCTCGATCGCGTTGGCGAAATCGAAGCGCAGCGGGGCCGAGCCGCGTAGCTCCACCCGGAAGCCGGTTTCGCCGATGCGCGAAACGGCCAGGCCGCGGACCTTGATCGCGCGGTTGCTCATCGCCCAGAGGTCGAACGGCCCGTAGACGGTGACGCCGTCGGCACTGAAGAGCTGCGTTCCCCTTGCGACGATGCGGGCTTCCTTGCGGCTGCGGGCTTGGACGCTCGCCGGGTCGATGTCGAGGAGGGTGGAAATCCGGCGATAGGCATCGCCGCTGTCCCTGGCATTGTCGAGCACGTCCTTGTCGGCGTCCGCGATCAGCGGCCGCAAGGCGTCCAGCCTATCGACATTGCGCAGGGCCTGCAGCGCGGAGCGGAGGTTGCGGCGCGTGTCGCCATCGATCCCGGCCCCGACGTCGTGGTCGGCGACGAGCCGGCCGTCCTCGATCGCTCCCGCCTCCGTCAGCATGGCAAGGATGCGCGCGGTCTGGCTCCGGGCTGTCAGCGCCTCCGGGCTCAGGGGACCGAGGGAGCCGAGGAGAAAGAGGACGGCGAGGATGCCGGGGATGAGGCGGATGTCGGCGCGGCCGAGCGTTGCGGTGAAGACGAGCGCCATGAGGGCGAGCCAGAGGGCGACGAGGACGAGGAAAATCCGCTCCGGCGTCAGGCCGTAGGCATCGACGCGCAGCCAGACGGCGATGGCGAGGAGGATGACGGGAATGATCGTTGCCGGAAACCAGAAGCGCCTGAACCCGGCAAAGAACGGCCCGACGGTGGCCCGCTCGCCGAAGAGCACGAGGAAGGAGAGAGCGCCGATCGCGCCGAAGCCGGAGACCATCCAGCCGATCTGGTTCTTCGGCAATTCCCCGCTGACGACGATCTGCGCCGCATAGGCAAGGAGCACGGCGGCATAGACGGTGAGCAGTGGCACCAGCACGAAGCGGTTCAGCACATGGACCGGCGAGACGACGAGCGCGGACAGCCCCTCGGCCTTTTCCAGCGTGCCGGCCACCGGCAGCATCGCCAGCCAGGCGACCGGGGCGAGGAAGCACAGCGAGACGGGCAGCAGGATCTTGAAGGCGAGATCGCCGGAGCCGAGGCCGAACAGGATCTTGATGCTCTGCTCGATCAGGAGCACGCCGAGGAAGAACATCAGCGCGCCGAAGAGCGCAAAGACGGCGCCGATGAAGGCCTGCTGGTTGAACAGCCAGAAGCCGTCGAGGTCGGCCTTTCTCGCCAGATAGGGCGCCAGGCCGACGAGGAGGACGGCAGCGCCGAGGAAGAAGAGATCGCCGGGTCCGAGGTCGCCGGTGCCCAACACCACCGCCAGGGCGCCGGCATAGAGCGCTAAAGCGATTCCCTGCCCAAGAAGCGCGCCCAGCCGCCGCGCCTCGCCGAAGAGCGTGCCGGCAACGGCATAGAGCCCGCCGACAGCGAGCCCGAACAGCACCTTCTCGATGGCATCGACCAGCGGTGCCGGGACCTCTTCATGGGCCTTCATGATGGCAAGGACGGTGAGCACGGCGAAACCGGCGACGGCGACCGGAAAGCGCGACGCGACGGACCGGACCTCCGGCCCCAATTGCTGGAACTGGCGCGACACCCAGGACATGAAACCCCTCCCCGTTCGCCGGCATCGCCTGCCGGCCCGAAATGTCCTTGCTTGCAAGGTTGGGCGAGATTGCGGCTGCAGTCAGGAAAAAGGATCAGGCGGCGTAGTGGCGCCGTGCCTTGACCGCCATCCGCCACAGCATCCACTGACGGCGCCACAGGGGCAGTTCCACGGCGGTCCGGAAGGGATCGTAGCCGGGACGCTCCATGATGCCGAGATAGCGCTCCACTAGGCAGGTGGTGAGGAAGGCCGGGGCGATGTCACGCGACAGCCGGACGATGCCGCTGCGGGTCTCGGCAAGGTGGTAGCGCACCTCGTCGCGGAGATCCGCCATTGCCGGCCGCAACCCGGCGTCGGCATTGCCGGCGCAGACCGAGACGCAGTCGACGCCGTGGCGGCCGAGCACGTCGAGCGGCAGGAACATCTGGCCACGGGCGGCATCGCGGGGGAAATTGCGCAGCACCTCGGTAACGGTCTGGGCGATGCCGGCGTGGTTGGCGACCTCGACGACGTCGAGGCGGCAGCGACCGCAGAGGATCCGGACCGCCAGGCGGATCAGCGCCGACGTCGTCTCGCGGGCATAGGCGTGGAGGTCGTCGAGGGACGGCATCGGGTCGTCGTAGAGATCGAAGCTGCGCGCTTCCAGAATCTCGGCGAAGACGTTGCGGGGGAGATCGAAGCGCTCGATGGTGTCCATGAGCGCGACGGCCAGCGGATTGCCCTCGATCTCACCGCGGCAGGTGCCGGTGATCGCGTCGCGCCACCATTGCAGGCGCATCTCGCCGGGCAGCGGGTCGCTCACCCGGTCGCGGATGGCCGCCGTCTCGGCGTAGAAGGCATAGAGCGCATAGAGGTGCCGGCGGCGATCCTCGGGCGCGAACAGGCCGCTGACGAACCGCTCCTTGTCGGTCCGGCGCACAAGATCGAAACAGTGGTCATAGGCCTTGTCGAACGACACGCGAAAATCCCTTGCGCCAACGCTATTTGACGGCGATGAGGGCCGCCGCCACGGCGCGGTTTTCGGCAAGGAGGACGTTGTAGGTGCGCACGGCCGCACCGGTCGACATGGCATCGGCGCTGATCGCGTGCGAGCGGAACAGCGCCTTCAGCTCGGGCCCAAGCGGGCGCAGGTCGTTGCCGGTGCCGACGAGGAGGATGTCGATCTCGCCGGCCTCGGCGATGACCCCGGCAAAGGCCTCGGCATCGAAGTTTTCGGGCGCGGAACACGGCCAAGGCGCAATACCGCTCGGCAGGCACAGCAGCGAGCCGGTATGGGCCATTTCGGCAAATTTGAAGCGGCCGTCGCCATAGGCGTCGATCGGCGCCCGGCCGGGAAAGTGCGGGGCCGTGAAGACGAGCCCGCTATCGTCGTTGACCATGTCTGTTTAAGTGGCTTCGGCGGTCTCTGCCGTCTCCGCCCCTCCATCCTTGCTGCCGCCGCGCTTGAGCTTCAGATGGATCAAGAGCGGCGCGGCAATGAATATAGAGGAGTAGGTGCCGACGAAAATGCCCCAGATCATCGCAAAGACGAAGGAGCGGATGACCTCGCCGCCGAAGATGAACAGCGCGAACAGCGCCAGGAGCGTCGTCAGGGAGGTGAGAACCGTGCGCGACAGGGTGTTGTTGATCGACAGGTCGAGGAGCTGCGGCAGCGGCATCTTCTTGTAGCGCCGGAGGTTCTCGCGCACCCGGTCATAGACCACCACGGTATCGTTGAGCGAATAGCCGACGATGGTCAGGATCGCCGCGATCGAGGCGAGCGTGAAGTCGAGCCTGAGGACCGAGAACATGCCGATGGTCAGGACGACGTCGTGGATGGTGGCGGCAACGGCGCCGAGCGCGAACTGCCATTCGAAGCGGAACCAGATGTAGAGCAGAACGGCAAACAGCGCGACGACGACGGCGATGGTGCCGGCCTCGGCCAGTTCGCCGGAGACGCGCGGTCCGACCACCTCGACGCGGCGGTATTCCACGCCCTCCTCCCCGAGGGTGCCGCGAATGAGCGTCACGGCACGCTGCTGCGCGGCCTCGCCGCCCTCCTGGTCCTCGATCCGGATGAGGACGTCGTCGGGGGCACCGAATTCCTGCACCTGGACGTCGCCGAGATTGAGCTCGCCGAGGCTGGAGCGGATGGCGCCGATGTCGGCCGGTCCGTCGATGGTGCGGATCTCGATCAGGCTGCCGCCCTTGAAGTCGATGCCGAGATTGAGGCCGAGGATGGCGAACAGCACCAGCGAGGCGATCATCGCGGTGATCGACACCGGAAAGGCGATCCACCGGTAGGTCATGAACCGGAGCTTGGTATCGTCCGGGATCAGGCGAAGGTATCTCATGGAAGAAGTCTCGCTCTTTGTGCCCGGGCGATCACAGCGGAACGGCCGTCGGACGCCGCATCTTCACCCACTGCGCCACCAGGAAGCGCGTGAAGGTGAAGGCGGAGAACACCGTCGTGACGATACCGATGGCCAGCGTCACGGCGAAGCCGCGGATCGGGCCGGAGCCGAGCTGGAACAGGATGACGGCGGAGATGAAGGTGGTGATGTTGGCGTCCAAGATGGTGCCGAGCGCCCGCGAGAAGCCGGCGTCTATGGCGCCGATCGCCGATCTGCCCTGGCGCGCCTCCTCGCGGATGCGCTCAAAGATCAGCACGTTGGCGTCGACCGCCATGCCGATGGTGAGCACGATGCCGGCGATGCCCGGAAGGGTCAGCGTCGCCCCCAGCGCCGACAGCGCGCCGAGGATCAGGAACATGTTCACGATCAGCGCGGCGTTGGCGAAGATGCCGAACAGCCCGTAGGCCACCAGCATGAAGACGACGACGGCGAGCATGCCGATCACCGAGGCGACCTCGCCGGCCTCGATGGAGTCGGCGCCAAGGCCCGGTCCGACCGTGCGCTCCTCGATCGCGGTCATCTTGGCCGGCAGCGCGCCGGCGCGCAGGAGCACGGCCAGGTCGTTGGCGCCCTCGACGGTGAAGTTGCCGGAAATCTGGCCGGAGCCGCCGAGGATCGGCTCGCGGATCACCGGCGCGGAAATGATCTCGCCGTCGAGCACGATGGCGAACGGACGGCCGACATTCTGCTGGGTGATGAGGCCGAACTTGCGGGCGCCCGCCGTGTTGAAGCGGAAGGTGACGACCGGCTCGTTGGTCTGCTGGTCGAAGCCCGTCTGGGCGTCGGTCAGGTCCTCACCGGTCAGCAGCGGCGCCTCGTTGACGAGATAGGGCACGGGCGGATCGTCGGTGGTGTACATCACCATGGAGCCCGGGGGCGGACGGCCTTCGATCGCCTGCTCGACGGGGGTCGAGACGTCGACCATGTGGAAGGTCATCTGGGCGGTCTGGCCGATCACCGACTTCAGGCGCTGAGGGTCCTTCTCGCCCGGCGCCTCGACCAGCACACGGTCCTCGCCCTGGCGCTGGATGCTCGGCTCGGTGGTGCCGAGCTCGTCGATGCGCCGGCGGATGACTTCGATCGACTGCGAGACGATGCTGCGGATGCGATGGGAAAGACCCGCTTCGGTGAAGGAGAAGCGGATCAGGCCGCCCTCGCCGGTCTCCATCTGGAACTCGTCGACCGGATCGCTGCCGAAGACGCTGGATTCCAGCGGGTTGCGCAGATCGCGCAGGCGCCGTTCGGCGTCCGCCACCTTGGCGGTGTCACGGATGCGGACCTGGACGCTGTCGCCCTGCACGCCGAGGCCGGTATAGCCGATGCGCGGCTGGTCGCGGAGCAGCTTGCGGATATCGCCGACGAGGGTCTTCAGGCGCTTGTCCTTGTAGTCCTCGCTGTCGACCTCATAGAGCAGATAGACGCCGCCCTGCAGGTCGAGACCGAGCACGAGCTGCTTGCCCGGGATCCAGCTCGGCCAGGCTTCCACCGTCTCGCGGGAAAAGAAGTTTGGCGCCGTCAGCACGAAGCCGCCGAGGGCGACCAGCAGGATGAGGGCGATTTTCCAGCGCGCGAAATAGAGCATGTCCGCTCGTCCGATCTTTCAACGAAAATAAAACGGGAAGCCGGCGCCGCGGCGCCTGCCTTCCCCTTGTCGTCCCTGGCCGGTCTATTCCTTGGCCGGCTCGCCCTTGGAGCGGACTTCGTGGATCATGGCCCGCACAACGCGGACCTTCATGCCCTCGGCCAGTTCGAGCTGGATCTCGTTGTCGTCGATGACGCGGGACACCTTGCCGATGAGACCGCCACCGGTGACGACCGTGTCGCCGCGGCGCAGGCCCGAGACCATCGTCTGATGTTCCTTCACCCGCTGGCGCTGCGGCCGGATGATGAGGAAATACATGATGACGAAGATCAGCACGAACGGGATGAGGCTGATCAGCATATCGCCGCCGGGGGCAGCGGTGCCCGACTGGGCGAATGCCGGGGTCACGAACATGGACCACTCCTTGACTGGGTTTTGGTGGCGGACCGTCCGGCCGCCCGTTTGCCGGGCCGGCGGACTGTCGCGGTGATTTCGGCGCGGACTATAACGGTCCGCTCAGGCAATGCAAACACTCCCTTGGACGCCGCGACTGTGCCCGAAACCTGCCGCCGGGCCAACCGTTTGCCGGATGCGCGAGTGTCGCAACGGCGACCGATCGCAGGTCCGGCTCATCGCCCGCCCTGCGGCTTTAGCTTGTGGCAGGCCTTGCCGCATATGTGGTAGGGGCAGACGACTTTCAAACGAAAAGACTCCCCAAAGTGGAGACCCGCCTTGCAAGACCCTGCCCTTACCGCCATTGCCTCCCGCCTCGACAAACTCCTTGCCCTCGTCGAACGGGCGGTTCCGCCTCAACCTGAGACGCCGGATTTCGACGCTGCCGACGCCTTCGTCTGGCAGGCCGATCCGGTCCGCTTCGTGCCCGTCACCAAGATCAACCGCGTCGATCTCGGCCTCCTCAAGGGGATTGAGCGGATGCGCGAGACGCTGATCGATAATACCGAGCGCTTCGCCCGCGGCCTGCCGGCCAACAACGCGCTCCTTTGGGGGGCACGCGGCATGGGCAAGTCGTCGCTCGTCAAGGCGGCCCATGCGAGCGTCAATGCACGGCTGGAACAGGACGGCGAGGCGTCCCTGAAGCTGATCGAGATCCACCGCGAGGACATCGAGACACTGCCGGCCCTGATGCAGTTCCTGCGGGCGGCGAAGCATCCGTTCCTGGTGTTCTGCGACGACCTCTCCTTCGACGGCGACGACACCTCCTACAAGTCGCTGAAGGCGGTGCTGGAAGGCGGCATCGAGGGACGGCCGGAGAACGTCCTCTTCTACGCCACGTCGAACCGGCGCCACCTGCTGCCGCGCGACATGATGGAGAACGAGCGCTCAACGGCGATCAATCCGGCCGAGGCCGTGGAGGAAAAGGTGTCGCTGTCGGACCGGTTCGGGCTCTGGCTGGGATTTCACAATTGCAGCCAGGACGACTATCTGGCGATGGTCCGGGGCTATGTCGCCCATTACGGCATTAAGGTGGACGACGAGACGCTGAAGGCCGAGGCGCTGGAATGGTCGATTTCGCGCGGGGCGCGGTCGGGCCGCGTTGCCTGGCAGTTCATCCAGGACTTGGCGGGACGGCTCAAGGTACGACTGACTGGGTAGGAGCCGCCCCGCCCTGATCAGGCGCCTCGCGGGGACAAGGGCTGACCAATTCCTCCTGCCATGGCCGCATCATTGTCTTCGGCCTGGATTTTCGCCGGGACGGCGAAAGAAAAGGCCTCCGGCGAATGCCGCCGGAGGCCCGATTGTTCTCTTATGCGCCGGCCAGGTATGGCATCGGATCGACCGGCCGCGAGCCCTTGCGCAGTTCGAAGTGGAGCTGCGGCTGGGTGACGGTGCCCGACGCGCCGGCCTTGGCGATGATCTGGCCGCGGCTGACGGATTCGCCGCGCTTGACCATCAGCTCGCTGTTGTGGGCGTAGGCGGTGACCCAGCCGTCGGAGTGACGCACCAGCACCAGGTTGCCGTAGCCCTTCAGCTCGTTGCCGGCATAGATGACGGTGCCGTTCTCGGCCGCCTTGACGGAGGTGCCCTCCGGCACGGCGAGATTGATGCCGTCATTGTGCTGGCCGTTCGGCTTCGACCCGAACTCGGAGATGATGCGGCCGCGCACCGGCCAGCGGAAGGAGCGGATCTGCGCGGTCTGGCGCGGCTCCGGCTGCTGGCTGCCCGCCTCGTCCCGCGCTTCGGCCTCCGGCAGCGAGCCGGTGACGACCTCGTCGGGATCGGGATTGTGGGTGGCGACCTGGTCGCGGGCCCGCGGCTTGCGGGCCGGCTCGGCCTTGGCGACGTCCCGGCGGGCCGGCGCTGCACGCGCTACATTCGTCGCGCCGGCGGCAGGGATCGTCAGTGTCTGGCCAATCTTGATGAGGTTGCTGTCGCCCAGCCCGTTGGCGGCGATCAGGTCGCCACGGGAGATGCCATAGGTGCGGGAGATGCTGGAGATGGTCTCACCGGCCTGCACGGTGTGGGTGCCGCCGCGCGGCGCGGCCGGGCGCTGAGCAACCAGAGCGCGGCGCGGCTTCGGCACCGGATGCGGTGCGGAGGCCCGGGACGGAAACGGCTGGGCTCCGGCCGGCCGGGCCGCGTTCTGGTTGGCTGACCCGGTGATGATGTCGTCGTAGCTGCGATTCGCGGACTGCTGCGCCGGCAGGGGAGCCGAGGCGACGTTCGACCGGGTGCCGCCGCCATGGACGTAGGTCGGGATGATGACCTGCTGGCCGGCCGCAAGGCTGTCGCCATTGCCGATGCCCGGATTGGCGGCAAGGATCGCGTCCTTGGGAACGCCGTAGCGGCGCGACATGGACGAAACGGTGTCGCCCTGGCGCACGCTGATCCGGGTGCCACCCGCTGTCGTCCAGCCGTCCTTGGAGATCGGTGCGTTGGTCTCGGGCGGATTGTAGATGGACACCGACGACTTCATGCCCGGATCCGTCCTGCGGACGGGGGCTGCCGGCGTCTTCGTCGTCGACCCGGTCACCAGCTCGTCATAGGTCGGGCTCTGCCGGTCGGCATTGACGATTTGCTTCTGGTTCTTCGTGGACCCCGTCACGATCGTGTCGGTGAACCGCGAAACGTCCATGCTGCACCCGGCGGCAAGGCCGGCCAGCATGGCCACCACACCCAGTCTGGCGAGCGTCTGTGACCGAGAATTTACTGATTTCACGCGCATCGGCCTACTCATGTCGTACCTGAAAAGACGACATCATTAGACCTGGGTAACGTTGATAAAGACTAAACGGCGGCTGCTTTTTTGTTACAAATATGGCGTTGCAGTTTTGCGCATTCCATTACCGCATAAGGAGTTAGCCGGGCGACTGAGATGCTTTTCCGCGCGGCTCAGAGGCGGCTGGCGACGCCCGGCACCATCGGCACGAAACGCACCTGGCACAGCACTTTTTCCTCAAGGCGGCTGCCGCGGCGCGTCACCTTGATCAGGTCCTGGACGCCGCCGGACGGCCCCACCGGCACGACCATGATGCCGCCGCCGACGAGCTGGGCGGCGAGCGTCTGCGGCAGCTCCGGCGCAGCGGCCGTGACGATGATGCGGTCGAAGGGCGCGCGTTCCGGCAGGCCCTCAAAGCCGTCGGCGAGATGGAAGTTCACATTGGTGATGCCGAGGGTCGCCATGCGCTGCTCGGCAAGCTCCATTAGCGTGCGGTAGCGCTCCATGGTGTCGACATGGTCGGCGAGCTTCGACAGCACCGCCGCCTGGTAGCCGGAGCCGGTGCCGATCTCCAGCACCCGGTGGGCCGGCTCGATCTCCAACGCTTCCGTCATCAGCGCAACGATGGACGGCGCGGAGATGGTCTGGCCGCATTCGATCGGCAGTGCCCGGTCGGCATAGGCGAGCGTGTGGCTGTTGGCGGACAGGAACAGGCGCCGCGGCACCCGCTCCAGGGCGGACAGCACCCGGGAATCGCGAATGCCCTGGCGGCGCAGCAAGAGGATGAGTTCGGCCGTCGCGATGCGGTCGCCCTCATTGCTGTCGTCCCAAGAATCGAAACTGTCGTCCGTGCTGTCGTTCATATCCCTATCGAGGCCCGCAACCGGCGGAGAAGCGCCGATTTCAACGATCGGCTACACAAAAATCAACAAAAAGGCACTTCCGTGGCAGGGATCGTCCGGGTCCCCTGCCCTCGTCGATGCGGCAAGTATCAAAGCCGGTCAGGCGCGGTTGACGGCACTCGACAGCCTGTCGAACATGTCCGGCGCCGTCAGGTCGAGGCGCAGCGGCGTCAGCGAGATCTTGCCCTCGTGGATCGCCGTCAGGTCGGAGCCGGGCCTCGGACTGAAGGGCTGGCGCCGGTAGGCGAGCCAGAAATAGGGATTGCCGCGCCCGTCGGTGCGCTCCTCCACGAACAGGCCGTGGGTCAGTTTCCCTTGCGACGTGATCTCCATGCCGGCGACCTCGTCCGGTCCGCAATTGGGAAAGTTGACGTTGACCAGAACGTCAAGCGGCAGGTCGGCATCGATGATGCGACGGATGACGTCGGGGCCGTGCGCTTCGACGGTTTCCCAGGGCACCACCCGGCCGCCGTCCCATTCATAGGCCTGGCTGAGGGCGATGGAGCGCACGCCCAGCATGACGCCCTCCATGGCGCCGGCGACGGTGCCGGAATAGGTGACGTCGTCGGCGATGTTCTGTCCGGCATTGACGCCGGACAGCAGCAGGTCGGGCGGGGTGTCCATGACCTGGCGCACGCCCATGATGACGCAGTCGGTCGGCGTGCCGCGCAGTGCGAACTCGCGTTCGGAAAGCTGGCGCAGGCGCAGCGGGTCGCTCAGGGTCAACGAATGGGAGAGCCCGCTCTGGTCGGTCTCCGGCGCGACGGTCCAGACGTCATCGGAAAGCTGGCCGGCGATCTTCTGCAGCACCTTCAGGCCGGGGGCATTGATGCCGTCGTCATTGGTGACGAGAATACGCATGGTCACTTTCCGCTGGTATTTTGGGGGCCGCCGATCTTCTCAAGTCCGCCGAGATAGGGCTTCAGGGCCTCCGGCACGGCGATCGCGCCGTCGGCGGTCTGGTAGTTCTCCATCACCGCGATCAGCGCGCGGCCGACGGCGATGCCGGAGCCGTTGAGGGTGTGGCAGAATTTCAGGCCCTTCTCGCCGGCCGGGCGATAGCGCGCATTCATACGCCGCGCCTGGAAATCGCCGCAGACCGAGCAGCTCGAGATCTCCCGGAACATATCCTGGCCAGGCAGCCAGACCTCGATGTCGTAGGTTTTTCTGGCACCAAACCCCATGTCGCCGGTCGACAGCGTGACGACGCGGTAGTGCAGGCCGAGGCGCTTCAGCACCTCCTCGGCGCAGCCGACCATGCGCTCAAGTTCGTCGACCGAGTCGTCGGCGCGGGTGACGGAGACGAGCTCCACCTTGTCGAACTGGTGCTGGCGTAGCATCCCGCGCACGTCGCGCCCCGCCGAGCCGGCCTCGGAGCGGAAGCACGGGGTCAGCGCCGTCACCCGCATCGGCAGGTCGGCATCCTCGAAGATGCGCTCGCGGGCCAGGTTGGTGAGCGGCACTTCCGCCGTCGGGATCAGCCAGCGGCCGTCGGTCGTCTTGAACAGGTCCTCGGCGAATTTCGGAAGCTGGGCGGTGCCGTAGACCGCCTCGTCGCGCACCAGCAGCGGCGGGATGGTCTCGGTGTAGCCGTGCTCAAGGGTCTGCAGATCGAGCATGAACTGGGCGAGCGCGCGGTGCAGGCGCGCAAGACCCCCTTGCATGACGACGAAGCGCGAGCCGGCCATCCTGGCGGCGGCCTCGAAGTCCATCAGGCCGAGGGCCTCGCCGAGCTCGAAATGCTCCTTCGGCGCGAAATCGAAGGACGGCTTGTCGCCGACCCGCCGGACCTCCACATTGGCGTCCTCGTCGGGCCCGACCGGCACGTCGTCGAGCGGCAGGTTGGGGATCGCGGAAAGCGCCTCTTCCAGGCCCGCGGTGAGCCTGCGCTCCTCCTCCTCGCCGCCCTGCACGAAGCTCTTCAGCTTGGCGACCTCGTCGATCAACGCCTTCGCCGTCTCCTCATCGCCGGAGCCCTTGGCCTTGCCGATCTCCTTGGAGGCGGCGTTGCGGCGCTCCTGGGCGTCCTGCAATTTGGTGATGTGGGCGCGGCGGGCATCGTCCATGGTGATGAGCTTTGCCGACAGCGGCGGCAGCCCGCGCTTTTCCAGCCCGCGATCGAAATCCAGCGGGTTGTCGCGAATCCATTTGATGTCGAACATCGTGGCCTCGGGTCGTGTGTCTTGCGGCGGACCGGGGAAAGAGGCCGCAAGCCGACCGCCTACGAGGCTTCGTCCGCCTGTGCCTCGGCCTGAGCCCGTTTTCGTTCCACCATCTTCACGGAAAGAATGGAGAACTCGTAGAGGAGCAGGGTTGGGAGTGCAAGCCCGATCTGGCTGATCGGATCGGGGGGCGTCAGCACCGCCGCGGCGATGAAGGTGAGCACGATGGCGTATTTGCGCTTGGCCTTCAGGCCGTTGGAATCGGTCAGCCCGGCCCGGGCCAGCAGCGTCAAAACGACCGGCAACTGGAACACCAGACCGAAGGCGAAGATCAGCGTCATGACGAGGCCGAGATATTCGGAGACCTTCGGCAGGTGCTTGATCTCGGCAACGCCCATGCCGCCGGCCTGCTCCATGCCCAGGAAGAAGCGCATGGCGAGCGGCATGACGACGAAGAACACCAGCGAGGCGCCGATCGCGAAAAGGACCGGCGTCGCCACCAGATAGGGCAGGAACGCACCCCTCTCGTTCCTGTAGAGGCCAGGCGCCACGAACATGTAGAGCTGGCTGGCCAGCACCGGAAACGCCAGGAACAGGGCGCCGAACAGGGCGAGCTTCAACTGGGTGAAGAAATATTCCTGCGGCGCTGTGAAGATCAGCTCGATCTCGCGCTGGTCGCCGGCGGCCCGCTCATAGGGAATGATCAGGATGTTGAAGATGTCGCTGGCGAAATAGAAGCAGACGACGAAGGCGATCATGATCGCCAGCACCGACCACATCAGGCGCTGCCGCAGTTCGATCAGGTGCTCGATCAGCGGCGCCTTGGTCGATTCGATGTCGTCCTCTTCGCTCATTTTGAGCGCACCCCTACCCCGGATTTATGATTGTTTGTTGGACGGCTCGGCGGCCGTCGGAACGTCGGTGTCGGCGTCCGCGGCCGTGCGTGCGTCCTGGCCTGCAGGCACCGCATCGGCCTGGGATGCCGGCCGCGGCTCACTGATGCCGTCATCCGGGTTCATCTCCGAGACCGCCCGGTCGACCGGATCGAGTGCCGGCGCTTCTTCTTGCGCCTTGGACTTCTGGCTCTCGGCCTGCGGCTTGTAAGGCTTGGTCGGATCCTTGACGCCGTCCAGCGCACTCAACGGATTCATCGCCTTCTTGACGTCGGCGACCGGATTGAACGACTTGTTCATTTCCGAGAGGCTTTTCTTGGCGTCGTCCAGGTCTGCCTGGCGCTCGGCCTCGCGCACCGCGTCGTTGAAGGTGGTCTGGAACTCGCCGGCCATGCGGCGCATCTTGCCGACCACCTGGCCGAACGTGCGCAGCATCCGCGGCAATTCCTTCGGTCCGACGACGAGGATTGCGATTACGGCAACAACAAGGATCTCGGTCCAGCCGATATCGAACATGGCGTCCGCCCTACTGGGGTGGCGCGGCCTTCAAGAAGGCCGGCGTCAGCTCGCCTTGCTCTGATCGTTGGCCTTGTCCATCGACGCCGTCGTGGAGTCGTGCTCGATCGTCTTGGCGTCGTCCTTTTCCGCGACCTCGTCCTCGGCGAGCCCCTTCTTGAAGCTCTTGATGCCTTTCGCGACGTCGCCCATCAACTCGGAAATCTTGCCGCGACCGAACAGGAGCACGACGATCACCGCGACGATGACGATCTGCCAAATACCTATGGACATGAATGACTTCTCCTCAAACGTCTCAAGCGCATCGCGCGCTGCACGTCATTTTTCGGCGGCACTATTGCAGAAAGGGTCCTAGGCCGCAACACGCCGTTCGACGGACCGCAACCCCTCGTTCGGGACTGCCGGATTACCCTTCCTCGCCGGCCGCGAACACCAGTGCGGCAGCGGGCTCGAAACCGACCACCACGTCCTCGCCGGCGGCAAGGTCGGAGCCGTGCCGGCGCACCGAAAGCGGCCGTTCCAGCCCGCGCACCGCGATGTCGAGCAGGTCGACCTCGCCGAGGAAGCGCCGCCGCAGGACGCGGCCGGGCGTCCTGTCGAGGGCGAGCCGGTCGGAAGACCGCGTCACCCTGATATCGTGCGGCCTGAGCCCGACGACAACCGCCTCGCCTTCGGAAAATCCTGGCACCGGCGCGTCGCCGATCGGCGTTTCGACGGCGCCGGCCGTGACGCGGCCCGGAATTTCGTTGAGATCGGAAAAGAAACGGCCAACGAAAAGATCGGCCGGCCGGCGGTAGAGATCCTCCGGCGTTCCGACCTGGACGATGCGGCCGCGGCGCAGCAGCGCGATGCGGTCGCCCATGCGCATCGCCTCTTCCGGGTCGTGGGTGACGACGATGCAGGTCGCCCCGGTCCGCTCCACTGCCGTCAGGGCGTTTTCGCGCACGTCCTCGCGCAGCCGCCGGTCGAGGCCGGAGAACGGCTCGTCCATCAGGAGCACGCTCGGATTCGGCGCCATTGCCCGGGCGAGCGCCACGCGCTGCTGCTCGCCGCCGGATAGGGCGTGCGGATAATCGTCGGCATAGGCGGCAAGGCCGACGGCAATGAGCGCCTCGCGGGCGACCCTTTCGGCCTCGGCCTTCGGCAGATCGGTGAGGCCGAACATGACGTTCCGGACGATCGTCAGGTGCGGGAACAGGGCATAGTCCTGGAACATCAGCCCGACGCCGCGGCGCTCCGGCGGCAGGAAGCCATCCGGGCCGGCGACCTCCACGCCGTTGACGACGACCCGGCCGGCGCTCTGGCGCTCGATGCCGGCGGCGATCCGCAGAAGCGTCGTCTTGCCGCTGCCGGACTGGCCGAGGAGGCACAGCACCTCGCCCGGCTCGACCTCCAGCGACACGTCCTCGACGGAGGCAACGCCGTCATAGTGATGGGTGATGCTTTCGAAGACGAGGCGGCCGGCGCCACCGGCGTCCTCGCCGTCTCGCTCTGCGGATAGGGCCAAGCGGCTTACCTTTCGTCCTCGTCGAGGGGGTCCTCGTCACCCCGCAGCTCGGCGCTGTCGGAGGGCACCGGAATGGCGAGGTCGGCGGGCACATTGATATCGAGGAGGCCGGCGCCCTTCAACTCCTCAAGGCCCGGAAGGTCGCCAACGGCCTCCAGGCCGAAATGGTCGAGGAAGTCGTCCGTCGTGCCGTAGGTAACAGGCCGGCCGGGCGAACGGCGGCGACCGCGCATGCGTATCCAGCCGGTCTCAAGGAGCACGTCGAGGACGCCCTTCGACATGGAAACGCCGCGGATCTCCTCGATCTCGGCGCGCGTCACCGGCTGGTGGTAGGCGACGACGGCGAGGGTTTCCAGGGCGGCCCGGGAGAGCTTGCGCGGCTCGACCGCCTCCGGGGCGAGCAGGAAGGACAGGTCCTCGGCGGTCCGGAACGCCCATTTCTCCGCCACCCGCACCAGATTGACGCCGCGCCCGGCATAGGCCGACTGCAGCTCGCGCAGCAGCGAGCCGACATCGACGTCGGAGGGCAGCCGTTCGGCCAGGAATGCCTCCGACAGCGGCTCGGTGCTGGCGAACAGCAGTGCTTCAAGCATGCGCAGGTGCTGGCGCCGGTCCTCCGGAGAAAGGCTGGTGACGTTGTTCATGCCGGTCTTCCCACCGCCCCTGCGATCATGGCTTGCCCTTTTCCGGCGTCTCGTCGCCCTGTCGCGGCGTTGCCCGGCGGCGCACATAGAGCGGCGCGAAGGCATCCGCCTGGCGCAGTTCGACCTTGCCTTCGCGAACCATTTCCAGGCTTGCCGAAAAGGTGCTGGCGATCGCGGTCGCCCGCTCTTCCGGGCGCGCCAGATAGGCGATCAGATACTCTTGGAGCGAGGTCCAGTCGTCGGCCATGCCGACGAGGCGGGAGAGCACCTGGCGCGCCTCCTCCAGAGACCAGACATCGCGCTGGCGCACCGCGACGCGGCGCACGCAAGTGCGCTGGCGCTGGATCGCGTAGGCGGACAAGAGGTCGTAGAGGTCGGCCTCGTATTCGGTGCGCCGGACCGCCTCGAGCGCCTCCGGCATGCCGCGGGCAAAGACGTCGCGGCCGAGCCGGTCGCGGTTCATCAGGCGGGCGGCGGCCTCGCGCATGGCCTCAAGGCGCCGCAACCGGAAGGCCAGCGCGGCGGCCAGTTCCTCCGCGCTCGGCTCCTCGTCGTCGTCGCTGACGGGCAGCAGCAGCTTCGATTTCAGATAGGCGAGCCACGCCGCCATCACCAGATAGTCGGCGGCAATCTCGAGGCGCAGCCGGCGCGCCTCCTCGATGAAGCGCAGATACTGCTCCGACAGCGCCAGTATCGAGATCTTGGTGAGATCGACCTTCTGGGTGCGGGCAAGTTCCAGGAGGAGGCCGAGGGGCCCCTCAAAGCCGTCCACGTCGACGAGCAGGGTCGGGTCGACGACCGAGCGTTCCGGCTCGGCACCCCAGGCCGCGTCTTCGTCCCCGCCGACGCCCATCAGGCCATCCCGTCCGCCATCAGTTCCATGAACTCCGCCCGTTCTGCCGCCGGATCGCCGGCAACGCGCCTGCCGACCAGCGCCAGCGCCCGGTCGGCCCGCGCCTTCGCCGCACCGTCCAGCACCGGACTTGCCGCGGCAACCGCGCGCATCTCGTCCAGATCGCCGTTGCAGTGTAGGGCAAGATCGCAACCGGCGGCAAACAGCGCCTCGCACCGCTCCGTCATGGTGCCGCCGAGCGCCTTCATGGAGACGTCGTCGCTCATCAGGAGGCCGGAAAAGCCGAGTTCACCGCGGATGATTTCGGCAATGATGCGCTTTGAGACAGTGGCCGCGTTGTCCGGATCGAGCGCGGTGTAGACGACGTGGGCGGTCATGGCGGCCGGCAGGTCGGCAAGGGCCCTGAAGGGAGGGAAGTCGTGGGCCGCGAGGTCCTCCCGGGAGGCCTCGACCGTCGGCAGCGACAGGTGGCTGTCGGCGGTGCCGCGGCCGTGACCCGGGATGTGCTTGATCACCGGCAGGAGGCCCTCCGACATCAGCCCCTCGGCCGCCGCCCGGCCGAGCGCGGCGACCGTTTCCGGGTTGGTGCCGTAGGCGCGGTCGCCGATGACGTCGTGGGCGCCGGCGACCGGCACGTCGAGCACCGGCAGGCAATCGGCGGTGATGCCGAGGTCGGCGAGGTCGCCGGCGATCAGCCTGGCGCCGAGGAATGCGGCCCGCCTGCCCTTTTCCGGGTCTGCCTCAAAGATCTCGCCGTAGCGCCGGCCCGGCGGATAGATCGGCGCCAGCGGCGGCTTCAGGCGCTGCACCCGGCCGCCCTCCTGGTCGATGAAGACGGGCGCATCGGCGCTGCCGACGGCGTCGCAAAACGCGGCGACGAGGCCGAGGATCTGTTCGGGATCGGACAGGTTCCGGGCAAAGAGGATGAGGCCGAAGGGCCGCTCGTCTTCCAGGAAACGGCGTTCGGCATCGCTCAGGACGAGGCCGGAAACGCCGCAGATGAAGGCCTTCTCAGAAACGCTCATGACCCGGCCTTATCCGTGAGAGTCGGCCGGGTCAAGACGCTTTCAAGCGGCGGCGTCCGTCAGTTGCGACGGATGAAACAGTCGCCGCCGGCGCTCTTCAGGTTGGTGCAGAAGCTGTTTGCCTCGCCCCGGTCCATCGGCCCGACCCGCACCCGGTAATAGGTGCCCTTGTCGCCGAGATCGGCGCGCAGGATCATGGCGTTCTGGTTGTTGAAAAGCTGCGGGTAACGGCTCTGCAGCGACTTGTAGGCTTCCTGGGCCTGGGCCTCGCTGCGCTGCGAGGATACCTGGACGCTGTAGGTGCCGGCCGGGGTCGCCGCCGTAGCGGGCGTTGCCGCGGCCGCCTCGGCGGCGTTGGCAGGCGGTGCCGACGGCGGCGGGGTGACCGCCGGGGCGCGGGCCGCCGCGGTCAGGTCGAGCGGACCGCTGGCGCCGCGATTCGTCGGCGGAACGTCCCGGCCTTGCGTGCGCACCGGCTGGGTGGTGACCCGGCGGGCGGTCGGCGAGACGGGCGAATCCGGTGTCGCGGGACGGGCTTCGGGCCGCCTGGCGTTGCGCGGCACGGCGGGCGTTGCCGGCCGGCTCGCCGGGGCTTCGGTCTGGATCTGGCGCGGCGCCGGCTCGCGGCTTGCGACCTCGGTTCCAGCCGCGTCGCTGGCCTCGTCGGCCGTTGCCGCATCCTCGGCGGTGTCCGGCTCGCCGGCCGCCTCCTCGTCCGCGGCCGAAACGACATCGTCCGACGTTTCGACGGGCTCGGTATCCTCGAGGGACGTCTCGCCCGTGTCGAGCGCGGCAAGTTCGGTGCCGGGCTTCGGCCGCGGCACGTCGGCCTCGCCGGAGACCTCTGGCGCATCGGCGTTGCCGGCAAGGAGATCGGTGTCATCGGCCTCGGCCGTGTCGGTGCCTTCCGCAGCCTCATCGGCGGTCGCGCCGATATCGTCGGTGGTCGGGCGGATGCGCACGGTGTCGACCGGCGCAGCGGCCGCGGGGGCCTCTTCGTCCGACTGGTCGACGATGGTGCCGTCCGGGCGGACAACGACGGTCCGCACGCGCCGCGGCACGGCACCGCGGGCCTCGGCCTCCGGCACGCCGGTCTCGCCCTCGGTCGCCAGCGGGTCGACCGGCTCCTCGGTGCGCACGATCAGGCGCTCCTCGCCGGGCTCGCCGGTGCCGCCGACGCGGTCGTAGATCAGCTTGGAGCGTTCCGGCTCGCCCGTGCCCTGCGGCTCTTCGGGCTTCACCTTCACCTCGCCGGTGTCGGCATAGATCATCGGCGGCGGGCCGCTCGCCTCGTCGCCGGCCAGGAACCGGTAGCCGAGGAAGCCGGCAAGGCCGAGCACGACGATGCCGCCGATGACGGCAGCGACCATCATGCCGCGGCCGCGATCTCCGTCCGCGGGGCTCGCTTCGAGCTCCTCTTCGGTATGCGGCGGCAGCTGGTCGTCGCCGGAATATTGCGGCGCGGCCTCCTCGGCCGCCAGCGCGATGTCGTCGCTATCGGAATAGTCGCCGTCCGGCGCATAGCCGGCCTCGCCATGGTAGGCCTCGGCCGGATAGTCCTCTGCGTAGCGGTCGGTCTCGTAGCCGGCGGCGACGGGCGCGCCATAGGCCTCGTCGAGATCGACGGCGACCCGCGGCGGCTCCAGCGCGGCATCGTCGAAAGCCGGGTCGTAGGCGTCGGAGCGGTATTCACGCGGCACGAACTCGCGGTCGTCGTCCGCGCCGTCCTCGTAGCCTTCGACGTCGGCATAGCCCTCGACGGGATAGTCCGCTTCGCCTTCGGCCCCGTCCTCTGCATAGGCCGCCGGGCCCTCTTCGCCGTCGCGAGCCTCTGCGGCAACCGGATAACCGTCGGCGTCGTAGGATTCTTCATAACTCGCAGCGTCGGCGGGAGCCGCGGCGTAAACCTCGGGATAGGCGTCGCCTTCCTCCGGCTCCGCGGCCGTTTCGGCCACGTCCGGCTCTTCCGGCGCTTCGGGCACGTCCGGCTCGGGCGCGTAACGCTCGTCGATGCGGTAGGGCTCGCCGGACGTCACTTCCGGGAACAGCGCCGCTTCTACCGCCTCGATGCTGCTGTCGTCGGCAGCGACGTCCACGCCGAGGCCGGGCTCGATCCGGTCCTCCTCGGCATAATCCGCGTCGTCGTCCTCGTCGTACCGGCTGTCGGACCTGACGTCGGGGCCCTTCCAGGCGATGTCGTCTTCCGCCGACGGCGCCTCGGTGATCACTTCGGGCGCGTCATCGGCTTCGGTCTCGTCGACGGTCGGGTCCGGCGTTTCCGGCAACGGCGTCAGGTCGAGATCGGCCGGCGGCTCGTCCGCGAAGGACGGCTCGAAGCGCGGCTGGGAGATTTCCGGGTCGTTGGCGATCGCCTCGCCGACGGCGGCGGCGAGCGCGCCTTCCAGGTCGTCGAGATCGATTTCAGGGGCCGCCGTCTCGGCCGGCTCCTCGTCGCGGGACGCGGTCTCGACCGGCGGCGCGATATCGGTTTCGGGGTCTTCCGCGGCGGTGACGGCCGGAGCCTCGTCTTCGGCGACCGGCTCGTCACGGGCGACCGGCTCGTCCTGCACGGACGGCTCACGGTGCGGCGTCGTCTCCTCAAAGCCGCGGCGCATGCGCGCCAGCAGCGAGGCCGACCCGCCCTCGATCGCGGGCTCGGAGGGCTCGTCCCGATTCGCGCCCGGACGAGCCGTCGTCGGCGTCACGCGGGTGCCGAGAATGGCGCTGAGCTGGCTGGCGAGATCGAGCGGCTCCGGGCGCTCCGGCTCTTTGGCCTCGGCCTCGACCGTCTCAGATTCGCCCGTATCCGGCTCGGCCGGCCCGACCTCGAAACCTTCGGACCCGGACGCTTCGGCGTCGGCGGTGTCCGGTTCAGCGAAAACCTCAGGCGCATCGGTTTCGGCCGTCGGGGTCTCGTCCTCGCCCGGTAGCTCGATTTCCGGCACAGTCTCTTCGGCAATATCGTCGTCCGGCGCCACGGGTTCGGGAACCGCGGCATCGAGGGGATAGCCGGCGATCTGGTCCTCGGCCTCGTCGGCCTCCAATGACGGCTCGGCGCGGTCATCAGCTACGTCGGGCGTTGCCGGATCGTCGGCCGAAAAATCCTCGGCGGGCGCGGGTTCATCGGCTTCCGCCGGCGCGCTCCACTCTTGCGCAGCTTCCTCGACTTCCGGAGCCGGCGCGCGCTCTTCGGGCGAATAGGGTTCCGGCTCGGGCGGCGAGAAGCTCGCCTCGAACTCGGCCAGAAGCTCGCGCTCCAGATCGGCCGTCGGATCGCCGGCAAAGACGTCGTCTTCCGGCTCGCGCGCCGTGGGCTGCGGCCCGTCGGAGGGCGCTACGGAATCGCTCGCCTCCGGCGCGTCGTCCTCAGGGGCCTCGTTGTCGGATGCCGCCTGTTGCGGCGCGGGGTTGTTGCGCCGCGGATAGAGCGGGCCGCCACTGACGATCCGCGCCAGCTCGACCAGCGGATCTTCCTCATAGGGCCGGTCGTCCCGCTCATGGCGCTCGTAGCCTGGCCCGAGTTTCTTGGCTTCTTTGGACATTTCGGCAGAGTTCCTACGCTGAATACGACACGCATGATCCCTCGCCGATCAGACCACCGTGTCTTAACGCATTTCATCCGGCGCGCTGGCGCCCAGAATAGCCAGACCCGCTTGAATGACCAGTTGAACACTGTGAACGAGGGCAAGTCTGGCTAAGGATGACTGTCTGTCTTCAACGTTAATAAAGCGTAATTGAGGCAAATCCTTGCCTCTGTTCCACTGGGCGTGGAGCGCACTTGCCAGGTCGTAAAGATAAAACGCGACCCGGTGCGGCTCGTGGGCGAGGGCTGCCGCCTCCACCAGGCGCGGCCATTCGGCGATCTTGGCAATGAGCGCGATCTCGCCCTCGTCGGTCAAAAGGTCCAGCGGCGCGGCCTCCAGCGCGGCCGGCGTCAGGTCGAGGCCCGGCAGCTCGTTCGCGGCCTGGCGGAACACCGAGGCGCAGCGGGCATGGGCGTATTGGACATAGAACACCGGGTTGTCGCGCGACTGCTCGGTGACCTTCTGGAAGTCGAAATCGAGCGGCGCGTCGTTCTTGCGGTAGAGCATCATGAAGCGCACGGCGTCGCGGCCAACCTCCTCGACGACGTCGCGCAGGGTGATGAAGTCGCCGGAGCGCTTCGACATACGGACCGGCTCGCCGGCCCGGAACAGCTTGACGAGCTGGCAGAGCTTGACGTCGAGCGCCGCCTTGCCGCCGGTGACGGCGGTGACGGCCGCCTGCATGCGCTTGACGTAGCCGCCATGGTCGGCGCCGAGGACGTCGATCTGCGTGGTGAAGCCGCGCAGGAACTTGTCGTAGTGATAGGCGATGTCGGAGGCGAAATAGGTGTAGCTGCCGTCGGACTTCAGGAGCGCGCGGTCGATGTCGTCGCCGAAGTCGGTGGAGCGGAACAGCGTCTGCTCGCGGTCTTCCCAGTCGTCGGGCAGTTGACCCTTGGGCGGCGGCAGGGTGCCGAGATAGATCAGGCCCTTTTCCCGCAGGGAGGCGATCGCATCGGCGACGCGGTCCTGGTCGCCGGCGACCAGCGAGCGTTCGGAAAAGAAGATGTCGTGGCGGACGTTGAGGGCTTTGAGGTCCTCGCGGATCATCGCCATCATCATGGAAATGGTGGTCTCGCGGACGACCGGCAGCCAGTCCGCCTCGTCCATGCCAAGGAGGCTGTCGCCATGGCTTTCTGCGATCGCCTGGCCGACCGGCTTCAGGTAGTCGCCCGGATAGAGGCCTTCCGGGATCGCGCCGATCTCCTCGCCGATCGCCTCCTTGTAGCGCAGATAGGCGGAGCGGGCGAGGACGTCGACCTGCACGCCGGCATCGTTGATGTAGTACTCGCGGCCGACATCGTAGCCGGCATATTCCAGGAGGTTGGCGAGCGCGTCGCCGACGACGGCGCCGCGGCAGTGGCCGACATGCATCGGCCCGGTCGGGTTGGCCGAAACGTACTCGATATTGACCTTCTCGTCGGTCTCGATGGCACCCTTGCCGTAGGCGTCGCCCGCTCCGATCACGGCCTTCAGGTGGCGCGCCCAGAAGCCGGGTTCGAGGCGGATGTTGATGAAGCCGGGACCGGCGACCTCGACGGCGGCGACATCCGCGTCCTCGCCGAGCTTGGCGGCGAGCGCCTCGGCGATGTCGCGGGGCTTTTGACCTGCCGGCTTTGCCAGCACCAGGGCCGCGTTGGAGGCCAGATCGCCATGAGACGGGTCGCGCGGCGGCTCGACGACGACGTTGGCGAGATCAAGCTCACCACCATCTTTCGCCTTGATATCAGATTGTTCTATGATTTTCTTAATGCGCGATGCGAAGTCTTTGAAGATATCCATGTTTCGCTTTTCTGGGTTGTTCGGGCGCGAGGCGCGGCCGGCGATTTGGCCGGCACCTATCGCAATTCCGGGGTATCGTCAAACAGCCGCTCGTGCTCGCGCCAGGCGTAGCGGTCGGTCATTCCGGCGATGTAATCACAGACCCGGCGGGCCAGCTTGTCCGGCGCCGCCCCTTCCAGCCCCTGGTGCCATTCCTCCGGCATCAGGTCGGGATCGGCGAAGAAGGCGGCAAAGAGGTCGCGCGCGACCTTGCCGGCCCGTGCCCGCGCCTCCATCACCGAGGGGTGGCGGTACATGCGCTCGAACAGGAATTTCTTGATCGCCCGTTCCGGCCCGGCGATGCGTTCCGAAAAGGCGACGAGCGGGTGGTCGAGGAGGCGCACCGCCTCGGGCGTGTCGACCTTCGATCGCGCGATCCGCATGCGCACTTCCTCGGCGACGTCGCGCACGAAGGTGCCGATCAGCCGGCGCACCGTCTCGTGGATGAGGCGCGAGCGCTCCAGCCCCGGATAGGCGCGGTTGAGGTCGGCAAGCGTCGGGCCGACGAGCGGCACATCGAGGAGATCCGCGGCGGTGAAGAGGTCGGCCCTCAGGCCATCGTCGATGTCATGGGCGTTGTAGGCGATATCGTCGGCAATGGCAGCGATCTGCGCCTCGGCCGACGGCCAGGACCACAGCATCAGGTCATGCAGGGGCTCGTAGGAGCGGATGGCGTGGGGCAACGGGCGGCCGGCATAGCGGCCGATGGGCGTTCCCGTACGGTCCGTCAGCGGGCCGTTGTGCTTGACGAGGCCTTCCAGTGTCTCCCAGGTCAGGTTGAGGCCGTCGAAATCGGCGTAGCGCTGTTCCAGCCGGGTGACGATGCGGAGCGACTGGGCGTTATGGTCGAAGCCGCCATAGCCGGCCATGCACTCGTCGAGCCTCTCCTCGCCCTCGTGGCCGAAGGGCGTGTGGCCGAGGTCGTGGGCGAGCGCCAGCGCTTCTGCCAAATCTTCGTCGAGGCCGAGCGTCCTTGCCAGCGAGCGGGCGATCTGGGCGACTTCGATGGAATGGGTCAGCCTTGTGCGGAAATGGTCGTCCTCGTGGTATACGAAGACTTGGGTCTTGTGCTTCAGGCGCCGGAACGCGGCGGAATGGATGACCCGGTCGCGGTCGCGCTGGAAGGGCGTGCGCGTGCTGCTTGCCGGCTCGTCGAAAAGGCGCCCGCGGCTGGCGTTCGGGTCGGCGGCAATCGGCGCGCGCGGCGGCGGTGAATAACGCGGCACCTTCCCTGTCCCCCGATTCTGATGATGGCCGCAGGCGGCGACCGCGCAATTGACTCAATCGCCGTCGTTCATAACTATTTGGCAACGACGAACACAAGGTGACGTCCCGGCAACGATGTGCCGGCCGCCCGTCGCCCAGCCACGAGCGAGACACCCATGAGCGAGACTGGCATGACCGCCACAACAGACGTTGTCGTAACCGATCGCGCAGCAACGCGCATCGCCAAGATCCTTGCCGCGGAAGACGCAGGCACGATGCTGCGGGTCAGCGTCGAGGGCGGCGGCTGCTCCGGCTTCCAATACAAATACGACCTGGTGCGCGAGCGCGCCAGCGATGACATCGTCATCGAAAAGCAGGATGCCACCGTCGTCATCGATCCGGTCTCCCTGCAGTTTCTGGAAGGCTCGGAGATCGACTTCGTCGACGATCTGATGGGCCAGTCGTTCCAGATCAAGAACCCGCAGGCGACGGCCTCCTGCGGCTGCGGCACGAGCTTTTCCATATGACGGTCTCGGTGGCGACCTGGAACGTCAACGGGATCAAGGCACGCATCGACAACGTCCTGACATGGCTTGAGGAATCGAAGCCCGACATTGCCTGCCTGCAGGAGATCAAGTCGGTCGACGAGGGCTTCCCGAAGGAGCGTTTCGAGGAGATCGGCTACAACGTCGTCACCCACGGCCAGAAAGGCTTCAACGGCGTCGCGATCCTGTCGCGGCTGCCGATCGACGAGGCAACGCCCCGCCTGCCCGGCAACGACGAGGACGAGCAGGCGCGCTTCCTGGAAGCGGTCGTCTCGGTCGAGGGCGGCGCGCTCCGCGTCTGCTGCCTGTACCTTCCGAACGGCAATCCGGTCGATTCGGACAAGTTCCCCTACAAGCTGTCCTGGTTGGAGCGGCTGGAGGCGTTCGCCCGCGACCGGCTGGCGCTGGAGGAGCCGCTCATCCTTGCCGGCGACTACAACGTCATCCCGATGCCGGGCGACGCAAAGCATCCCGACGACTGGGTCGGCGATGCGCTCTTTCGGCCCGAATCGCGGGGGGCGTTCCGGCGGCTCGCCAATCTCGGCATGACCGATGCGCTGAGGGCCTCAAGCGATGCCGACGGGCTCTACACCTTTTGGGACTACCAGGCCGGCGCCTGGCAGAAAAACAACGGCATCCGCATCGACCATCTGATGCTGTCGCCCCAGGCGGCCGACCGGCTTGCCGGCGTCACCATCGAAAAGCATGTGCGCGGCTGGGAAAAGCCGTCCGACCATGTGCCGGTGCGCATCGAACTCAACTGAAGCCGCGCCACACGCCAGCCATTCGCAGAAACGCCCGTTGCGTGCTACATTGGCCGCAATGGGATAGTTCGCGCACTCACGACGGCAGCCTTCCTTGCGGCCCCTGCCCTCACACTGGCCGGGGCCCCGGTGCTTGCCGCCGGCCCGAAGGTGCCCTGCTCCTGCCGCTACCAGGGCCAGTCCTATCAACTCGGCAGCACCGTGTGCCTGAAGACGCCGCAAGGCGAACGGATGGCGCGCTGCGAGATGGTTCTCAACAACACGTCCTGGCATTTCCTTGAAAAGGGCTGCCCGCTCGCGGTAACGCCCGGCCGGGCGCGCGCGGGACATTACGTGTTGAACTGGGCGCCGTTGGCCCGACCCGGCGGACGGGGAGGAAGGAAACCCGCCGCAGCGACGCGCGATGCGCCGGCAAACAGGCGGGCCGATCCGGCAGGACAGGACAACGGCTAACGGGTCTTAACGCATCAATCTGAAGCTGTTACGACGGCGCGATCTCGCGCCATAAGTTACCGGCTGGGGCGGCGCTTGCGGCAGCCGGTCCGGCCCGCCACGGAGCGCATCGGGCGCCCTGCCCTACTGCGCCGAGGCGTAGGTCGCGATCCAGCTTTCGGCGCGGTTCGAGGCCTTGCGGCGCTGGGTCTCGGTCGCCGCGGCGAAGGCGGCTTCCTGGCTGTCGAGGATCCACTGGTCCTTCGGCAGCACCGCCTGGTGGCGGGCGATCGTCAGCCAGGTCAGGCCCGCCGTCGGGCGTTGCGGCACGACTTCGCCGTCGACCAGCAGTTTGCCGAGCAGCGCCTGTGCCTGGTAGTGGCCCTTCTTTGCCGCGAGCTGCAGCCAGCGGGCCGCCTGGCGGCCGTCGCGCTTGCCGCCGCTGCCGTCCAGATACATGCGGGCGAGCTGGAACTGGGCGTTGGCGTCGCCGAAATAGGACGCCGCATAGGAGAATATCTCGCGGGCGCGGCGGGCATTCGGCTCGATCGCGGTGTCCTTGATGCCGCTCAGATAGTAGGAGCCGAGCTCCACGAAGGCATTGGCGACGAACGGCGCGTCCGGAGACGACGGCGCCTCGTCGGCGTGGGCGTTGGCAATACTGCGGAAATACTCGAACGCCTTCATGTCGTCCTCGGCGACGCCGTCGCCTGAGGCATACATCCGTCCGAGCTTCCATTGCGCCAGCGGATGTCCCTTGTCGGCAGCGAAGCTGAGCGCATCCACGGCGGCGTCCTTGTCGCCGGCGTAGTAGGCGCGCGCGCCGGTCCGGAACGCCTCGACCGGCGAGCGGTCGGACGGCGCTACCGCCGTCGTCCCGTCGAAGGCAAGGGCCGGAACGGCCGCCGTCAGGAGACTTGCCGCAACGGCTCCGGCGGCGACTGCCGCCGGGAACCGTGACGCACTACTGGTCCGCATAGCAAATTTTTTCCGCAGCTCCGCCCGGATGGGTGACCGCGCCCTTGTAGGCGGGGCCCACGGTCTGGGCGTATTTCCACAACGTGCCGGTGGTGTACAGGGTCTCGCGCGGCTGCCATTCGGCGCGCCGCTTCTGGAGTTCCGCGTCGTCGAGCTTGACATCGAGCCGGCCCTCGATGGCGTCGATTTCGATGATGTCGCCGTCCTTCAGGAGGCCGATCGGGCCGCCGACCGCCGCTTCCGGGCCGACATGGCCGATGCAGAAGCCGCGGGTGGCGCCGGAGAACCGGCCGTCGGTGATCAGCGCGACCTTGTCGCCCATGCCCTGGCCGTAGAGCGCGGCCGTGGTCGACAGCATCTCGCGCATGCCGGGACCGCCGCGCGGCCCCTCATAGCGGATGACGAGGACGTCGCCCTCCTCGTACCGGCGGTTGGACACGGCCTCGAAGCACTCTTCCTCGGAATCGAAGCAGCGCGCCGGGCCGGAGAACTTCAGGTTCTGCATGCCCGCGACCTTCACGATCGCGCCGTCGGTGGCGAGGTTGCCCTTGAGGCCGACGACGCCGCCCGTCGGCTTGATCGGGGTACTGGCCTGGTAGATCACGTCCTGGTGCTCGTTCCAGCGAACCTTCTCCAGGTTCTCAGCGATCGAGCGGCCGGTGACGGTGAGGCAGTCGCCGTGCAGGAAGCCGTTGTCGAGCAGCGTCTTCATCAGCATCGGGATGCCGCCGGCCTCGAACATGTCCTTGGCGACGTATTTGCCGCCCGGCTTCAGGTCGGCAATGTACGGGGTCTTCTTGAAGATTTCCGCGACGTCGAAGAGGTCGAACTCGATGCCGCATTCATGGGCGATCGCCGGCAGGTGCAGGGCCGCATTGGTCGAGCCGCCGGAGGCGGCGACGACGGTCGCGGCATTCTCCAGCGCCTCGCGGGTGACGATGTCGCGCGGGCGGATGTTGTGGGCGATGAGTTGCATCACCTGTTCGCCGGCAGCCATGCAGAAGCGGTCGCGGATCTCGTAAGGCGCCGGCGCGCCGGCCGAATAGGGCAGCGCCAGGCCGATTGCCTCGGAGACGGTGGCCATGGTGTTGGCGGTGAACTGGCCGCCGCAGGAGCCGGCGGACGGACAGGCGACCTGCTCCAGCTCCTCAAGGTCGCTGTCGCTCATGCGGCCGACCGAGTGCAGGCCGACGGCCTCGAAGACGTCGACCACGGTGACGTCCTTGCCGCGGTAGGTGCCCGGCAGGATGGTGCCGCCATAGATGAAGATCGAGGGCACGTTGAGACGGCACATGGCCATCATCATGCCCGGCAGGGACTTGTCGCAGCCGGCCATGCCGACGAGGGCGTCGTAGCAGTGGCCGCGCATGGTCAGCTCGACGGAGTCGGCGATGACCTCGCGGCTCGTCAGCGAGGCCTTCATGCCCTGGTGGCCCATTGCGATGCCGTCGGTGACGGTGATGGTGCAGAACTCGCGCGGCGTGCCGTGGGCCGCAGCGACGCCCTGCTTGACGGCCTGGGCCTGGCGCATCAGCGAAATGTTGCAGGGCGCGGCCTCGTTCCAGCACGAGGCGACGCCGACGAAGGGCTGGTTGATCTGGTCCGGACCAAGGCCCATGGCGTAGTAATAGGAGCGATGCGGCGCCCGCTGCGGCCCTTCGGTCACATGGCGGCTCGGCAGTCGCGACTTGTCAAAAACCTTGGCGTCCATCTCTCAATTCCCTATCGGTCGTGCGGTTTCGGTTGTCGGGTCCTGGAGCGCGGCTTACTGCGTCGAATTCCTTGAAAAGCGCAGGCGCCGTGCCTCCTTTTGTCCGCCGCTCGGACCGATCAGACGATCCCCTTTGAGGGCATCGCGCATGGGAGACTTCCTCGTCCCACTTTGTGGCCGAACGGCGGCATATTCTCGCCCCGCCGGGTATAGTCGATCGATCAAAGGCTGTGTGTTGCATCAACGACACATTCGCCTCCCGGAGACTATTGCGGGGCGTTGCGGGGCTTCGCCTTTGCGTTCCCGGGGCGTTTACCGTGTGCGCGAAAACCGGTGCCGGAACGGTGTCTTTTACGGTGTCGGACCGGCCGTGCCGATGCCGTATCCGGCGCCGTCAGGCGCTTGCCGCAATGCTCGGCACCTCGCCCTCGTCGGCCCGCGCTTCGGCTTTCGGCGGCGGCGCCATCGCCCTGGCGAGATCGATATAGACCTTGCCCGGGAGCGCCGGGGCGAACAGAAAACCCTGCGCGGCCGTGACGCCGAGTTCGCGCAGGCGGTCGACCTGCTCGGCGTGCTCGACGCCCTCGGCGATGATCCCCATGTGCAGATTGGCCGCAAGCTGGACGAGCTTGTCGACGATGGCGTCGGCGTTCTCGTCGGTCAGCAGCGTGTCGATGAACATCTTGTCGATCTTGACGATGTCGACGCCGAGCATCTGCAGGTAGGCGAGCCCGCTGTGGCCGGTGCCGACGTCGTCGAGAGCGATGCGCACGCCGAGGGCATGGAGTTCGGCGATGATCTTGCGCGCCTTGTCCATGTCGGCGAGCGGCTGGCGCTCGGTGACCTCGAAAACGAGCTGGCGGTAGCTGATCGGCCCTTCGCCGAAGATCTCCTCGATGTCCTCGATGGTGCTCCGGTCCTTGAAGTGGATGGCGGAGAGGTTGATGGAGACCTTCAGTTCCGGGCGGTCTGCGTAAAGGGGCCCCAGCTCGTCGCGGGTCTTGCGCATGAGCTGGCGGGTGATTTCCACGATGTGGCCGCTGTTTTCGGCAAACGGCATGAACGAGCCGGGATAGCCGATGGTGCCGTCGGGCTTGGCCCAGCGCGCCAGCACCTCGCAGCCGCGCAGGTGCCCGGTCTCGATGTCGACGACCGGCTGGTAGTAGGGCACGAACTCCTGCTTGACGATCGCCTCCAGGAACTCGCTGCTGTCGTTGCGGGCGGCGACCATGGCCATGCGCAGCGACACGATCATGATGATGAGGCCGAAGGCGATGGAACAGGCGGTGACCAGCACGTTGAGCGGCTGGATCGGCGCCCAGGCCGCGCTCCAGGGCGCGGAAAGGCTGACGCTGACGGGGAAATGGCGCGAGGTCCGGGTCGCTTCCAGCCAGTCGCCGCCCTCGTCGCGCAGCGACTTGCCCTCCTCCAGCCAGATCGTGCCGTCCTTCAGGCGAACGACCGCGTGCATCCGGTCGCGCAGGTTTTCCGGGCCGGGATCGATGTCGAGGACCTGGGGCGCGAGGCGGGCGACCAGCCGGCGCCCGTCCTTCAGGGCCCAGCCGATGACGGCCGCGTTCTCGCCCTTGGCGTCGCCGACGATGCCCATGGCGATCGACGAGGCCGACTTGCGGTAGGGCGGCAGCAGCGTCGCGGCGGCCGAGCGACCGGCCGGCTCCAGGCACATGGCAAGGCCCTTCTCATCGACCATGCCGACCGAATCGATGAAGCCGGAGCCGCGGGCGGCCTCGATGAAGCCTTCGCGGGAGGACGGCGAGCAGTCCGTCTGCTTCTTGTCGTGCAGGACGTGGAGCGCGTGCGTCGCCTCGGAGATGACCCGGTCGGCCCGGTGCACGTAGCGCAGGGCCGCGCCGTGCAGCTCTTCCATGCCGCGGCGCTCCGCGTGGCTCTGCAGGATGAAGCGGGCGAGCAGGAACGGCCCGATCGCCAGCAGCAGCGCCGTCAGGAAAGCACGGAGGAAGGGAAGGCTGCGGCCTAACAAGGGAACACTGTCCGCGTGCACGGGTTTCGACGCCGACAGTCTGCCGTTTTTGGGTAAATGACTGCTGAACAGGGTTAACCGAATACCGCCCGCGGAACGGGTTTCCAAAAACGCCATCGGGGCGGCGCTGCCAGGCAACGCCGCCCCGATAATCCGTCGATCGCGGGCCAGCCGTCGCTGGCCGCAGCCGCTGCTACATCTTGAATTCCGGCAGCTTCTTATCGACCGCCACGTTCTTCAGCGTGACGAAGACCGGCATGCCGTCCTTGTAGGGCGGATAGTCCTCGCCGCCGATCAGCGGCAGAAGGTACTTCCGGCAGGCCTCGGTGATGCCGAAGCCGTCCTCGGAGATGAACTCCTTCGGCATCATCTTTTCAACGTTGGCAACGTCGGCGAGCGGCGCCTTGCCGATCTCCCAGGTGTAGGGATCGTCAGAGGTGCGCACGACCGTCGGCATGATGGCGTTCTCACCGGCCAACGCCATTTCCACTCCCGCCTTGCCAAGCGCATAGGCCTGGTCGACGTCGGTCTTGGAAGCGAGGTGCCGGGCGGCGCGCTGGAGGTAGTCGGCGACGGCCCAGTGGAACTTGTAGCCGTGGGCGTCCTTGACCATGTTGGCGACGACCGGAGCGGCGCCGCCAAGCTGGGCATGGCCGAAAGCATCGCGGGTGCCCTGGTCGGCGAGGAAGGTGCCGTCCTGCCAATGGGCGCCTTCGGAAACGACGACGGTGCAGTAGCCGTGCGAGTCCACCTTGGCCTTGACGGCGGCGAGGAACTTTTCCTGCTCGAACGGCACTTCGGGGAAGATGATGATGACAGGGATGTCGTTGTCGGCGTCGGCGGCAAGGCCGCCGGCGGCCGCGATCCAGCCGGCGTGGCGCCCCATCACCTCAAGCACGAACACCTTGGTGGAGGTCAGCGCCATGGAGTTGACGTCGAACGAGGCCTCGCGGGTCGAGACGGCGATGTATTTGGCGACCGAGCCGAAGCCCGGGCAGTTGTCGGTGATCGGCAGGTCATTGTCGACGGTCTTGGGGACGTGGATGGCCTGGATCGGGAAGCTGAGGGATTCGGATATCTGCGAGACCTTGTGGCAGGTGTCGGCGGAATCGCCGCCGCCATTGTAGAAGAAATAGCCGATGTCGTGGGCCTTGAAGACCTCGATCAGGCGCTCGTATTCGCGCCGGTTGTCCTCAAGGCTCTTCATCTTGTAGCGGCAGGAGCCGAAGGCGCCGGACGGCGTGTGGCGCAGGGCCGCGATGTCGGCGTCCGATTCCTTGGAGGTGTCGATCAGGTCCTCCGTCAGCGCGCCGATGATGCCGTTGCGGCCGGCATAGACGGTGCCGATCTTGCCGGCATTGGCGCGCGCGGTCTCGATGACGCCGCAGGCCGAGGCGTTGATGACCGAGGTGACGCCGCCCGACTGCGCGTAAAATGCGTTCTTAGCCATAGACCGTTTTCCCCTTTTCGAATGGATTGCAGCAGGACTTGCCCGGCCCGCTTATACAGGATCGTGGCGGTAATTTTAGCCGCCTTTCGCTGCGGCGCAGTGACATTGCCGCAACGCCGCACAAAAACGAACGGGAGCGCCGGGCGTTTGTCCGGCACTCCCGCAATCATCGCTGGCAAAGGGTCGTCAGACCTTGCCGCCCCTGCCCTTTTCGACGAGATCGCCGATATAGCGCGGCAGGGCGAAGGCCGCCCGGTGCACCTCCGGCGTATAGTAGCGCGTCTCGATCGCGGCAGCCTCAAAGCGCTCCTGGAGCGTTTCCAGCGGCACGGTGCGAAGGGCCCCGTCGTCGCTCGCCCAGCCGAGCGACATGTGGCCGCCGATATAGGTCGGCACCGCCACCACATAGGCGCTCGCATCGGCAAAGAGTTTTGCGAAATGCCCGATGCTGGAGACGAGTTCGCCGCCTTGCAGGAACGGTACGCCGTTCTGGGTAACGAGCACGCCGCCCGGCTTCAGGCAGCGCTTGCAGCCGGCGTAGAATTCCGGGCTGAAAAGCACCTCGCCGGGCCCGATTGGATCGGTGGAATCGATCAGGATGGCATCGAAGCGCCGGTCGGTCTCGGCGACGAACTTCATGCCGTCGGCGATCACCAGGTCGAAGCGCGGATCGTCGAAGACGGGCGCATTGAAGCTGGCGAAGTGCTCACGCGAGAATTCGACCACCGAGGCGTCGATCTCGACCTGGGTGAGCCGCTCGACGCCCTTGTGCTTCAGCGCCTCCTCCGCCATGCCGCAATCGCCGCCGCCGACGATCAGCACCTCTTTCGCCGCGCCATGGGCGAGGATCGGCACATGGGCCATCATCTCGTGGTAGACGAACTCGTCGCGGGTGGTGACCTGCACCACCCCGTCGAGCATCAGGACGCGGCCATAGGCGGGGTTCTCGATCAGCGCCAGATGCTGGTGCTCCGTCTTTTCCTCGTAGAGGACGTCGGAGGCTTCGAGCGAGAACCGGAGGCCGTTGTGCAGCGTCTCGGAAAACCAGCGAGGCCCGCTCAAGCTCCCCGCCCCCTCAGGATCTCGCTGACGACGATGCGGTCCGGCTTGAAGGCGGCGCGGATGACCTCCACGCAGCGCTCCGGCATGGCGTCCCCGCACATGAAGACGTCGAACGCCGCATAGCCGTTCTCCGGCCAGGAATGGACCGAGATGTGGCTTTCGGCAAGCACGGCGACGCCCGAAACCCCGTTCGGCTCGAAGCGGTGCAGATGGATGTGCAAGAGCGTCGCGCCGGCCGCCTCGACACAGTCGACCAGGGTCTTTTCGATATGGCCGCAATCGTCGAGGTGCTCGGCCCCGTGAACGTCGATGATCAGGTGCGAGCCCGCGCAGCGGACGCCGTTCTTCTCGATGAAATGATCTTTGCGCGCCAGATCGGGGCGGTCCAGATTGAGTTGCTCCTCGGGCGCAGCGCCTTCGGGGTGGGTTTCGTGATCTTCCTTTTGGGCGATGCTTGGAGCGTCCAAGTCCATCCCCAGCGGGAAGAGGGCGGCGTTTGACATCGCGTCCTCCTGACCTGCCAGCAGATGTACCCGGGATGTTTTCCGGAGAGCCGCGGATATAAGCTGATTGGCCGTCACATTCAACACGTGAACCATGCAAAAAACACGGATTCGCCATGTCTTTTCCGGTCCTCGCAAAGCCGTGACCAAAGCTAAACAAAAATACTTACGAAGTTGAGCGGAACGGGTTGCCGTCCCCGGCCGGGTCACGCACACTGTCCGCCGCCGGCCGACGACGCACCGTCTTCCAGATCGCGCGGAGCCGGACAAGGGGCACGGGGGCTGCCTTTATCGGAGAAAACATATGACGTTTTTCAAATCACCGGGCGTAGCGGCCCTCGCCTTCGTCGCCCTGGTGGTCGGCGCCCCGGCGAGCCACGGCTTCGAAGCCACGGGAAATCCCGTCGCCGATGCACTGTTCGCGTCGCTGGAGGCAAGCGGCGAATCGAGCGTGATGGCCGGCAGCGTCAGCGGTGACGAGAGCCAGACCGAGATCAGCGACCTGAAGGTCACCCGCACCAAGGCCGGCGGCAAGAAAGAGGCGACCATCGGCACCCTGGTCATCAAGGACGCGACCGTCGAAGACGGCGAGATCAAGGCCGAGTCGATCGCCATGGACGGCGTCACCTTCAGCGAAGACGACGGCCCCACGCTGACCATCGGCAACGGCATCACCGAAGGTGCGGTCATACCGAGCGCTGCGGCGATCAAGGCCGCCGGCAGCGACGAACCGAAGCCGCACTTCGATCGCATGCTGCTGGCGGACGCCAAGTTCATGACCGAGGACGGCATCACCGTCCCGATCGGAGCGATCGAGGTCGTGGTCGGCGAGATGGTGAACGACATTCCGACGTCGGGCAGCCTCAAGATCTCGGACGTGGTGTTTGCCAAGGATGCCCTCAGCGAGGAGGGCAAAAAGGCCCTGGAGCGCTTCGACTACGACACCGTCAGCCTGTCGCTCGTCGTCGATTTCGCCTATGACCCGGCCTCCGGCGACGTGACGATCAAGGAAGTCAAGCTTTCCGGCGAGGATGTCGGCACGCTGACGATCACCGGCGGCGTCGGTGGCCTGACGCCCGAGGTCGTCGCCCAGCTCCAGTCCGGCGGCAACGCCCAGCAGCAGATGGGCGCCCTGCAGGGGGTGTCCGTGCAGAACCTTGCCATCCGCTTCGACGACGACAGCGTCACAGAGCGGGCGCTGAAGGCCCAGGGCAAGGAAATGGGCGGCGCCAGCGCAGATGAGGTCGCCGAGCAACTGGCCGCCGGCCTGCCGATGATGCTGCGCTTCCTGCAGAACAAGGAATTCGAGGAACAGGTCGCCAAGGCGGCCGGCACGTTCCTGCGCCAAAAGGGCTCGATCCTGATCGAGGCAAAGCCGCCGCAGCCGGTCACCTTTGCGCAGATCTTCGGGCTGATGATGGCGCCGCAGGCGCTGCCGTCGGTGCTCGCCGTCGAGGTCAGCAACCCGTAAAGCCAAAACGACCAGAGACGGAGGCGCCGGCACGCTTGCTGCGCCTCCGCCCGCCGCCACGACCGGAGGATGCGGCACCCATTTTTCAGCCGGCGCCTCCTTTCGCATTTCACGGGGAGTATTGGTTTGATGACCCGCACCATCCGCCGCCTGTCTATGGGCCTCGTTTCGGCCGCCGCGGTCGCCTGGCCGATCGCCGCTGCGGCCGATCCGATCGGCATCGTCGAGGACTTTTTCTCCGAGGCCCGCATCGCCGGCGCCACCACCGCCGACCACGGGCCGATCGACTACGATCCGGGCACCGGCATCCTGACAATCCCCGATATCGTCATCGCGTTGCCCGTCTCGCTGCCGTTCGGCCAGGGAGACGCGGCATTCGATATCCGCGTCGAAGCACCGTCGGTCGAAATCCGGAACCTGCGCGAGGTCGATGACGGGTTCCGGATGGACGGCTTCCGCTATGCCGACAACACCCGGATGAGCTTCCGTTTCGGCGTCGGCGACAAGCTGGCACGCGCGACCAGCACTGTGACCGGTGCCGACACCACCGACATCTTCTGGCCCTACATGCCAAGCGTGCAGGTCGACAGCAACCGGCCCGTTTCCAGCTATTTCCCTTACTTGCGCTGGTTCAGCCGGTTCGAATACGGCCGCTCGGTCGTCACCAAGCTGACGATCGAGCAGCAGCAGCCGAACATGTCTCCGCAGGTGACGACCTACGAGGACATCGAGAGTTCCGGCATGAAGGACGGCCGGATCGCCTTTGCCCGCATCGGCGGCATGGCGTCGGTGACCACCATGCCCCGGCCCGCCAGTGCGCAACCCCACGACACGCCCGGTTTCGACACCGAGCCGCCGCAGAAGATGCGCATCGAGACGGGGCCCGTCATCTATCGCGGCCAGGACATCGGCGCGCTGATCGGGATGCTCGACCCGGAGAACTACCTGTTCGGCGAGACCGATCCTGACCTGAAGACGATCGCAGAGGAAACCACGATCGCCGACACCGTCGTCACCGTTGGCGACGATGTGAGCTTCCGCATCTCCCGCCAGGCGTTTTACGGCGTCAAGATGCGCCAGCCGGCGGTATCGCCGTTCGCCTTTTTCGACCGCATCGTGCGCGGCGATCAGCCGAGCGAGCAGGATGCGGCCGCCTTCGGCTTTGCCGTGCTCGGCTCGATCGGCATCGATCGCATGTCGATCGACGACATCAGCATCGACGCCAAGGGAGAGGCATCGGTCGGCGTGGAGCGCATCGCGCTGCGCGGCCTCACGCCGGACGGGCTTGAGGAGTTCGCCGTCGAACGGGTCGCCATGAAGGGCGGCGACCAGGGCGAGATGTCCCTCAAGCGCGCCTATCTGGAAGGCCTGGTGTTCCCCGGGGCCGACGCCATCCTGCATCTGGTGTCCATTGCCGACCAGGGCGATCCGCCGGCCCGCGCCGTCCTCGACGTGATCCCGATGCTCGCAAGCGCGGGCATCGACGAGTTCTCCTTCAAGGCGCCGAACGGCATCTCCGTGTCGCTGGAGCGCTACAAGTCGGAAATGCGCGACCACATCGCGCCGATCCCGACGGACTGGCACGAGCGGATCGTCAACCTGGTGCTGCCCATTGCGGCCTTCCGCGACGATCCCGAGACGCAGGAATTGCTCCGGTCGATGGGTCTCAGCCAGGTGCGCAGCAACAGTGATCTCCGCCTGCGCTGGGACGAGGCGACCAAGGACCTCATCGTCGGGCCGATGATCTTCGACACCGACGGGATCGCCAAGGTGCGCCTGGAGGCGACGATCGGCGGCGTGCCGCGCTTCATCTTCGAGGATCCCGAAAAGGCGCAGGCGGCCTTGGCCACCCTTTCGGTCAAATCGATCCGCTTTGAATTGGAGAACGAGCGGCTGGTGCAGACGGCAATTGCACGGCTCGCCGAGGAGGAGGGCCTGAGCCCGCTCGGTGCCCGCGACTACGTCATCGCGCAACTGGCCCAGGCGCTTGTCCTTGTGGAAGACCAGGCCTTCACCGAGGAGGTGCTTGCCGCCGCTACCGACTTCCTCAACGATCCGCGGAAGCTGACCATCGTCGCCAAGCCGGTGCGGCCGGTGCCGGCGACCCAGATCCTCGGCATGGTGGCGATGATGGCGCCGAGCCAGCTCATCAAGCTCCTCGGCATCGGCATCTCGGCAAACAACTAGGGAACGAAAAAACCCGGCGCCGATAGGCGCCGGGTCTGCTTTTCTTCGGCTATTTCTCGTCCGGCAGGTTGAGCCGGATGTGCAGCTCGCGAAGCTGGCGCGGCGAGACGGACGACGGCGCGCCCATCATCAAATCCTCGGCCTGCTGGTTCATCGGGAACATGACGACTTCGCGCAGGTTCTCCTCGCCGCACAGAAGCATGACGATGCGGTCGATGCCCGGCGCAATGCCGCCATGCGGCGGGGCGCCGTATTCCAGCGCCCGCATCATGCCACCGAATTTTTCCTCCAGCACTGCCTCGTCGTAGCCAGCGATGGAGAAGGCCTTCTTCATGATCGCCGGCAGGTGGTTCCGGATTGCACCGGACGACAGCTCGATGCCGTTGCAGACGATGTCGTACTGGTAGGCGAGCACGTCCTCGGCCTTGGTGGTTCCAGCGATGACGGCGTCCAGCACCTCCTCGCCGCCCTGGGGCATGGAGAACGGGTTGTGCGAGAAGTCGATCTTCTTTTCGTCCTCGTTCCACTCGAACATCGGGAAGTCGACGATCCAGCAGAACTCGAAGCGGTCCTCGTCGATCATCTTCAGATCGAAGCCGGCCTTCTGGCGGGCGGCACCGGCAAAGGACGCAAACTTGGCAGGCACGCCGGCAACGAAGAAGACGGCGTCGCCGTCCTTCAGGCCGAGCTGAGTGCGGATCGCCTCGGTGCGCTCCGGCCCGATGTTCTTGGCAATCGGGCCGGCGCCCTCTCCCTCGCGGAAGAAGATGTAGCCGAGGCCCGGCTGGCCTTCGCCTTGGGCCCAGGAATTCATGCGGTCGCAGAAGGCGCGGCTGCCGCCGCCCGGCGCCGGGATCGCCCAGACCTCGACCTTGTCGTCACCCTCGATCATCTTGGCGAAGATCTTGAAGCCGGAGCCGCGGAAGTGCTCGGTCACCGATTCCATTTCGATGGGGTTGCGCAGGTCCGGCTTGTCGACGCCGTATTTGCGCATGGACTCCGCATAGGGGATGCGCGGGAAGGACCGGGTCACCGGCTTGCCGTCGGCGAACTCCTCGAAGACGCCGCGCAGGACCGGTTCCACGGCGGCAAAGACGTCGTCCTGGGTGACGAAGCTCATTTCCACGTCGAGCTGGTAGAACTCGCCCGGCGAGCGGTCGGCTCTGGCGTCCTCGTCGCGGAAGCACGGCGCGATCTGGAAATAGCGGTCGAAGCCGGCGACCATGGTGAGCTGCTTGAACTGCTGGGGCGCCTGCGGCAGGGCGTAGAATTTTCCTGGATGGATGCGCGAGGGGACGAGGAAGTCTCTAGCGCCCTCCGGGCTCGAGGCCGTCAGGATCGGCGTCTGGAATTCGAAGAACCCCTCCTCCACCATGCGCCGGCGGATCGAGGAAATGATCGCGCTGCGCTTCATGATGTTGGCGTGGAGGGTCTCGCGGCGAAGGTCCAGGAACCGGTAGCGCAGGCGAATGTCTTCCGGATATTCCGGCTCGGCAAAGACCGGCAGCGGCAGCTCGCGCGCGGCCGACAGCACCTCGATCTCGCTCGCAAAGACCTCGACCTGGCCCGTCGGCAGCTTGTCGTTGATGGTCTCGTCGGTGCGCGCCTTGACCGTGCCGTCGATGCGGATGACCCATTCGGAGCGCACCTTCTCGGCCGTCGTGAAGGCCGGCGAATCCGGGTCGGCGACGATCTGGGTGAGGCCGTAGTGGTCGCGCAAATCGATGAACAACAGGCCGCCATGGTCGCGCACGCGATGGACCCAGCCGGAAAGGCGGACGGTGGCGCCGACGTCGGACTGGCGCAATTGGCCACAGTGATGGCTTCGATAGGGGTGCATGGGTCTTCCCGGGAATAGCTGTTGAGGCGGCCTTCGCGCCGGTTGCCGCGACTGGCCGAAAGGGCCGGCCGCAAGGGCCTACCGACAGGGCCGCAAACCGGCGCCGAAAAGCGCATGGGCCATGTGATTTGTCAAGTCGCGCGCCCTGGTGCCGGCTTTGACGTCCGTGGCCATGCTTTGGGCGAAAATATGTCGCCTTCTGCCGAGCGCTGCCGTTCCTGCTTGCTATCCCTTTGCGCCGTCCCCAAGGTTGTCGAAGCGGCATCCCTGTCCCCTGGCCTACCCGATGAAAAACCTTTCCGCCCTCGTCCCACTCCTGCTTGCTGCCGCGATCCTGCTGGCCGGCAACGGCATCCAGGGCACGCTGATCGCCCTTCGCGCGGTCGAGGAAGGGTTCCGCACGACCTCGGTCGGCCTCATCGGCACCGCCTATTTCGTCGGCTTCATCACCGCCTGCATCTACGGGCCGCGCCTCGTCCAGGCTGTCGGGCATATCCGCGTCTTTTCCGCCCTCGCCGCGATCGCCGCCGCCGGAACGCTGGTGCTGGTGATGGCGCCCGACCCGGTCGTCTGGCTCGTCGTGCGCTTCATCATGGGGTTCTGCTTTTCCGGGCTCTTCACCGTCATCGAGAGCTGGCTCAGCCAGCGCGCGGACGATGCCAGCCGGGCAAGGCTGCTTGCCGTCTACCGCATCATCGACATGCTCGTCGTCACCGGCAGCCAGTTCCTGATCGGCGCCACCGGCGTCGGCGGCTTCACGATCTTCGCCATCATGGCGATCCTCTTTGCGCTGTCGCTGGTGCCGGTCTCGCTCGGCGACCGCTCGCAGCCGAAGCCGCCGGAGGCGTTCCGCTTCGACCTGCCGCTGATCTGGCGGCTGTCGCCGCTCGCCTGCAGCGTCTGTGTCACCATCGGGCTCACCAACGGCGCGTTCCGGCTCGTTGGTCCGCTCTATGCGCGCGATATCGGCCTCGATCTTTCCGGCATCGCCCTGTTCATGGCCGCCGGCATCTTCGGCGGCAGCATCCTGCAATATCCGCTCGGCTGGGCATCCGACCGCATCGACCGGCGCTGGGCGATCCTCTTCGCCACCGCCGGGGCAACCGTCGCCGGCCTTTACCTCACCGTCGTCGACGGCGACACGCCGCTCAGGGTCTATGCCGGCGCGTTCTTCTTCGGCGCCTTTGCCATGCCGCTCTATTCGCTGGCCGTCGCCCACGCCAACGACCGGGCCTCCTTCGACGACTACATCCTCGTCTCGGCCGGCCTCACCTTCTTCTATTCGATCGGCGCCTCGGTCGGCCCGGCAGCGGCCTCGGCGATCATCGAACGGTTCGGTGGCCCGGCCTTCTTCACCTATACCAGCGTGCTGCACGGCTCGCTGATCGCCGTCGGCCTGATGCGGCTGATATCGACCCCGCCCTCGCCGGCATCGCGGCGGGTGCGATTCGTTTCGCTGCTGAGAACCTCGCCGTCGATGGTCCGGCTTGCCCGCCGCGCGGCCAGGAGGCGCCACTGAGTGCCTCGCCGGCCCGCTGCACGCGCCGATTCGGCAAAAAACTGCGGCGTATAGCTGCGCGACTTAATCAGAGTGGCAGACAAGCGCCGCCGGCTGGGCTATAGCAACCTCATGGACATCGTCATAACAACAAAAAAACTGGCGGAAAGCTGCCGCGAACTCGCCCGCTCCGACTTCGTCACCGTCGACACGGAATTCCTTCGCGAAACCACTTTCTGGCCCAAGCTCTGCGTCATCCAGATGGCGAGCCCGGATCATGCCGTGCTCGTCGACGCGCTCGCCCCCGATCTCGACCTCGAACCGTTCTTCGAGCTGATGCGCAACGACGCGGTGATGAAGGTCTTTCACGCCGCGCGCCAGGACATCGAGATCATCCACCACCTCGGCGGCTTCCTGCCGGATCCGGTGTTCGACACCCAGGTCGCGGCGATGGTCTGCGGCTTCGGCGACTCGATCAGCTACGACCAGCTCGTCAACAAGGTCACCGGCGCCAGGATCGACAAGTCGCACCGCTTCACCGATTGGAGCCGGCGCCCGCTCAGCGACAAGCAGCTCACCTACGCGCTCGCCGACGTCACCCATCTGCGCGACGTCTACCAGTTCCTGAAGGCCAATCTGGAAGAGCAGCACCGGGCGGACTGGGTGCATGAGGAAATGCAGGTGCTGACCTCCGTCGGCACCTACAATCTGCATCCGGAGGACGCCTGGAAGCGGCTCAAGATGCGGGTGCGCAAGCCGCGCGACCTCGCCGTCATGCAGGCGGTCGCTGCCTGGCGCGAACTTGAGGCGCAAAAGCGCGACGTGCCGCGCAACCGCATCATCAAGGACGACGCGATCTACGAGATCGCTGCCCAGCACCCGACGACGCCGCAGGCGCTGGGGGCGCTTCGAACGACGCCGAACGGCTTTGAGCGCTCGCGCGCGGCCGGCGGCATCCTGGAGGCGGTGAAGGCGGCGCACGCGATCCCCGACAAGGACCTGCCGGCGATCCCCAAGGGCAAGGCGACGCCGAACGGATCGAGCGCTGCCGTCGATCTCCTGAAGGTGCTCCTGAAGCTCGTCAGCGAGGCGAACGGCGTTGCCGCCAAGATCATCGCCACGGTGGACGACCTGGAAAAGATCGCCGCCGACGACGATGCCGACGTTGCCGCCCTCAAGGGCTGGCGGCGCGAGCTCTTCGGCGAGACGGCGCTGGCGCTGAAGCAGGGCAAGATGGCGCTCGCCTTCGACGGGCGGCGGGTGATCGCGACCGAACGCAACGGCAAGCGCATCCCCCGCGAAAAGCTGCGCGCCGGGAAGTAGGCCGGGCCGGCCCTCAGGCGATCTCGACGTCGGCCGATAGTTCCATCAGCCGGCCGAGCTGGCTGAAACGCTTGCGCAGCCGCTCGCCGTCGAGGTCGGCGATGTCCTTCGGCAGTTCCAGGACCAGCTCGCCGTTGCGGCGGCGCACCGTCGTCTTCGGCATGACGCCGGGCATGGCCGCGGAAATCAGGTAGGCAACGCGGAACGCCGAGCCGAGGATGCGGGCCCGCTCCATCAGCCGGGTCGTTGCCAGCTTGCGTATCCAGGGCGACAGCTCTTCCTCGATCAGCCCGACATGGCGGTAGAAATTGGCGAGCGCCAGATAGGCCCGGCCCGGATGGTCGATGCCGATGAAGGCGGCGTGGGCGATGATGTTGAGGCTCTGCTCGCCGCGATAGTCGGGATGGGCGCGCCAGCCGATATCGGCGAGGAGACAGGCGGCGGTCCTGAGGCGACGCTCGTCGGCGCTCTCCTCCACCTCCAGCACCTCGAACAGGCGGCCGGTCCAGTCGGCGAGTTCGCCGGCGTGTCTCGGCGACCTTGAGCGCAGGATCGCCAGCTCCTCGCTCGCCGCAATCAGCGGGTCGCGCGCCCGCTCCTTCTTGGAGAGCAGCTTGTAGAGATGGCCCTCGCGGACGCCGAGGGCGGACATGACGACTTCCGTCGGCTGGGCCCGCCGGATGATCTGCTCCATCACTGCCGCACCATAGGGCAACAGCGCCCGGCGCGAGCGGGAGATGACGTCTATGTGCTCGAACCCTGCGAGGTCCTCGCGCGCGACTTTGCGGCAGAAGTCGAGTGCCTCGCCTGCGGGGATGGCGAAGTGGTGCATCACCTTCAGCGGATAGCCGGTCTCGAACATGTAGAGCCGGGCGAGCGAGCGCCAGGTGCCGCCGATGGCGTAGAAGGCGCGGCCGGCGCCGCCATCGAGCAGCGAGCAGCCGTCGAGCGCGTCGGCGGCGATCTTTTCCGCCTTGCGGACCGAATCCTCCGCCGCGTCCTGCAGGCGCAACCCGCCGAGCGGATAGGTGCGGCCGTCGCCGATCTCCTCGCCGCGGACGTCGACCAGTTCCAGGCTGCCGCCGCCGAGATCGCCGGCAATGCCGTTGGCGCGCCAGATGCCGGAGATGATGCCGTAGGCCGACCTCTCCGCCTCGTCGCGGCCGGACAGGACCTCGACCTTGGCGCCGGTGATCTTCTGCACCTCGCGGATGAAGTCCGGGCCGTTCTCGGCTTCCCGGGCGGCGGCCGTCGCCAGCACATAGAGCGTCTCGGCGCCGGCCTGGGTGGCGAGGAACCGGAAGCGCCGGAGCGCGGCCAGCGCCCGTTCGACGCTGTCGTCCGCCAGCCGGTTGGTGACGCCGACGCCGCGGCCGAGGCCGGCCAGCACCTTTTCGTTGAACAGCACCGTCGGCGAGCGGGTCAGCCGCTCGTAGACGACGAGCCGGACGGAATTGGACCCGATGTCGATGATGCCCACCGGGTCGGTGTCGTGGAGCCGGCCCTGGGCCTGAGCTTGGTCTGGACTCAACTGGATGTCCGCTTCTTGCGCCGGGCGAACGGTTTCGGCGAATGCAGGGTGATCGCACTGCCGCGGCCCGACAGGGAGGGGTTTGTCATGAAATACTTGTGGGCGTTGAACGGTTCCTCGCCTTCCGCCCGTTCGATGCGCTGGTGGCTGCCATCGGGCAGCAACCACCAGCTCTGTTCGTTGTCGCGCAGATTGGCGCCCATGATCTGGTCGAGCACCTGCTCGTGCACCGTCGGATTGGTGATGGAGACGAGCACCTCCACGCGCCGGTCGAGGTTGCGCGGCATCAGGTCGGCCGAGCCGATATAGACCAGCGATTCCTTGGACGGCAGGCCGTAGCCGGCGCCGAAGCAGTAGATGCGGCTGTGCTCCAGGAAGCGGCCGACGATCGACTTGACGCGGATGTTGTCCGACATGCCGGGAACGCCCGGCCTGAGGCAGCAGATGCCGCGCACGACCATGACGATCTCGACGCCCGCCGAACTCGCCTCATAGAGCTTGTCGATGATCTTGGGGTCGACCAGGGAGTTGGTCTTGCCCCAGATCTTCGCCGGCCGGCCGGCCTTGGCGTGGGCGATCTCCGCATCGATGCATTCGGTCAGCGTCTTGCGCATCAGCACCGGAGACGCGGTCAGGCGGTCGAGCCGGTCCGGCATGGCGTAGCCGGTGATGAAATTGAAGACCCGCGCAACGTCGCGGGCGGTCACCGCATCGGCGGTGAAGAACGACAGGTCGGTGTAGATCTTGGCCGTGATCGGGTGGTAGTTGCCGGTACCGATATGGCAGTAGGTGGCGAGCCGGCCGCTTTCCCTTCGCACCACCATGGAAAGCTTGGAGTGGGTCTTGTACTCTAGGAAGCCGTAGACGACCTGGGCGCCGGCCCGTTCCAGGTCGCGGGCCCATTTGATGTTGGCCTCCTCGTCGAACCGCGCCTTCAGCTCCACCACCGCCGTCACCGACTTGCCGGCCTCGGCTGCCTCCGCCAGCGCCTTGACGATCGGCGAGTCGTTCGACGTGCGGTAGAGCGTCTGCTTGATCGCCATGACGTCCGGGTCTTCGGCCGCCTGCTTCAGGAACTGGACGACCACGTCGAAGGATTCGTAGGGGTGGTGGACGACGATGTCCTTCTGGCGGATGGCCGCGAAGCAGTCGCCGCCATGCTCGCGGATGCGCTCGGGAAAGCGCGCCGCAAAGGGCGTGAACTTCAGGTCCGGGCGGTCGACGTCGAGGAGCTGGGAGATCTCATTGAGCGCCAGCACGCCGTTGACGTCGAAGATATCCTCCGCCGTCACCTGGAGCGCCTGGGCGACGAAGGCGCGAAGGCCCTCCGGCGTTGCCTGGTCGATCTCCAGCCGGATCACCGAGCCGCGGCGGCGCCGCTTCAGCGCCGTCTCGAACAGCCGCACCAGGTCTTCCGCCTCTTCGTCGATTTCCATTTCCGAATCGCGAATGACCCGGAACGAGCCCTTGCCGCGGACCTCGTAGCCCGGGAACAGGCGGGCGGTGAACAGGCTGATCGCGGTCTCGCGCGACACGAACCGGACCGGGCCGGCGTCGTCCTGCGGCAGGGAGATGAACCGGTCGAGCTTGTGGGGGATGCGCAAGAGCGCAATCATCATCTCGCCGCCGCCCGTCGGCTCCAGCTCCAGGATCAGCGAGAAGCCGAGATTCGGAATGAACGGGAACGGGTGCGCCGGATCGATGGCGAGCGGCGTCAGCACCGGAAAGATGCTGGTCAGGAAGCACTCGTCGAGCCAGTCGATGTCGGCGTCGCTGAGGTCCGCCTCGTCGACGATGTCGATGCCGGCCTCGCCGATCTCGTGGCGCAACACCGCCCAACGCTCCTGCTGCTCGGTCTGCAGGCGCATCACCTCCTGGGTGATCAGGTTGAGCTGCTCGGTCGGCGTCAGGCCGTCGGCGCTGAGGGTCTCGATCTTCTCGCGCTGCTGGCCCTTGAGGCCGGCGAAGCGGACCATGAAGAATTCGTCGAGGTTGTTGGCCGAGATCGACAGGAACCGCAGCCGCTCCAGCAGCGGGTGACTGGCGTTGTCGGATTCTTCCAGGACCCGGCGGTTGAACTGCAGCCAGGAGAGCTCGCGGTTGACAAACCGCTTCGGCGAGGTCTTCAGCGCCTCGGCGTCTTCGCGGGGCTGTTCCTCGGCAACGGACGCCGGCGGTGCTGTCTGGTCAAGGGCCATCGATCTCTCCTTTGCGCGCAATCCCTGTCCGTTACCCGGTCAATATGACCGTTTCGTCGCAGTGGCTCTACAGCTCGGTGCCGTTGCCGTGCGACAGGCGGGCAAGGACATCGGCCGCGATCGGCCGGGTGACGGCGCGCCCGCGCGCCAGCGCCTCGCGGTCAAGTTCTGCGACCAGGCGGCTGGCGGTCGCCAGCGACCGCTCCATGCGCACGAGGAGGTAGTTGACGACCGCGGCATCGATGGAAATCTGACGGTCGGCGAACAGTTTGACAAGCACGCGGCGGATGAGGTCGTCGTCCGGCTCGCCGATTTCCACAGGCGTTGCCGCCCGCAGCCGCGATTTCAGGTCGGCAAGCTGGATGCCCCAGGCCTCCGGCCAGTGCCGGCAGGTGATGAGGACATGGGCGCCGGCGGCCCGTGCGGCGTTGAGGAGATGAAAGAGTGCGGTGTCGTCGCAACGCCCGGCAGAACCGGTGGCGCCGTCCGCATCTTCGATCGCGATGGCGCCGGCCTCGACGAGGCGCAGCGGATCGGTGCGCGACAGGGCATCGGCAGAAACAACCGTGCCGCCGGTCCTCTCCCGCCAGATGTCGGCGAGGTGCGATTTTCCGGAGCCGGTCGGCCCGGCCAGAACCACCAGCTTCGAGGGCCAGTCCGGCCAGCGCTCGACAAGCTCGAAGGCGGCGCGGTTGCAGTCGGCAACGAGGAAGTCGTCGCGGGCAAAGGACGCCTCGTGGGGCAAGTGCAGAGGCAGTTGCGCGGCCTCGTCGGGACGGCGTTTGACCACGCTCACTCCCCTTCCCCGCCGCCCGCGCCCGGCGGTCCGCGGTAAAGGGAACTCTGCAGGTACTGCTCGATGGCGAAGCGGGCGAGCACGCCGACCATGGCCGCGACCGGGACGGCCAAGAGCATGCCGACGAAGCCGAACAGGGAGCCGAAGGCGAACAGCGCGAACATCAGCCAGACCGGGTGCAGGCCGATGCTCTCGCCGATCATCTTCGGCTGCAGGATGTTGCCTTCCAGGAACTGGCCGACGACGAAGACGCCGACGACGACGGCGATCATCGTGTAGTCGGGCCAGAACTGCATCAGCGCGACGCCGACGGACAGTACGAAGCCGACCGCTGCGCCGACATAGGGAATGAAGCTGATGATGCCGGCGATGATGCCGATCAGGAAGCCGAAATTGAGCCCGACGACGCTGAGCGAGACGCTGTAATAGGTGCCGAGGATGACGCAGACCATCATCTGGCCGCGCATGAAGCCGGAGATGCTGGCGTCCATGTCGCGGGCCAGCCGGTGGATGGTGTCGCGATGCTGGCGCGGCAGCCAGGAATCGACCGTGGCGACCATGCGGTCCCAGTCGTTCAGCATGTAGAAGGCGACGACCGGCGTCACCACCAGGAGGGACAGCACGGACAGCAGCGACTGGCCGCCGCTCCACAGCGACTTGGCGAGGCTGGCGAGCCAGCTTGCGCCCTGTTTGACGAAGTCGCCGAGCTGGCCCTGCAGGTCGCCGGTGGTGATGCCGAGGGTTTCCGCCGCCCTGCCGTCCAGGAAATTGGCCGCAAGCCCCTGCAGCTTTTCCGCATAGCTCGGCAGGTTGGCGACGAAGCCGGAGAGCTGGTGGCCGAGCAGCGGCACGAAGATGACCAGCGCCAGGACGAAGCCGATGATGAAGAAGACGAGGATGATGACGGTGGAGAACAGCCGCCCGATGCCGTGGTTTTCCAGCCAGTCGGCGACCGGATCGAGCAGGTAGGCGAGCACCATGCCGGCGACGAACGGCAGCAGGATCCCGCGAAGCACCCAGAGGACGAGGACGGTGACGGCGAGCGCGATGACCCAGAAACTGACCTGGCGACCGAGGCTCAAGATGTGTGCTCCCCTTGCCCGTGATCGTCGCCGTCGGTCATGTGCCGCAGCCACTCAACGAGATATGCCACGGCTGAAAGAAGTGTCAAGAACGCGGTCACAATGACCATAAGGTTGCGAATCGGCGTCAGTTCGGAAGAAAGGCCGAGATCGGCGAGCACCACGGAGGCGAGCACGATCTGCGCCACCGTGTTGGCCTTGCTGACCAAAAGCGGCTGCATCGGCACCGGCCGGTCCATCATCCAGGATAGCATGACACCGCCGACGATGAGGACGTCGCGGCTGACCACGGCGATCACCAGCCAGAACGGGATCTCGTTGACCATGGCGAGCGCGATATAGATGGAGACCAGCAGCGCCTTGTCGGCGATCGGGTCGAGATAGGCGCCGAGATCGGAGCGCGAGGCGAAATGGCGGGCGATGAAGCCGTCGACGCCGTCGGAGACGCCGGCGATGACGAACAGCCAGAATGCTGCGGCGTAGGCCTCTGTCCCGATCAGCCAGACGATCACCGGCACCAGGAAGAGCCGTGCGACGGTTATCAGGTTCGGAACCGTCAATCCGCTGTGTTCATGATCCATTACTGCAACTGCCTTGCGGCGCCTTGCGCCCGCCCCTCCCGCACCGCCCTTGCGCCCCCTCATCTCCCGCGCGCCAGGCCCTTGACGGCGGCCGGCGGGAAAGTGCATCTGCGGCTTGCTTTCCAGGCAGCATATGTTTGGATGCCCGGCGCCGCGTCAATTGTTTTGGGCCGGCGACGATAACGCGCAACAGCAAGGATCGGCCAGACGCCATGAGCGAGACGAGCCGGGGCAAGCGCCCCTACACCTATGCCGGCGCAGGGGTCGATATCGGGGCCGGCAACGCCTTCGTCAAGGCGATCGGCCCGGCCGTGCGCTCCACCGCGCGCCCCGGTGCGGACGGCTCCATCGGCGGTTTCGGCGGCGTTTTCGACCTGGCCGCAACGGGCCTGAAAGACCCCGTCCTGATCGCCGCCACGGACGGCGTCGGCACCAAGCTGAAGATCGCGATTGAGACCGGACAGCTTTCGACCGTCGGCGTCGACCTCGTCGCCATGTGCGTCAACGACCTCGTCGTCCAGGGCGCCGAGCCGCTGTTCTTCCTAGACTATTACGCCTGCGGCAAGCTTGAGACGGACGAAGCGGCGAGTGTCGTCGAAGGAATCGCGGAGGGTTGCCGCCAGGCCGGCTGCGCGCTGATCGGCGGCGAGACGGCGGAAATGCCGGGCATGTATGCGGCCAAGGATTTCGACTTGGCCGGCTTTGCGGTCGGTGCTGCAGAGCGCGACGCGCTCCTGCCGCGCACCGACATCGAATCGGGCGACGTCCTCATCGGCATTGCCTCCAGCGGCGTCCACTCCAACGGCTTTTCGCTGGTGCGCAAGATCGTCGCCGACAACGGGCTTTCCTTCGACGATCCTGCCCCCTTCGATCCCTCGCGCAGCCTCGGCGAAGCGCTGCTGGAGCCGACGCGCATCTATGTGCGCTCCGCGCTGGCCGCGATCCATGCCGCTTCCGGCGGCGTCAAGGCGCTCGCCCATATCACCGGCGGCGGGCTGACGGAGAACCTGCCGCGGGTGCTGCCGGAGGGAATCACGGCGCGGATCGATCTCGACCGCGTGGCGGTCCTTCCCGTCTTTTCCTGGCTAAGGGATCTCGGCACCATCGCCGAGGACGAGATGCTGACGACCTTCAATTGCGGCGTCGGCATGGTCATGGTGGTTGCGCCCGGCGCCGCCGATGCCGTGCTGGAAGCGCTGACCATCGCCGGCGAGCGGGCCGAGGTGATCGGCCGCTGCCTCGGCGGGCCGGACGCGCAAGCGGGCGTTCCGGTCCTCTATGACGGCGCCCTCTCCTTTCCGGAAACCGGTTCCGCGCAATGACGAAACGTGCCCGCGTCGTCGTGCTGATTTCCGGGCGCGGCTCCAACATGGCCGCGCTCATCGAGGCCGCGAAGGACCCTGCCTATCCGGCCGAGATCGTCGCCGTCCTCTCCAACCGGCCGAATGCGGCGGGACTGGAGACCGCCGCGGCCGCCGGAATTGCGACGGCGGTCGTCGACCACAAGGATTTCGACGGCCGCGAGGCGTTCGAAGAAAAGCTCAGCGCGGCGATCGAATCGTTCGATCCGGACCTCGTCTGCCTTGCCGGCTTCATGCGGCTGCTGACGTCAGGGTTTGCCGAAAAGTGGCGCGACCGGCTTATCAACATCCACCCCTCGCTGCTGCCGTCCTTCAAGGGTCTCGACACCCACGTCCGGGCGCTCGCGGCCGGCGTCAAGCTGCATGGCTGCAGCGTCCATTTCGTCCGCCCGGAGATGGATGCCGGGCCGCTGATCGCGCAAGGCGCGGTGCCGGTGCTTTCCGGCGATACGGAGGAGACGCTCGCCGCCCGGGTGCTCGCGGCAGAGCACGAGCTTTACCCGGCGGCCCTGGCGCTCGTTGCCAGCGGGCGCACGCGGGTCGTCGGCGACCGGGTCATCGTCGAGCCGGAAGAGGACGCAACGCCGCCGGCCCTCGTCTGGCCGAAAGCAGGTTCCGTTTCCAACGGGCGATGACCGCGGCGGCCGTCCCCATGTCCGGGATGGTTACTTGCAGGACTGCAGCGAGGCCTTCAGGGCATCGCTCTGGGTCGAGGTCAGCCCGTCGCCGAAGAACGGCTCGTCGGCGATGTCGGCCGCGGACAGCGTCTTGACGGCAGAGCTCGCCGCGCATTTGCAGCGGGTCGCCGCCGATTCCCGCTGGTCCGGCCGTTTCCAAAGATCGAACACGCATTCATCGACCATCTTGACGCGAAGGTCCTCGCGTCCGGCCGCCCGGGCCTCGTCTTGGGCGCCGATGAGGGCGAGCCCGACAACAGCCGCGCCGCCCAATGCCAACAGGGAAAGCCGCATCCACCGCTCCTTCTTCCGGTTGCGTTCCAGAATCCTATCCCCGGAAGCGCGACATGCCACAGCGCCTCCGGAGCCCCTAAGGTAGGCACCGGTTACCGGTTCGCAAACGCCTCAGGCCGCTTTTTCGACGACTTTTTTCAGCCACACCTTGGCATCGTGGAACGGCGCGCCGCCATGGGGCGCGATCGGGTCGGCACCGATGAGCACGTTGATGCCGATGCCGTCGACGAAGGCGCCATTCGGCCAGATGCTCTCCACGATGAGGACGCCCGGCTTCACCGCATCGGCGATGCGGGCGTGGAGCCGCACCGTTCCGCGGCCGTTGCCGAGGATGACGAGGTCGCCGTCGACAATGCCTGTGCCCTTGGCGTCCTCCTCGTGGACCATCACTTCCGGACGGCCCTCCCGTTTCTTGGAGGACGGCGTCTCGGTGAAGGAGGTGTTGAGGAAGGAGCGCGCGGGGGACGTCGCCAGCCGGAACGGGTGCTCGTCGTCCGTGGTCTCGATGACCGGAACGAAATCGGGAAATTCCGGCAGCGCGTCCCAGGCGCCGTGAAGGCCTTCGGCCGGGCCGAAATGGACATTGTCCCAGCCGGGCCGGAAATGGAACTTGCCGTCCGGATGGGCAAAGCCCTCGGTGAAATGCGCGCGCTCGAACGCCGGCTGGCAGTCGATCCAGCGGTTTTCCTCCAGCTCTTCCAGCGTCCCGAGGCCGGAGTGCTGCAAGAGCCAGTCGATGTGCTCCCGGGCGGTCATGGCAAAGCCGGGATGTTCGAGGCCGAGCCGCTCGGCAAGGCCGGCGAGGACCTCGACATTGGAGCGGCACTCCCCCGGCGCCTCGACCTGCTTTCCGCCGAACAGGAGATGCTGCTGGCCGCCGGCCTGGTAGATGTCGTCGTGCTCCAGGAACATGGTTGCCGGCAGCACGATGTCAGCCATCTTCGCGGTATCGGTCAGGAACTGCTCGTGGACGCAGGTGAACAGGTCCTCGCGCAGGAAGCCGTCCCGGACGCGTGCCGATTCCGGGGCGATGCAGACCGGGTTGGTGTTCTGGATGAAGAGCGCCTCGACGGGCGGGCCGCCGCGCAGCGCCTCGGCATCGCCGGTCAGGACACGGCCGATCTGCGATTGGTCGAGATTGCGCACCGAGGTGTCCAGAAGCTCGGTTGCCATGACCATCGACTTGTCGAGCTTGAAGATGGCGCCGTTGGAGAGGAAAGCGCCTCCGCCTTCATACGCCCAGGCGCCGGTCACTGTCGGGATCGAAATCACCGCATGCATGGAGACGGAGCCGCTTCTGCCTCGGGTGAAGCCATAGCCGGTGCGGAAATAGGTTTTTTTGGTAGCCCCGACCAGCGCAGCGAGAGCCTCGATCTCCTCGACAGTGACGCCGCAGATATCCGCGGCCCACTCCGGCGTCTTGCCGGCCAGATGCGCCTCGAAGGCCTCCGGCGCGTCCGCGTAGCGGGAAAGATAGTCCCGGTCGGCATGGCCGTCGCGAAAGAGGATGTGCATGACGGCGCAGGCGAGCGCCGCATCGGTGCCAGGCCGGATGACGAGCGCAAGATCGGCCTGCTTCGCCGTCTCGGTGCGGTAGATGTCGACGACGGCGATCTTCGCCCCGCGCGTCTTCCTGGCCGTTATCGCATGGGTCATGACGTTGACCTGGGTGGCGACCGGATTGGTGCCCCAGATGACGACGCAGTCGGATTTCGCCATCTCGCGCGGGTCGGGGCCGGCGACCCGGCCGGTGCCCGCCGCATAGCCCGTCTGGGCGGCCATGGAGCAGACCGTGTCGTATTGCCGCGAATAGCGCTTCTCGTGGCGGAACCTGAAGATGCTGTCGCGCTGCACGAGGCCCATGGTGCCGGCGTAATAGTACGGCCAGACGGCCTCCGGGCCGTGCCGGCTCTCCGCCTTCAGGAGCGCTTCGGCGGTGATGTCGAGGGCGGCCTCGAAGGAGATCTCCTCGAACCGCCCCTCGCCTTTCGCGCCGACGCGGCGCAGCGGCTTTGCCAGCCGGTCCGGATGGTGCAGCCGCTCGGCGTAGCGTGCGACCTTGGCGCAGATGACGCCGGCCGTATAGGGATTGTCGGATGCCCCGCGCACCCGGCCGATCCGGTCCGGCGCCAGCACCTCCACCTCCAGCGCGCAGGTCGACGGGCAGTCGTGGGGACAGGCGGACGGCACCGTCCGGGGAAAGGTCTCGCTCGGCATCTCGGCCTCCGATTGGCGTGCGGCCCGGCAAGCGCCCCGGCCGCGGCCGGCTGCTCCACAAATGAGCGCCGACACATGCGGGATCGGACAAGTGATATCGCGTCAAAGGGTCTTTCGAAACGCCGTTTTGTTGAAAATGGATGGCAAATGCGCTTGAAACGGAGGCGCGGCGCAACAACCTAGGACGTATGCCGCCGCCGTGCGGTCTTTCATCCGGCAGGCTCCGGCAAGCTGACACCCCGAACCCGACGGGACGCAATGAATTTCTCCAACTCGATCGCAGCCGATGTCACCGCCGGGGAATGGGCGGTGTTCATTGCGGTCGTGTCGGCGATCCTCGTCTTTGACCTCGGCTATCTGCACCGCCAGGCCCGCGCCATCAAGCTGAAGGACAGCCTCCTCCTCGTCGGCCTCTACGGCTCGATAGCCTTTGCCTTCGGCGTCTGGGTCTGGCTGGAGTTCGGCACCGATGCGGGCGCGCTGTTCTTCACCGCGCTGATCATCGAGCAGAGCCTTTCCATCGACAACGTCTTCGTGATGTCGGTGATCTTCACCTATTTCGCGATCCCGCCGGAACACCGGCACCGGGTGCTGTTCTGGGGCATTCTGGGCGCCATCGTCTTCCGGGCGATCATGATCTTTGCCGGCACGGCGGCGGTCGCCTCCTTCGACTGGCTGCTGCTGATCTTTGCTGCCATCCTCGTCTTCACCGGCATCAAGCTCCTGTTCATGCAGGAGGAGGACGAGCCCGACCTTGAGCGCAACCGCATCGTCCGCTTCGTCATCCGCCACCTGCCGGTGACCAAGACCATCCACGGCAAGCGGTTCTTTGCCCGCGAGCCCGACCCGAGATCGGCCTCCGGAACGGCCATCAAGGCAACGCCGCTGTTCCTCGCCCTCGTCATCATCGAGGGCGCCGACATCGCCTTTGCGGTGGATTCCATCCCGGCCGTCCTCGCCCTCTCCCAGGACGTCTTCATCGTCTACACCAGCAACATTTTCGCGATCCTGGGGCTCCGCGCCCTCTTCTTCGTCGTCGACGCGCTGATCTCCAAGTGCCGCTACCTGAAGCCGGCGCTCTCGGCCATCCTGGTGCTGATCGGCGGCAAGATCGTCTGGGACCATCTGATCGGCAAGGTCGATCCGGTGCTCTGTCTCATCGTCACCGTGGCGATCCTCGGCGGCGCCTTCGCGCTCTCGGCCATCCGCGGCAGGCAAGCCTGCGAGAGCAACGAGATGCCGGCGCCGAAGACCCAGCCGGTCCGCGACGAGTAACGCCGGCCGTTGCCGGAACGCAAAACGGGCCGGCGCAGCGGCCGGCCCGTTCCGAAATTCCTGACAGCGAGACGCTGGTTCAGCCGACGATTTCCGTCGCGGCGAAGAAGTAAGAAATCTCTTCCTTGGCCGTGTCCGGGCCGTCGGAGCCGTGCACGGAGTTCTCGCCGATCGATTCCGCAAAATCCTTGCGGATGGTACCGTCCGCGGCCTCGGCCGGGTTGGTGGCGCCCATCACTTCGCGGTTCTTGGCGATGGCGTTCTCGCCCTCAAGCACCTGCACGACGGTCGGGCCGGAGCTCATGAACTCGCACAGCTCGTCGAAGAACGGCCGCTCCTTGTGGACCGCGTAGAAGCCCTCGGCCTCGCGGCGGGACATCCAGATGCGCTTCTGCGCGACGACGCGCAGGCCCGCGCTCTCCAGACGGTCGACGATCTTGCCGGTGAGGTTGCGCTTGGTGGCGTCCGGCTTGATCATGGAGAAGGTGCGTTCGATCGCCATCTCCGGATCCTTTCCTTGAAATCTCGATGGGGGAATGTGGCGTCAGCCTTCAAAAAGGTCGCCGGACGTATAGCGACGGCGCCAGCTTCCCGCAAGCCCGCAGCATAACCGCCCGTTGCAGCATCCGGGGAACCGAGCGGCGGATCGACGCAATCCGGTAAAGCCGCTATCCCTTTTCCTTCCCCTCGACGGGACCAATCCCCTATTGTCTCCCCGACGATCGGCGATGCGCTAGGCCCGTGCAGCGGAGAGACCTCGATGAAAGACTATTTCCTGATGAACGCGGAATATGGCCGCTGGGCCAATGCCCGCCTCCTCGACGACTGCGCGACGCTGACCGACCACGAATACCACCGCGACATGAACGCGGTGTTCGGCTCGGTGCACGCGACCCTCAACCACCTCTATGCCACCGACACGATCTGGCTGCACCGCTTCACCGGCGAGGGCGAGCCGCTCGAGACCTATGAGGACATCCTGTTCGAGGACCTCAATGACCTTCGCGAGGCGCGCGCCGTGCTCGACGAGCGGATCATCGCCTTCTTCCAGCTCCTCGATAAGGACGACATTCACCGCGAGCTCCTGTTCCGCACCGCACGCCGGCCGTCGGTGACCTCCCGGCCGTTCCCGGTCGCGGTCGCCCATTTCTTCACACACCAGACGCACCACCGCTCGCAGATCCATCTGTGCCTGCGCCAGTTCGGCAAGAGCCCGCGGCCGATCGACATCATCCATTTCCACAAGGCGCCGGCGACCGAAGAGGACTGATCGCCCTTCCCGCCTGCCGCTACCTCCGCGCCCTTGCCTTGGGACCTGAAATAGGTCACCAAGCGCGTCATGTTGCGCATCACAGACCTCACCTACCGGATCGCCGGCCGGATGCTTCTGGACGCCGCCTCGGCGCGGATTCCGGACGGCGCCAAGATCGGCCTCGTCGGCAAGAACGGCACCGGCAAGACGACGCTGTTCCGCCTCGTTGCCGGCGACGTTGCGCCGGAGAGCGGCGAGATCGTGCTGCGCAAGGGCGCGCGCATCGGCGGCGTCGCCCAGGAGGCGCCGGGCGGGCCGGAGCGGCTGATCGACTTCGTTCTCGCCGCCGACACCGAGCGTGCCGCGCTGATGGCGGAGGCCGAGACCGCCACCGACCCGGACCGCATCGCCGACATCCATACGCGGCTTGCCGACATCGATGCCCATGGCGCGGAGGCGCGGGCCGCCACCATCCTTGCCGGCCTCGGTTTCGACGAGGCGGGCCAGCAGCGGCCCTGCTCGGACTTTTCCGGCGGCTGGCGCATGCGCGTGGCGCTCGCCGCGGCGCTGTTCGCCGCGCCCGACCTTTTGCTCCTCGACGAGCCGACCAACTATCTGGACCTGGAAGGCACGCTGTGGCTTGAGGCCTATATCGCGCGCTACCCGCACACGGTCCTGCTCATCAGCCACGACCGGGACCTCCTCAACTCCGCGGTCGACGGTATCCTCCATCTGGAGACCCTGAAGCTCTTTTCCTATCGCGGCGGCTATGACCAGTTCGAGCGCCAGCGCCGCGAAAAGATGCTCCTCAACGAAAAGGCGCGGGAAAAGGCCGAGGCGCAGAAGAAGCACATGGAGGCGTTCGTGGAGCGCTTCCGCTACAAGGCCTCCAAGGCGCGCCAGGCCCAGTCGCGGCTGAAGATGATCGCGAAACTGGAGCCGATCGCGGCGATGGTCGACGACAGCCTGCGTCCGTTCGAGTTCCCCAACCCGGACAAGCAGCTCTCGCCGCCGATCATTGCCATGGAGAACGTCGCCGTCGGCTACGAGCCCGGCAAGGCGATCCTGAAGGGGTTGTCGCTTCGGGTCGACGACGACGACCGCATCGCCCTCCTCGGCCCCAACGGCAACGGCAAGTCGACCTTCGCCAAGCTGATTTCCGGGCGCCTGAAAGAGCAGTCCGGCACCATCACCACGGCGCCGAAGCTGGATGTCGCCTATTTTGCCCAGCACCAGCTCGACGAACTGGTGCCGAGCCAGTCGGCCGTCGACCATGTGCGCGCGCTGATGCCGGAAGCGCCGGAGCCGAAGGTGCGCTCGCGGGTCGCCCGCTTCGGGCTGCCGACCGACCGGATGGAGACGCCCGCCGGCGACCTTTCCGGCGGCGAGAAGGCGCGGCTCCTGCTCGGGCTTGCCACGTTTTCCGGCCCTAATCTGCTGGTGCTCGACGAGCCGACCAACCATCTCGACGTCGATGCGCGCGAAGCCCTCGTCCAGGCGCTCGCCGCCTATTCCGGCGCGGTCCTCATCATCAGCCACGACCGGCACCTGATCGAGTCCTCCGCCGACCGGCTGTGGCTGGTGGCGGACGGGACCGTGAAAGCCTTCGACGGCGACATGGCGGACTACCGTCGCCAGGTGCTGAAGAAGCCCGACAAGGGCGACGCCTCGAAGGGCAACGGCAGCGCCGAGGCAAACGGCGACAAGCTGACCGGCCAGGAAAAGCGCAAGGCCGCGGCCGCCCGCCGGGCAGAGATGGCGCCCCTGAAGCGGGACATCGACCGGCTGGAAAAGGATATCGAAAAACTCAACGCCAAGATCGCCGACCTCGACCGGCGCCTCGCCGACCCGGACCTCTTCGCCAGCGACCCCGACGCCGGCGCCCGCCTCGCCAAGGAACGCTCCGATACGGCCGCCCGCCTTGCGGCGACGGAGGAAACCTGGCTGGAGAAATCGGCGGACTACGAAGAGGCGATGGCAGAGGTTTAGGGGCGGCGGCACCTCGGGCCCGCGTGCAAGCCACGGCCCTCACTTGCCACCCCTGGATCGCTTCGCTGCGCTCGCGATGGCGGCTGAGGTTTGTCACTGCCCTGCCCAACCCCTCCCCGTCATCCCGGCCGGAGCGAAGCGGAGAGCCGGGACCCATTGCCCATCTCCACAAGGTATGCCGTCAAGGGTCCGTAGCAGGCCGTGCTCCAACGCGAGCGCCCCCCCTGCCCGCCAGCGGCATACCGTGTGGAGATGGGCAATGGGTCCCGGGTCAAGCCCGGGATGACGACTGAGTGAGCGGCAGGTGACCGCATTTGAGCTCCAACGCCGTCCGACGGCGAAGGCTGATATATAACATTAGAAAAATTATTTATTATTCTGTTTTTATTTCTCTTTCCGATATTCCGCAATCGTGTGCGGAATGCTCTTGTCGGGCCGCGTGATCACATAATCCTCGGACCAGACGCGCCTTAAACCGAGCTCCTCGAAGCGGGCGAGTTCCGACGGTGTCAAGGGCACCGGCGGGCCCACCGGGGCGGCGTCCTCCGGCCTCGTGCGGGCGATCACCAGGAGCCGGCCGCCGGGGGCGACGAGATCGACGACGGCGGCAAAGGCCGCCTCGCGCAGGTCATCCTGGAACGACTGGATGGTGTAGCACTCGTGGACGAGATCGAAGGCGCCGACCCATTCCGCCGGCGGATCGAACAGGTCGGCGAGCCGGAAGTGGACGCCGGCCCCGGGGAACCGCTCCCGCGCCCAGGAGATCGCGTGCTCGGCGAAATCGAAGCCAACGGTCTCAAAGCCGGCATCGGCGAGGGCCACGGCATTGTCGCCAAGGCCGCAGGCGACGTCGACGGCGCGGCCCTGCCGCTCGCCTTCCGGCAGGCGGGACAGCCAGTCGGCAAGCGCCGGCTTGGGCTGCAATTCGGCCCACGGCACAGCCGCCGGATCGTGGTGGGCGCCCTCATAGACCGCCTCGAAGAAGGCGTGGCGCTCGTCGATTGTCCTGCCGTCCTGGGCCTCGTGGGACAGCCGGTCCCGGGCAGCAGAACGGCGGGCTTCGAAATCGTCGCTCATGCCTTCTTCTCCCAGCGCCCGCTTTCGGACTGTTGCCAGTAGGTGAGGTCGAAGTCGGCGGCCTTCACCGCCTTCCAGCGCGCGCGCGCGTCGGCCAATTCGTCGGCGTCGCGGCCGTCGAAGACGAAGACGGCACGCTCGTAAGCGGCAAGATCCGGCGGATCGGCGCGGTCGACGAGAAAACGCACCGTGGCGCCGTTCGGATTGTCAGGCGCATCGGTGAGGTAGACCGGCTGGTCGGCGTCGAAGCCGTCGCCGGAGCTGCCGTGCGGCAAAAAACTGTCGTCGCGATAGTCCCAGAGCCGCTGGTTCAGCGCCTCGCAGCGCTCGCGCGAGCCAGTCTGCACCACGGTGCGCCAGCCGCGTTCCAGGCATTTCTCCAGGAGGCCGGGGAGCACGTCGTCGAGCCCCCGGCGCTCCAGATGGTAGAACAGCACCTCGGTCATCGGCGCACCGGCGTCCGCCCCGCCCTATTCGTAGTTCTCGGCGATCAGCCGGTCGAGCAGGCGGACGCCGAAGCCGGAGGCCCAGCCCTGGCTGATGTCGCTCTTGGGCGAGCCCATGGCCGTGCCGGCGACGTCGAGATGGGCCCAGGGCACGTCGTTGACGAAGCGCTGCAGGAACTGCGCCGCCGTGATCGAGCCGGCCCAGCGGCCGCCGGTGTTCTTCATGTCGGCGTTCTTGGTGTCGATCAGCTTGTCGTATTCCTTGCCGAGCGGCATCCGCCAGAGCTTCTCGCCGGTGGTCTCGCCGGCCGAGGAGAGCGCCGCGGCGAGGTCGTCGTCGTTGGAAAAGAGCCCGGCGCGCTCGTGGCCGAGGGCGACGATGCAAGCGCCTGTCAGCGTTGCCAGATTGACCATGAAGCGCGGTTTGAAGCGGTCCTGGCAGTACCAGAGCGCATCGGCGAGCACGAGCCGGCCTTCCGCGTCGGTGTTGATGACCTCGATGGTCTGGCCCGACATGGAAGTGACGATGTCGCCCGGCCGCTGGGCAAGGCCGTCCGGCATGTTTTCCACGAGGCCGATAACGCCGACGACGTTGACCTTGGCCTTGCGCGCGGCAACGGCATGCATCAGGCCGGTGACGGCGGCGGCGCCGCCCATGTCGCCCTTCATGTCCTCCATGCCGCCGGCCGGCTTGATGGAAATGCCGCCGGTGTCGAAGACGACGCCCTTGCCGATGAAGGCGACCGGGGCGTCCTTGGCCTTGCCGCCGTTCCAGCGCATGATCGCCATGCGGGCCGGGCGGGCCGAGCCCTGGGCAACGCCGAGAAGCGCGCCCATCTTCAGCTTCTTCATGTCCTTGTCGGTGAGGATCTCCACCTCAACGCCGAGCTTTTCCAGCTTCTTGGCGCGTTTGGCGAAGTCCTCCGGGCCGAGCACATTGGCCGGCTCGTTGACGAGGTCGCGGGCAAGGATGGTGCCGTCGGTCACCGCGTCGAGCATTCCCCAGGCCTTCTTGGCCTTGCGGGTGTCCTCCACCAGCACCTGGACCTTGGCGAGCGGCTTGGCGCCGTCGTCGTCCTTCTTGGTCATGTAGGCGTCGAACTTGTAGGCCCTCAGCTTCATGCCGGCGGCAATGGCCGCTCCGGCATCCGTCGCGATTTCCTTGCCCGTCGGCGCCTCGACCACGATGTCGGCGGCCTCGGCCCCGAGCGTCGAGAGCTTGGCGAAAATGACGCCGCCGAGCTTCATCCAGTCCTGCTCGTCCGGCACTTCGTCCAGCTTGCCGAGCCCGACGACGACGATGCGGTCGAGGGCCAGCCCCGACGGCGCAACCAGGTCAAGCGTGCTGCGGGCCTTGCCCTTGAAATCCGCCGCCTTGAAGGCGCGGGCGATCTGGCCGTCGCTTGCCGAATCGAGTTCGGCGCCGATCGAGCCGAGGGAAAGCGCATCGTCGGTGAAAACGACCGCGACGCCGGCTTTCGGCGCGGCCAGTTTGGAAAAGGAGAAGCTGGGGAGTTTTGCCATGGTATCGCTCAAAAAGGAGGGCTGTTGGTGGCCGGCGGAACACCGGCCCGAAGAGGCAAAGATGGCGCGCCGCGGCGCCAACGGCAAGTCGCGGACACGAATCGGCCTTGCTGCCGTCCTAACCGGGCTTCATGGATACGAGGAATAGGCGCCTTTTGCTCCCAAGCTTTCGGACACTGCCGCCCGGCATTTGCCGCGAAAACGATGCGGGAACGCCACAGGAGGCGGCGAAGCGGCGGAGGCAGCGGCGGAAAGACCTGATTAACCTTACATTTTCGCATCCTATTAGCCATTCTTGGGCAACAATCCTGGCGGACGGTGAGACCGGCCGCGGTGCGGCAACAAGGGGAAGGCTTCCGGACCGGCAACGGCCGGCCTCCGGACACGGTGCATGAGGGTACTTGAGCGTTACGTCCTGTGGCGGCTGACGATCGCCTTCGTCGGAACGACGGTCTCGCTTGCCGGCGTCGTCTGGACGACTCAGGCGCTGCGGCAGTTCAACCTCGTCACCGTTAAGGGACAGACCCTCTGGGTGTTCCTAGAAATCACCGTGCTCGCCCTGCCCCTGCTTCTGCTCCTGATCATGCCGTTTGCGCTCGCCATCGCCATGGTCGTCGTCCTCAACCAGATGAACGGCGACAGCGAGCTGGTCGTCATCAACGCCACCGGCGCCCCGCCCTCCGTGCTGCTGCGTCCGTTCGTGATTCTCGCCGTGGTCGTCAGCCTGACGGCGGCAGCGCTGTCGACGGTGATCGCGCCGGCCGGGATGCGGTTGCTGCGCACCGAACTGACCAAGGTGCGCGCGGACCTCGTCGCCAACATCGTCAAGCCGGGACGGTTCATCGAGATCGAGGACGGCCTCACCTTCCACATCCGCGACCGGGTCGGCGACGGCTCGTTGAAGGGCATCCTGCTCGACGACCGGCGCGAGGCCGACGAGGCCTTCACCTATCTCGCCGAACGCGGCCAGATCCTGGAAGCGTTCGGGCGCACCGTGATCGTCATGAACGACGGCACCATCCAACGCCGCACCGCCGATGGCGACCTCTCCGTCGTCGAGTTCGAGGCCTACGGGTTCGATCTCACCAATCTGACGACCGAGGACCGGGACCCGGTCTACAAGGCGAGCGAGCGGCCGCTGTCGGAGTTGCTCGCGCCGGACACGAGCGATGCCTATGTGGCCAAGAATCTCGGCCGCATGCGCAGCGACCTGCACGACCGCCTGTCCCAGCCCCTCTACCCGATCGCCTTTGCGCTGATCGCGTTCCTGTTTCTCGGCGAGGCGCGCACGACCCGCCAGAGCCGCGGCGTCGGCGTCGCCATGATCCTGACGATCTGCCTCCTCCTGCGCCTCCTCGGGTTCTTCAGCGCCAACCTCGCCGTGCGCTCGGCGCTGGCGGTTCCGTTCGTCTATCTGGTGCCGATATCGGCGGCGGCCGTCGCCTATGTCTACATCGCCACGGAGACCCGGCCGGTCCTGCCGCGTGTCCTGAGCCGGCTCGGCGATCTGCTCTACGAGGCAACGGCGCGCCTCGCCCGCCGGTTCTCCGCCAGCCCGTCGGCGCGGGGGTGACGGCGATGATGATGGTTGGCCCGACGCTGCTGCGCTATTTCTCCCTGCGGTTCGCCAAGTGGATCGTCGGCCTCTTCCTCCTCGTCACCCTTTTGATCTTCATGGCCGACTTCCTGGAGGTCGTGCGCCGGACCGCCGACAAGGAGGCCTTCACGCTGTGGCGGGCGCTCGCCATGTCCGCCTTCCGCGTGCCCTCCCTCGTGGAACAGGCGATCCCGTTTGCGACGCTGTTCGGGGCGATCGCCGCCTTCGTCGGCCTGTCGCGGCGGCTTGAGCTGGTGATCTCGCGCGCGGCCGGCATCTCGGTGTGGCAGTTCACCGCGCCGGCGCTGATCACCGTGCTGGTCATCGGCCTTTTCAGCGTCGCCGTCTTCAACCCGATCTCGGCGATGCTGAAGGAGCGCTCCGACGAGATCGGCATCCTGTTGTTCGGCAACGAGCAGCGGGTGGTGCTGCAGACCACCGGGGCGGTCTGGCTGCGCCAGAGCGGGACCGACGGCGAATCGGTGCTGCACGCCGAATACGCCCTCAAGCAGGGCACCCATCTGGTCGGCGTCACCGTCTACACCTTCAATGACAAGGGCCACTACCTGCAGCGCATCGACGCCAAGGACGCGTTTCTGGGCGAAGGACGATGGGATATGAAGGACGCGACGGTGCATCGGCTCGGCGCCGATCCGGTCAGCTACAAGTCCTATATCCTGTCGACCTATCTCGACCCGGCGCAGGTCCGCCAGAGCCTCACCAAGCCCGACACGATCTCGGTCTGGGAGCTGCCCGCCTTCATCCGGCTGGCCCAGAACGCGGGTCTGCCCGCATACCAATATCGGTTGCAATATCAAATGCTTCTCGCCAGGCCGCTGCTTCTTGTCGCAATGGTCCTGGTGGCCGCAACGGTATCGCTCGGCTTCACCCGGTCAGGGGGAGTTGGACGCCTGATTCTAGGTGGAATCGTTGCGGGCTTCGTGCTTTATGTGGTGACGGAATTCGCCAAGGGCCTCGGCGGTGCGGGAATCGTGCCGCCGAGCGTTGCCGCGTGGACGCCGGGAATGATCGCCACCTTGTTGGGTTTTACTGTGTTGCTGTATCGGGAGGACGGTTGATCACTAGGGCATCCGGACACGGCGCAATGGGGAGCGTGGGACGGCGTATGTCGCGCCTGCGAACCCTTTTGCTCGCCTCCGTGGCCCTGATCTCGGCCGCCGCCCTGCCCGTCTCCGTCACCCTTGCCCAGGTCTCGACGATCCAGGAATTCATCGACAAGCCGTCCGATGCGGAGGTCGCCAGCGACATGCTGGTGGAGGCCGACGAGCTGATCTACGACTTCGACAACGACCGGGTCAGCGCCGTCGGCAACGTCCAGATCTACTATCGCGGCTTCACGCTGGAAGCCGGCCGCGTCACCCTCGACCGCCGCACCAACCGGCTGATCGCGGAAGGCGGCGCCCGCCTCGTGGAGCCGACCGGCAACACCATCGAGGCCGAAACCATCAACCTCAACGACAGCTTCCGCGACGGCTTCATCAGTTCGCTGCGCGTGCGCACCATCGAGCGCACCTGCTTTGCCGCCGAAAAGGCGACGCGAAGCGAGGGCGAGACGACCGTCTTTGAGGACGGCATCTACACCGCCTATCCGGAATGCGTCGGCAAGGACGGCAAGCCGCCGCTGTGGCGGATCAAGGCCAAGAAGATCATCCACAAGCAGTCGGAAAAGATGGTCTATTACGAGGGCGCCCGGCTGGAGTTCTGGGGCACCCCGATCGCCTATCTGCCGTTCCTGTCGCATCCCGACCCGTCGGTGAAGCAAAAGAGCGGCCTCCTGGTGCCGAGCTACGTCCATTCCGACGAACTCGGCTTCGGCGTCACCATCCCCTATCATTACGTCATCGCGCCCAACATGGACGTGACGTTTGCCGCCACGCCGCTGTGGCGGCAGGGCCTGTTCGTCCAGGGCGAATGGCGGCACCGCACCCTCAACGGCATGTACTCCGTCAATGCGGCGGGCATCCGCCAGCGCGACCCCGGCGCCTTTTCCGGCACCAGCGGCGACCGCGATTTCCGCGGCTCGGTGCGCACCCTCGGCGAGTTCAACATCAATCCGCGCTGGAAGTGGGGCTGGGACGTCACCGCCGTCACCGACCGCGGCTTCATCAAGGACTACAGCCGGGAGAACAAGAACGACGACGAGGCGGTCTCCTCGCTCTATCTGCGCGGCATCGGCGGGCGCTCCTATTTCGACCTCAGCACCTACAAGTTCCAGGTCTTCCAGGAGGAAGGCACCGGCCGCAACGGGCGCACCGGCAAGAATTGGCGCAACCCGGCGGCCTTTTCCCAGCCCTGGCGCGACCTGCAGGACAAGCAGCCGGTGGTCCATCCGGTGCTCGACTATTCGACCGTCTTCGGCAAGCCGGTGGCCGGCGGCGAGCTGAAGCTCGGCGCCAACCTGACGAGCCTGACCCGCGACACGACGGACGCCTATACGGTGCTGAAAAAGTCGGGCGGGCGCCTGACCCGGTTCCGCGGCGTCTCCGGCACCTTCACCCGCACCACGGTGGAGGCCGAATGGCGGCGCGAGATCATCGAGCCGACCATGGGCCACGTGGTGACCCCGTTCATCGCCTTCCAGGGCGATATGTTCAACCTGTCGAACGCCGACCACAATGTGCGCCGCCACACCAGGGCGACGGCACTGACCAATCCGGCGGTCGAGCCGTTCAGCAACGACGACGCCGTGTTCCGCGCCATGCCGGCGGTCGGCCTCGACTACCGCTGGCCGTTCCTGATCAGCAGCGACTGGGGCAACCAGGTGATCAGCCCGCGGGCCCAGATCGTCAGCCGGCCGGATGAGACGAGCATCGGCAAGCTGCCGAACGAGGACGCCCAGAGCCTCGTCTTCGACGACACCACCCTGTTCGACCGCGACAAGTTCTCCGGCTTCGATCGGACCGAGGGCGGCACCCGGGCCAATGTCGGCCTGGAATACAACATCCACGCCAAGGACGGCGGCTACATCTCCATGCTCGCCGGCCAGTCCTTCCATCTCGCCGGGCGAAATTCCTACGCCGCGCCGGACATCCTCAATACGGGCGCCGAATCCGGCCTGCAGGGCGACCAGTCGGACTATGTCGGCCGCATCTATCTCGATACCTCGCGCGGCCTCCTCATCGGCGCCCGCGGCCGCTTCGACAAGGACGACCTCGATCCGGCACGCACGGAGCTGCAGGCAACGGCCTTCGCCGGTCCGGTGGTCAGCACGGTCACCTATGCCTATCTGCGCCAGCAGCCCGAATCGGGCATCCTCGACGACCGCGAGGAAATACAAAACGCGACCAACCTCCGGGTGGCAGAAAACTGGCGCCTGTTCGGTGCCCTGCGCTATGATCTGAACAACCGGACCCTGGTCAGCGACGGCGCCGGCATCGCCTATGACGACGAGGGCTTTTCTATGTCGCTCGCCTATGCCCAGGACCGCAGCCGCTATGATGGCGATCCCGTCGACCGGACGATCTTCTTCCGCTTCGGATTGCGGACCATCGGCGACGGGCAGGTCAGCACCGACACGCTGGACTGACCGCAGCGCTGCGTCAGCGGTGCCGGGCCGGAATCCGGGGCTTTTTCGCCCTTGTCCTGCCCAAAAGACATACTAGGACAAGAACGAGAATGAGCATTTTCGGAGGAACCGAACCCATGACGACCCGCTTTCCGGGCATCCGTTCGCTCGGGACCGTGACGATCGCCGCAATGGTTCTGGCATCCGCCGCCGTCTTCGCCGGCCCCATCGGCGCGGCTGCGCAGTCGACGATCCGGGTGATCGTCAACGACACCGTCATCACCAGCCACGAGATCGAGCAGCGTGCACGCCTTTTGCGGCTGATCACCCGCAAGAGCCTCGGCACCGCACGTGCCCTTGCCAGGGAAGAGCTGATCGACGAGGCCCTGCAGCTTCAGGAGGCCAAGCGCCGCGGCTACGAGGTCGAAGACGAGCGCGTCGAGGCGGCCTATGCCTCGATCGGCCGCGGCGTCAAGCTGTCGCCGAAGCAGCTCACCGCCGTGCTGCGCCGGTCCGGCATCACCCCGAAGACGCTGAAGACGCGCCTCAAGGCCCAGATCGGCTGGAGCCAGCTCGTGCAGGGCCGCGCCCGCTCGACGGTCAACATCCCCGAGCAGGAGATCATCAGCGCCCTGAAGGAGAAGAACCCGGACGAAGTGCGCGAGATCACCTACCAGTACGACCTCTATCAGGTCATCTATGTGGTGCCGTCGAACGCCTCCAACAGCTTCAAGGCCCAGCAGCACCGCGCCGCCAACAGCACGCGGGCGAGCTTCCGCTCCTGCTCCAGCGATCTCGGCGGGCTGCGCGGCAAGAAGGACATCGTCGTCAAACGCATCGGCATCCGGCTGGAAAGCGAGATCCGCGGCGAGCAGCGCGAACGGCTGAACGAGACCGATGTCGGCCGGCTCAGCAAGCCGCAGGAGATCGGCTCGGGCTACGAAATGATCGCCGTGTGCGACCGCAAGGAACTGAAGAGCAACGCGGCCGAGCGCAGCCTGATCGAGGACAAGCTGAAGGACGAGGAAAGCGACCTCCTTGCCCGGCAATATATCCGCGAACTGCGCAACAACGCCGTCATCATCGAAAAATAGGCCATGACCACGACCTTTGACGCCGCCATGCCGCCGCTTGCCCTGACCATGGGCGAGCCGGCCGGCGTCGGCCTCGACATCACGCTGATGGCCTGGGCCGCCCGCCGCCAGCGCGCCGTGCCGCCGTTTTACCTTTTGGCCGGCTTCGACGCCATCCGCCGCCGTGCCGACAGGCTCGGCCTCGACGTGCCGGTGCGCGAAACGACGCCCGAGGACGCCGCCATGGTGTTCAATGAGGCGCTGCCCGTTGTCCAGCTGGAAGCGGCCGTGAAGGCGGAACCGGGCGCGCCCGATCCGGGCGATGCGCCCGCCGTCATCGAGGCGATCGAGCGCGCGGTGAAGGATTGCCGGGCAGGCCTTGCCAGCGCCGTCGTCACCAATCCGATCCACAAGAAGACCCTTTACGACGCCGGCTTCATCCATCCCGGCCATACCGAGTTCCTCGGCGTCCTCGCCGATATCTGGGATGGCGGGCCGTGGAGCCCGGTGATGATGCTGGCAGGTCCCGAACTGCGCACCGTGCCGATCACCGTCCATGTGCCGCTCGCCAGGGTGCCGGAGGTGCTGACGACGAAGCTGATCACCGATATCGGCGAGAAGGTCGCCAACGAGCTGATCCGCCGGTTTTCCATCGCCGCCCCGAGGATCGCGGTCGCCGGCCTCAACCCCCATGCGGGCGAATCCGGCTCTATCGGGACGGAAGAAGCGGACATCATCGCACCGGCGATCGCCAATCTGGTCAGGAAGCGCATCAACGCCGTCGGGCCGCTCTCCGCCGATACCCTGTTCCATCCGGAGGCAAGGCGCGGCTATGATGCGGTGCTGGCCATGTACCACGACCAGGCGCTGATCCCGGTCAAGACGATCGCCTTCGACGAGACCGTCAACGTCACCCTCGGGCTGCCCTTCGTGCGCACCTCGCCGGACCACGGCACCGCCTTTGACATCGCCGGTACCGGTAAGGCGCGGGCGCTCAGCCTGACGCGGTCGCTGAGGCTTGCCGGGCGCCTTGCCCGGGCCGATGCGCGCGCGCCTGCCTGATGGGGCAGATCGACGACCTGCCGCCGCTGCGCGAGGTCATCCGTGCCCACGACCTCGGCGCCCGCAAGTCGCTCGGCCAGAATTTCCTGCTCGATCTTAACCTGACGTCCCGGATTGCCCGCGCCGCGGGCCCGCTTGAGGACGTCACCGCCGTCGAGGTCGGCCCCGGCCCCGGCGGCCTGACCCGGGCGCTGCTTGCCGAAGGCGCGAAACGGGTGCTGGCGGTGGAGCGCGACGAGCGCTGCCTGCCGGCGCTTGCCGAGATCTCCGCCGCCTATCCGGACCGGCTTCAGGTGCTCGCCGAGGACGCCCTCAAGGTCGACTGGAAGGCGCATCTCAACGGGCCGGCGGTCCTCGTCGCCAACCTTCCCTACAATATCGCGACCCCGCTCTTCATCGGCTGGCTGCAGTCCGAGACCTGGCCGCCCTTCTGGCGCTCCGCGACGCTGATGTTCCAGCGCGAGGTGGCCGAGCGCATCGTCGCTGCCCCCGGCAGCAAGACCTACGGCCGACTGTCGGTCATGGCCGGCTGGCGTACCGAGGCGCGGCTTCTCTTCGACATCCCGGCGCGCGCCTTCACCCCGCCGCCGAAGGTCGTCTCCTCGGTGGTCCATCTCGTCCCGCGGTCCGATGCCGAGGACGTGTCGCCGAAGCTCCTGGAACGGGTGACGGCCGCCGCCTTCGGCCAGCGCCGCAAGATGCTGCGCTCCAGCCTCAAGTCCCTTGCCGCCGATGCCGCGGGCCTGATCGCCGCGGCCGGCCTCGATCCGACGGCGCGGGCGGAGGAGATTCCCGTTGCCGGCTTCATCGCCCTTGCAAGAGCCCTTGAAAAGGAGGGAGCCGGCGGGCTCAATACGGCAACGCCATAACGGTCCAAGAAACAACGGGGCTCAGAGGGAATGAAACGCCAATCCATGATCGACTACGGCAAGCCGCTGGAAGAGACCAGCGCAGCGATGCCGGAGCCGCAGGGCACGGAAGTCGTCGTTGCCGTGCGCCATTGCGGCGTCTGCCACTCCGACCTGCACCTGCACGAGGGCCATTTCGAGCTCGGCAACGGCCGCACGCTCGACGTCAAGGGAGGACGCGCCCTGCCCTTCACCCTCGGCCACGAGATCGAGGGATCGGTCGCGGCCATCGGCCCTGAGGTCGAGGGCGTTTCCATCGGCGACCATTACGTCATCTATCCCTTCATCGGCTGCAACGACTGCCCGGCCTGCCGCGCTGGCGAGGAGCACATCTGCGACCGCCCGCAGCAGATCGGCATCCAGGTCGACGGCGGCTATGCCACCCATGTGGTGGTGCCGCATCCGCGCTACCTGCTTGCGGCCGACGGCATCCCGCCGGAGATCGCCGGCACCTATATGTGCTCCGGCCTCACCGCGTTTTCCGCCATGGAGCGGCTCGGCCGCGAGGCCGCGCGGGGGCCCCTCCTCATCGTCGGCCTCGGCGGCGTCGGCATGATGGGCGTCTCCTTTGCCAGGGCGCTCTACGGCACGGCGCCCTATGTGGCCGACATCGATCCGGCCAAGCGCGAGGCGGCGATGGCGGCCGGCGCCGCGGCCGCCTTCGATCCGTCCGCGCCCGATTCCCGCAAGGCTTTTCTCAAGGCGACCGGCGGGATCTACGGATCGGTGGACTTTGCCGGCGCGGAAGGCTCGCTCAACTTCGCCCAGAGCGTCGTCCTCAAGGGCGGCACGGTGGTCGTCGCCGGCCTCATCGGCGGCTCGTTCTCGCTGCCGATCCCGATGTTCCCCTTGCGCGCCATCACCATCGCCGGCTCCTACGCCGGCACTCTCGACCAGGCGCGGCGCATGCTGGACCTCGTACGCGGCGGCCATGTCGAGGCGATCCCGGTGACGCTGCGCGCGCTGTCGGATGCCAATGCGTGCCTGGACGAGTTGCGGGCCGGCAAGGTGTCCGGGCGGCTTGTCTTGACGGTCGGGGAATAGAGGCCGGAGCGGGAAAGCGGGGCCGCGTAGGAACGTCCATCATCGCGAGGGTCCGAAGGACGGGGAGCGGCGCGTGACGCGAGCCTGGGTAGACGACGCGGCGATCCAGAGCGGCACTTGAGGCCTCACTCCGTTGCTCGCCACCCCCTCCGTCGTCATCCCGGGCGGAGCGAAGCGCAGACCCGGGACCCATTGCCCCTTTCCGCATGGTAGCCCGCATCGACCTGGGTGCGGCCCGTCCGCGGCTACTGCCCTTCCCCACCAATAACCGACATACCGTGCGGAAAGAGGCAATGGGTCCCGGCTCAAGGCCGGGATGACGACCGAGGGTGTAGCAGGGAGAGGAGCGTCAACCGTCGACTCCCGACATCATGCAAGCGCCGGATGCTGGATTGCTTCGCTGCGCTCGCAATGACGAAAAATGGACATGCCGTCAGAAATTTCCGCGTCATCGCGAGGAGCCGCAGGCGACGCGGCGATCCAGAGCCACTGGCCCGGAGCGTGCCGCTCTGGATTGCCACGCTCGCTTCGCTCGCTCGCAATGACGGCAACCCCACAACGCCACCGTGAGCGAGCAGAAACGCTACTCCACCAGCGTCTTTACAAAAGCCTCTAACCCGGGACGCCGCTCGCGCTTCAGCCTTCCCGCCGCGAGGATGGCGCGGACGTCGGCGAGCGCGCGGTCGAGGTCGTCGTTGACGATGACGTAGTCGTATTCCTGCCAGTGGGCGATCTCGGTGCGGGCATTGGCGAGGCGGCGTTCGATCACCTCCGGGCTGTCCTCGGCCCGCCGCTCCAGCCGCGACTTCAGCTCGGCCATGGAGGGCGGCAGGATGAAGATGCTGACGATGTCGTCGCGCGCCTTCTCGTAGAGCTGCAGGGTGCCCTGCCAGTCGATGTCGAAGAGGACGTCGCGGCCGGCGGCGAGCGCCTCCTCCACGGGCCCGCGCGGCGTGCCGTAGAAATTGCCGTGGACCTCTGCCCATTCCAGCAGTTCGTCACGATCGCGCATGACGGCAAAATCGCGTTTGGAGAGGAAATGGTAGTGGACGCCGTCGACCTCGCTGCCGCGGCGCGGGCGCGTGGTCACCGAGACGGAGAGCGTCACTTCAGGCCCTCCGGCGTCCTTGCCCGACGACAGCAGCGAGCGGGCGATTGACGACTTGCCGGCGCCGGACGGCGAGGAGAGCACAAGCATCACCCCGCGCCGTTCGATATTGGTCGTCGTCCCCATGACTCCCCCCGCCGCCTTGTCGCCTATTCGATGTTCTGGATCTGCTCGCGCAACTGGTCGACGACCGCCTTCAGGTCGAGGCCGATGGCGGTCAGCTCCACCGAGTTCGACTTGGAGCAGAGCGTGTTGACCTCGCGGTTGAATTCCTGGGCGAGGAAGTCGAGCTTGCGGCCGACCACCTTGCCGTCGGCAAGCAGGGAACGGGCGGCGGCCACATGGGCCGTCAGCCGGTCAAGCTCCTCGCGGATGTCGGCCTTGTTGGCGATGAACACCGCCTCCTGGTGCAGCCGCTGGGGATCGAGGTCTCCGGAGGCCTCGGTCAGCACGGCGATCTGTTCGGCGATGCGCTTGCGGATCGCCTCCACGCTACGCTCCGGGCAGGCCTCGGCCGCCGCCGTCAGCCGCTCGATCTCGTCGATCTGGCGCCCGGCGATCTCGGCAAGGGCCCGGCCCTCGTCGGCGCGGGCCGCGACCAGGTCGGTCAGCGCCCGTTCGAAGCCGGCGACGAGCGCGGCGTCGAACGCCGCCCGCTGCTCGTCCGTTTCCTCGTTTTCGGTGAATTCCAGCACGCCGCGAAGAGCCAGCAGACCGTCGACGCTCGGCGCCGTCGCGTCGATGCGTTCGGCGACCTTTGCCGCGATCGCCAGCACGTCGTCCAGCACCTCTTCATTGAGCTGGATGGTGGTGCGTGGCAGGTCGTGGGTGATGGAGAGGGTGGCGTTGAGGTTGCCGCGGGTCAGGTGCTCACGCGCCAGCGCCCGAACCACGGGATCGACGCTTTCCCGGCCGTGCGGAACGCGCAGGCGCACGTCGAGGCCCTTGCCGTTGACCGAGCGCAGCTCCCACGTCCAGCGGGCATCGGCATGGGTTCCGTCGACCCGGGAAAACCCGGTCATGCTGGCAAGCGCCATGGGGTGTTGCGGCCTTCGCCGCCCTCCTGTTGGGACGGTATCGGCGGCGCATCGCAAGGGCGCCGCGATGCGCGTCAGTTGGCGGCCGGTGCCTCACCGTTTCCGGTGCCGTCCGTTGCCTCGCCCGCCGCGTCTTCCGCCGCCTTTTCCGCGGCGGCCTTTTCGGCCTCCTCGCGGCGCTTCTTCTCAACCTCGCGCCAGCGCGCGACATTGCGGTTGTGCTGCTCAAGCGTCGAAGAGAACTGGTGGCCGCCGGTGCCGTCGGCAACGAAGAAGATCTCGTCGGTGCGCGAGGGATTGGCGACGGCCTCCATGGCGGCGCGGCCCGGATTGGCGATCGGACCCGGCGGCAGGCCGTTGATCTGGTAGGTGTTGTAGGCGTTCGGCTTGTTGAGTTCGCTGCGCAGGATGGTCCGCGATTCCTGCCAGGCCGAGCCGCCATGCAGGCCGTAGAGGATCGTCGGATCGGATTCCAGGCGCATGCCGCGCTTCAGCCGGTTGATGAAGACGCCGGCGACCCGGCTGCGCTCGTCGGCGCGGCCGGTCTCCTTTTCCACGATCGAGGCGAGGATGACGAGTTCCTCCGGCGTCTCGATCGGCAGGTCGTCCGCGCGCCGGTTCCAGATCTCGTCGAGCGCCCGATCATGTGCATTCTTCATGCGATCGAGGACCTGCTGGCGCGTCGTGCCGCGGTTGAACTTGTAGGTGTCCGGCAGGAGCGAGCCCTCCGGCGGGATCGCCGTCAGGTCGCCGATCAGGATGTCGTTGGCATTCAGCCGGGCGACGACCTGCTCGCTGGTGAAGCCTTCGGGAATGGTGACGCCGTGGAGGATGGCCTTGCCCTCCACCATGGTGTTCATCACGTCCTGCATGCTGGAGCGGGCCTTGAACAGATACTCGCCCGCCTTCAGCTTCGCCGCATTCTTGTAGATGCGCACGCCGGTGGAGAACACCCAGCCTTCGGAGATCACGCCCTGGCGCTCCAGCGACCCGGTGATGGAATCGAGCGTCGCGCCCTGGGGCACGATGATGGTCTTGTCCTGGGTGAGCGGTCCCGGCTCGTCGAACTGCAGCTTGCCCCAGTAGAGGAAGGCGCCGCCGATGACGATGCCGACGACGAGGATGGTCATCACCAGGTTGAGGAGCATGACCACCGGATTGCGGACGTGGCGGGAGCGGCCCGGCGGCGGCGGGGCCGGCTCGGGCTGGATCGCCTCGCGCGGGCTCCGCGGATTGAGGCGATGGCCGGTTTCCGGATTGTCAGACATGGCCTGCAGGATCCTCCTTGGCGCCGGCCTTGTCCGGCCGCGCGGCGTTCAGCCGGTCACGCGAAAAAGACTCCGGAACGAATATGGCAAAAGGGCGAATGCCGGGTCGCGCCGCCGCCCCTCACGCGACCTTCCTGAAGATCAGCGAGGCGTTGGTGCCGCCGAAACCGAAGGAATTTGACAGGGCGACGTCGACATTCATCGACTTCTTGACCTTGGGAACGAGATCGATCTTGGTCTCGACCGACGGGTTCTCCAGGTTGATGGTCGGCGGCACGACGCTGTCGCGCATGGCCAGCAGCGAGAAGATCGCCTCGACCGCGCCGGCGGCGCCGAGCAGGTGGCCGGTCGCCGACTTCGTCGACGTCATGGTGATGCCGTCCGCGGCGTCGCCGACCAGGCGGTGGATTGCGCCGAGCTCGATCTCGTCACCGAGCGGCGTGGAGGTGCCGTGGGCGTTGACGTAGTCGATGTCGTGCGGCGTCACGCCGGCGCGCTCGATCGCCGCCTTCATGCAGCGATAGGCGCCGTCGCCGTCCTCGGCCGGCGCCGTGATGTGGTAGGCGTCGCCCGACATGCCGTAGCCGATGATCTCGCCGTAGATCTTGGCGCCGCGTGCCTTGGCGTGCTCGTATTCCTCAAGCACGACGACGCCGGCGCCCTCGCCCATGACGAAACCGTCGCGGTCCCGGTCATAGGGCCGGGAGGCCTCCAGCGGCCGGTCGTTGAAGCCGGTGGTCAGCGCCCGGCAGGACGAAAAGCCCGCCATCGCAAGCCGGCAGACCGGGGATTCCGTGCCGCCCGCCACCATCACCTCGGCATCGCCGAGGCCGATCAGCCGGGACGCATCGCCGATGGCGTGCGCGCCCGTCGAGCAGGCCGTCACCACGGCGTGGTTCGGGCCCTTCAACTGATGGCGGATGGAGACGTAGCCCGAGGCTAGGTTGATCAGCCGGCCGGGAATGAAGAACGGCGACAGCCGACGCGGGCCGCGATCGCGAACCGTGAAGGCGCCGTCCTCGATGCCCTTGAGGCCGCCGATGCCGGAGCCGATCAGGACGCCGGTGCGGATCTGGTCCTCATAGGCCTTCGGCGACCAGCCGGAGTCCGCGATTGCCTGATCCGCCGCCGCCATCGCATAGACGATGAAATCATCGACCTTGCGCTGTTCCTTCGGCTCCATCCAGTCGTCCGGGTTGAACGTACCGTCGGATCCGTCGCCACGGGGCACGAGACAGGCCACCTGGCAAGGCAGATCCGACACCTCGAAATGCTCGACCCGCACGGCGCCGCTCTTGCCGGCCAAAATGCGGTCCCAGGTGACATCCACGCCACAGCCAAGCGGCGTGACCATTCCGATTCCGGTGACGACGACTCGCCTCATACGAACTACCGACAGCTTGTTTCAACAACCATTCCGAGAGAGAAAAACCGCGTATTTAGGCGGTGTTCTTCTCCAGGAAGCTGACGGCATCGCCGACGGTCAGGATGGTCTCGGCGGCATCGTCCGGAATTTCGACGCCGAATTCCTCTTCGAAGGCCATCACGAGCTCGACCGTATCCAGGCTGTCGGCCCCGAGATCGTCGATGAAGCTTGCATTCTCAGTGACCTTCTCGGCATCGACACCAAGGTGCTCGACGACAATCTTCTTCACCCGCTCAGCGATTTCGCTCATTTCAATAGTCCCTAGTCTCTTTCACGGTTCCTGGGTCGACGGGATAATCCCGTGCGCGCAATACGATCCTGGTTTCCCTGGAGGATCATCCGTTGATCGGAGCCGGAAGCTTTCGACCTTCAGATCGGCTGCTTTTCGGCGCTCACTGACCAAAACGCCGTCATTTGACGTGGCGGTTGGTAACACACTTTCCTATGCTTGACCAGACGCCGAAAGACCACCCGGAGCATTCCGGAAGTGGCTTTGCGTCGCAGGCGTTTTTCCTTTTAAATCATGGCCATACCGCCATTCACATGAAGTGTCTGGCCGGTCACGTAAGAGGCTTCGTCGCTGGCCAGATAGACCACCGCGGAGGCGATGTCGGCACCGCTGCCGAGACGGCCGGCGGGAACGCCTCCCAGAATCGCTTCGCGCTGCTTTTCATTCAGCGCATCGGTCATCGGCGTTTCGATGAAGCCAGGGGCGATCGTGTTGACGGTAATGCCGCGGCTGGCGACCTCCTGGGCGAGCGATTTCGACATGCCGATGAGGCCCGCCTTGGTCGCGGCGTAGTTGCCCTGGCCGGCATTGCCGGTGACGCCGACGACGGAGGTGATGCCGACGATGCGGCCGTAGCGGCGCTTCATCATACCCTTGATGGCGGCCCGGGTGAGCCGGAAGCTGGCGGTCAGGTTGACCTCCAGAACCTGGTCCCACTCGTCGTCCTTCATCCGCATGAAAAGGTTGTCGCGGGTGATGCCGGCATTGTTGACGAGGATGTCGAGCCGGCCCATCAGGTCCTCGGCCTTGGGAACGAGGGCATCGACCGCGGCGCGGTCGGAAAGGTCGCAGGCGACCACATGCACCCGCTCGCCGAGCTCGTGGGCGAGCCCCTCGAGCCGCTCGGCGCGGGTGCCGGAGATCGCCACGGTCGCGCCCTGGGCATGGAGGGCGCGCGCGGTGGCGCCGCCGATGCCACCGGTGGCGCCGGTGACCAATGCATATTTGCCCGTCAGATCGAACATCGGATCGTCCTCTTTATAGTATAGTTGCGTCAGGCCAGCTTTTCGGCGAGCGCTTCCAGGTCTTCCGGCGTGTTGACGGCGATCGCCTCGACGCCCTTGGCGATGCGCTTGGCAAGGCCGGTCAGGACCTTGCCGGAGCCGATCTCGACCAGGGTGGTGACGCTGTTGTCGGCGAGCCAGCCGATCGACTCGCGCCAGCGCACCGAGCCGGTGACCTGGTCGACGAGCCGGGTGCGGATCTCCGCCGGGTCGCTGATCGGACCGGCAACGACATTGGCGACGAGCGGCACGGCAGGCGCGGCGATCTCCACGCCGGCGAGCGCCTCGGCCATCACGTCGGCGGCCGGGGCCATCAGCGGGCAATGGAACGGCGCGCTCACCGGCAGCAGCATGGCGCGCTTGGCGCCCTTGCCCTTGGCGATGTCGGCGGCCCGCTCCACCGCGGCCTTGCGGCCCGAGATAACCACCTGGCCCGGCGCATTGTCGTTGGCGACGGAACAGACCTCGCCCTGGCAGGCCTGCTCGGCGACCTCTTTCAGAACCTCAAGGTCGAGGCCGAGGACGGCCGCCATGGCGCCCTCGCCGACCGGCACCGCGTCCTGCATGGCCCGGCCGCGGATACGCAGCAGGCGGGCGGTGTCGGCGATGCCGAGGCTGCCGGCGGCGGCGAGCGCGGAATATTCGCCGAGCGAATGGCCGGCAACATAAGACGCGTTGCCGGCGACGGTGACGCCGCGGGCTTCGAGCGCGCGCATCGCGGCGAGGCTGACGGCCATCAGCGCCGGCTGGGCGTTCGCCGTCAGGGTCAGCCGGTCGTCCGGACCGTTCCACATGATGTCGGTGAGGTTTTCGCCGAGCGCCTCGTCGATTTCCTCAAAGACCGCGCGTGCTTCGGGAAAGGCCTCGGCCAGCGCCTTGCCCATGCCGACGGCCTGGCTGCCCTGGCCGGGAAATGTGAATGCAACTGCCATGGGGTTCCTGAGACTGCCCGTTTATCGGTGTCGTTGTTTGTCGTTAATTCTGGCAGGTCAAGTGACGGCCCAATCCGGCGCTGTCAAGGCCGGCGGCGGCGAAAACGACGATCCGCGACAGTTTCGCCTTGCTTTTCCTCAACATTGGGGTATATCGCTCACGCTTCAAACAGCCGCTCGGCCGGGGGCTGAACGGAAGGTCCGGTGTCATGCCGGCAGGATCGATCAAGCGATCCGGCTTCCCGTGTTCCCGCTCTCGAAGGTGACCATCGAGCCTTTCCTGGAGGCTTCGAAGGGGCTTGGCGCCGGGCTGCGCAGCAAAGGAAAGGCGGCTTCATGCCACTTTACGAACATGTGTTCCTCGCCCGGCAGGACATCTCCGGGCAGCAGGCCGAACAGCTCGTCGACCAGTACAAGACGCTGATCGAGGAGAATGGCGGCAGCATCAAGAAGGTCGAGAACTGGGGCATCCGCAATCTCGCCTACCGCATCAACAAGAACCGCAAGGCGCACTACGCGATGATGAACATCGAGGCGCCGCACGCTGCCATCGCCGAGATGGAGCGCCAGATGCGCCTCAACGAGGACGTCCTGCGCTATCTCACCGTGCGCGTTGAAGAGTTCGAGGAAGGCCCCTCGGCGATGATGCAGAAGCGTGACCGCGACGACCGCCGGCGCCGGGACCGTCCCGAGCGCGGCGACCGTCCGGACCGAGGCGATCGTGGCGACCGGCCGCGCCGCGACGACGATCGCGGACCGCGCCGTGACGATGATCGCGGCCCGCGCGGCGGCGAGCAGTAAGGAGAACAGACCATGGTTGACATCGCACAACTTCCGACCCGGCGTCCGTTCTTCCGTCGCCGCAAGACCTGCCCGTTCTCCGGCGCCAATGCGCCGAAGATCGACTACAAGGACATCAAGCTCCTGCAGCGCTACGTCTCTGAGCGCGGCAAGATCGTGCCGAGCCGCATCACCGCGGTCTCCGCGCGCAAGCAGCGCGAGCTGTCCAAGGCGATCAAGCGGGCCCGCTTCCTCGGGCTTCTGCCCTACGTGATCAAGTAAAGAGGACGGACGGTCATCGTCCGACCTCCCTTTGGGGCGGCGCGCCCGGTGGCGCCCGCCTCTAACCGCGACGGGAAACGGTTTCCCGCGCGGGACAGATGGCAAGGAGAAACCCAATGCAAGTCATCCTGTTGGAACGCATCGCCAAGCTCGGCCAGATGGGCGACACGGTGAAGGTCCGCCCGGGCTATGCCCGCAATTTCCTGCTGCCCCAGGGCAAGGCCCTGCGCGCCACCGAGGCGAACCAGAAGCGCTTCGAGGCGCAGCGCGCCCAGCTTGAGGCGCGCAACCTTGAGCGCAAGCAGGAAGCCGAGGCGGTCGCTGCAAAGCTCAACGGCCTCACCTTCGTCGCCATTCGCCAGGCCGGCGAGACCGGCCAGCTCTACGGCTCGGTGTCGACCCGCGACGTCGCCGAAGTGCTCGATGCCGGCGGCTTTACGATCGGGCGCAGCCAGGTCGACCTCAACCAGCCGATCAAGACCATCGGCATGCATGAAGTGGTTGTCGCGCTGCACCCGGAAGTCGAGGTCACGGTGACCATGAACGTCGCCCGCTCCACCGACGAGGCCGAACGCCAGGCCCGCGGCGAGGACCTGACCCAGCGCGACGAGGGCTTCGTGCTCGACGTCGAGGATGAGGACGAGGACGAGGAAGGCGCCGACGAGGCTGCCGAGGCCGAAGAGCCGGCAGCTTCGGACGAGGAAGAGGCCCGCGAGGACTAAGCCTTTCTTCCCTTTCCGTTCCGGAATCGAACGCCGCGCCGGCCCTCCGGCGCGGCGTTTTTCATTGCCGGCGCCGAGGTCGTGCACCGTCCGCGAAAACCGCCTTTTCCCGACCCGATAGCGTCGCATCCGCTGCCCGGCGACATCGCCTCGACGTCGCCTCGGGGCCGCCTTTCGTCGGAAGCCGGCTTGCCGCTGTATACAGGTTTGCCCTATATTTTTGCCAGGTGACACGTTCTAGAACGACTACAGTGGACCCGGCGACGCTTGCGGGAGCGGCGACGGGGTGTGTGATGTCGGGGATTCAAAGATGATGCGTTGGATACCGGAGGGGCCCATGTTCCGGTTGGTGAAGGCTGCCTTGGACTACGTCGTCCGGTTCGGGCGACTGGAAGTGATCGACGCGGCGGGCGCCCTCCACCGCTTCGGGGACAACACCGGCGAGCTTGTCCGCATCCGCCTCACCCACCCTTCGGCCTACAAGGCCTTCGTCTTCAATCCGGAACTGCGCATCGGCGAGGCCTATATGGACGGCACGCTGGTGATGGAAGTCGGCTCCCTCTACGACTTCCTCGCCCTCGTCATGTCGAACATGCAACAGGCCGGGCCGACGACGCTCGCCCGCCTGCAGGGCGCTCTGGAATACGCCACGCGGCGGCTGCGCCAGATGAACACCTTCACCAAGGCGCGCGAGAACGTCGCCCACCACTATGACCTCGACGGCAGGCTCTATGAGCTCTTCCTCGACGAGGACTGGCAGTATTCCTGTGCCTATTTTTCCTCTCCCGAGACCAGCCTGGAAGAGGCCCAGCTCGACAAGAAGCGGCGGCTGGCGGCCAAGCTCGCCCTCGATCACGGCAACAGCGTGCTCGACATCGGCTCCGGCTGGGGCGGCCTCGGGCTCTATCTCGCCGAGATCGCCCAGGGAGAGGTCACCGGCGTCACCCTGTCGGAGGAGCAGCACCGGGTCTCGCGCCGGCGCGCCGAGGAGCACGGCGCCGCCGACCATGTCGACTTCCGCCTGCAGGACTACCGCAAGCTGACGGAAACGTTCGACCGCATCGTCTCGGTCGGCATGTTCGAACATGTGGGCACCAACCACTACCGGGAATATTTCGCCAAGTGCTTCGATCTCCTCGCCGATGACGGCGTCTTCGTGCTCCATTCCATCGGCCGCTTCGACGGGCCGTCCTACACCAATGCCTGGATCCGCAAATATATCTTCCCGGGCGGCTACATCCCGGCGCTGTCGGAGGTCATTCCGGTGATCGAGCGCTCCGGCTTCAAGGTCAGCGACGTGGAGATCCTGCGCCTGCACTACGCCGAGACCCTGAAGGAATGGCGCCGGCGCTTCATGCAGCAATGGGACAAGGCCGCCAAGATCTACGACGAGCGGTTTTGCCGGATGTGGGAATTCTACCTCGCCGGCTCCGAATGCGCGTTCCGCTACCAGGACCTGATGGTGTTCCAGATCCAATTGGTGAAGGACCAGACGGTGCTGCCGCTGACCCGGCGCTATATGGAGCAGCGGGTCGACGAGCTGAGGGCCCGCGAGAACCAGCGCCTGCCGGTCAACCTTGCCGGTGAATAGGCCGCTGCCGGCCACCCCGACGGCGACATAATCTCACCGCGAATCGGATAGACTCTGCGGCCTGTCACCGACAATCCCGAGTCAAGGATCGGGCCCGCCCGGATGCGGATTCGCGCTGCGATTCTTTGGCGTCTGTGGATACCGGCGATAACCCTGTCTGGCGCATGCGCACGAGTCCTTTCCGGGGCCAATTCGCGCTATCGAACGGAGGTGTGAAGGAAGGACATCCATGGCCTCGACCGCCCGTTCGATCGACAATCTGCCGACCCAGCGCGTCGCCCCGCACAATGTGGAGGCGGAACGCCAGTTGCTGGGTGCGATCCTCGTCAACAACGAGACGTTCGACCGCATCTCCAGCTTCCTGGAGGTGCGCCATTTCTTCCTGGAGCCGCACCGGGAAATCTACACCCGCGTCGCCGAACTGATCCGCGCCGGCAAGGTCGCCTCGCCGATCACCGTCAAGACCTTCTTTCCGGCCGATCACCGGATCGGTGAGCTGCCGGTCACCCAGTATCTCCTGCGCCTCGTTGCCGACGCCACCACCGTCATCAACGCCGTCGACTACGCCCGCTCCATCGCCGACCTCGCCACAAGGCGCAACCTCATCCGCATCGGCGAGGAGATGGTCAACACGGCGTTCGATGCGCCGGTCGACATGCCGCCGAATGCCCAGATCGAGGAGGCCGAACGGCGGCTCTTCGAGCTCGCCGAGACCGGCAAGTTCGACGGCGGCTTCAGCACCTTCACCGATGCGCTTGCGGCCGCCATCGACATGGCCGCCGCCGCCTATCAGCGCGACGGGCACCTGTCCGGCCTTGCCACCGGCCTCGACGACCTCGACCGGCTGATCGGCGGCCTGCAGTCCTCGGACCTCATCATCCTTGCCGGCCGCCCGGCCATGGGCAAGACCTCGCTCGCCACCAACATCGCCTACAATGTCGCCAGAGCCTATCGCGGCGAGGAGCAGGCGGACGGCACCTACACGACCGTCGACGGCGGCGTCGTCGGCTTCTTCTCGCTGGAAATGTCGTCGGAACAGCTCGCCACCCGTATTCTGGCGGAACAGGCTGGCATCCCCTCCTCCCAGATCCGCCGCGGCGCGATCGACGAGGACCAGTTCGCCCAGCTCGCCGCCGTCAGCCGCGAGATTCAGTCGGTGCCGCTGCATATCGACCAGACCGGCGGCCTCAACGTTGCCCAGCTCGCCGCCCGGGCGCGCCGACTGAAGCGCCAGCGCGGCCTCGACTTCATCATCATCGACTACCTGCAGCTCCTCCAGGGCTCCAGCCGCCGCGCCTCGGAAAACCGGGTGCAGGAGATCACCGAAATCACCACCAATCTGAAGGCGCTCGCCAAGGAGCTGAACGTGCCGATCCTGGCGCTTTCCCAGCTCTCGCGCCAGGTCGAGGCGCGCGACGACAAGCGCCCGCAGCTCGCCGACCTTCGCGAATCGGGCTCGATCGAGCAGGACGCCGACGTGGTCATGTTCGTCTTTCGCGAGGAGTACTATCTGAAGAACAAGATGCCTAAGGAAGGCACCGAGGAGTTCTTCAAGTGGCAGGCTGAAATGGAGGAAGTCGCAGGCACCGCCGAACTGATCATCGGCAAGCAGCGCCACGGCCCCACCGGTACCATCAAGCTGCAGTTCGACGCCGACGTCACCCGCTTCTCCAACCTCATGGTCGACGACCACCTGCCGGCCCGCATGGACTAGTCCCTTGAATTACGCCGAAACGACAAACGACCTTGCCGGCGGCCGGCTGACCATCGACCTCGACGCCCTCGCCGCCAACTGGCGGCTGCTGGCCGCAAAAGCCCCCGGAGCGGAATGCGCCGGCGTCGTCAAGGGTGACGGCTACGGCATCGGCCTTGAGCGCGCGGTGGAAACGCTCGGAGCCGCCGGCGCCAAGACCTTCTTCGTCGCCCTGCCTGACGAGGGCCTTCGCGCCCGCGCGGTCGCGCCGGAGGCGGCCATCTATCTCCTCGGCGGGCTTTTCGAGAAGAACGGCCCGGCCCTTGCGGCGGCCGGCATTCGGCCCGTCCTCGGCAGCATGGAGGAGATCGGCGAATGGGAAGCCTTCTGCCGCGCCTCCGGCAGCCCCGTTCCCTGCGGCATACATGTGGACACCGGCATGAACCGGCTCGGCCTGACGCTTGACGAGGCGCGGGCGCTTGCCGGCGATCCGGCGCGCGTGGAGGCAATGGGCGCGAAGATCGTCATCAGCCACCTCGCCTGTGCCGATGCGCCGGGCCATGAGCTGACGGCGTTGCAGATCACGCGCTTTTCGGAGATCCGGTCGCTGTTTCCGGGCCTCAAGGCCTCGCTCGCCAACTCCGCCGGCGTCCTTGGGCAACCGGGCGCCCATTTCGACCTGCTGCGCCCCGGCATCGCGCTCTATGGCGGCCAGGCGATTGCCGGCATCGACAACCCGATGCGCCCAGTGGTGACGCTGGAAGCGCGCATCATCCAGATCCGCAACGGCAATGCCGGCGAGACGGTCGGCTACGGCGCCATGGAGACGCTGAAGCGCCCGTCGCGCATCGCCGTCGTCGCGGTCGGCTATGCCGACGGCTACCACCGCCGCGCCGGCTCCACCGACGCCGCCCCTGGCGCCCGCGTCCACCTTTCCGGCTTCGATGCGCCGCTCATCGGCCGGGTCTCCATGGACCTCATCGCCGTCGACGTCACCGGCATTCCGGAGAGCATCGCCCGTCGCGGCGCCTGGATAGAAATGTTCGGACCGAACGTTCCCGTCGACGAGGTCGCGGAGCGGGCCGAGACCATCGGCTACGAGCTTCTCACCGGGCTCGGCCGGCGCTACCGCCGCTCCTATCTCGGCGGCAAGGGCTAGGCGCGTTGGCCCGTCGCTCCCTCAGCTATGTCTGCCAGAACTGCGGCAACGTCACCGCGCGCTGGGCCGGGCGCTGCGAGGCCTGCGGCGAGTGGAACACGATCGTCGAGGAATCGGAGAGCGGCGGCATCGGCGCCGGGCCGAAGAAGGGCGCCTCCGGCCGCGGGCGGGTCGTCCCGCTGGTCCCGCTTGCCGGAACCGAGGCCGAGGCGCCGCGGATTACCGCCGGGATCGCCGAACTCGACCGGGTCACCGGCGGCGGGTTCGTGCGCGGCTCTGCCCTCCTCATCGGCGGCGATCCGGGCATCGGCAAGTCGACGCTGTTGCTCCAGGCCTGCGCCGCCCTCGCCTCGGCCGGCTCCCCCGTCATCTACATCTCCGGCGAGGAGGCGATCGCCCAGGTGCGGCTGCGGGCCGAGCGGCTCGGCCTTGCCGGCGCGCCGGTGCAGCTTGCTGCGGAAACCAATATCGAGGACATCCTGGCCACCCTGAAGGATGCGCCGACGCCGGCCCTCGTCATCGTCGATTCGATCCAGACGCTGTGGACCGACACGGTGGAATCGGCGCCGGGTACGGTCACCCAGGTGCGCGCCTCGGCCCAGGCGCTGGTGCGCTACGCCAAGAACTCGGGCGCTGCCGTCGTCCTCGTCGGCCACGTCACCAAGGACGGCCAGATCGCCGGCCCGCGCGTCGTCGAGCACCTCGTCGACGCCGTCCTTTATTTCGAGGGCGACGGGGCCCACCAGTTCCGGATCCTCCGCTCCGTCAAGAACCGGTTCGGGCCGACCGACGAGATCGGCGTCTTCGAGATGACCAGTTCCGGCCTCAACGAGGTGCCGAATCCCTCCGAACTCTTCCTCGGCGACCGGCATGGCGAGACGCCGGGCGCCGCCGTCTTTGCCGGCATGGAGGGCACGCGGCCGCTCCTCGTTGAGATCCAGGCGCTCGTTGCCCCCTCGCCCCTCGGCAATCCGCGGCGCACGGTCGTCGGCTGGGATTCCGGCCGGCTTTCCATGATCCTTGCCGTCCTGGAGGCGCGCTGCGGGCTCCGGATCGGCACCCACGACGTCTATCTGGCAGTTGCCGGCGGCCTCAGGATCAACGAACCGGCGGCCGACCTTGCCGTTGCCGCGGCGCTGATCTCCTCGGCAAGCGGGGTTGCTCTTGCCTCCGAGACCGTCTATTTCGGCGAAGTCGCATTGTCCGGCGCCGTCCGGCCGGTTGCGCATGCCACCGCCCGCCTGAAGGAAGCGCGCAAGCTCGGCTTTGCCCGCGCCGTGGCGGCGGCGGCAACGAAACCGGATGCCGACACTGCCAGCGGTGCCGCCCTGACCGGGGTCGACGATCTCGCCGACCTGGTCGCACGGGTGGTCACGGCAGGCGACAGGGCTGACGGTCCACCCGTCCGCGACGGCGCGAGGAACGCGCTTCCGGCCGGCCAGGATCTGGATGATTGAACGGGCGCCCGTCCCGCCTTCTGGGACCCGCGCATCGGAGACCGACGAACGATGCCGATCACCATTTTCGACGGACTGCTTATCTTTGTGATGCTGATCTCGGCGCTGCTGGCGATGATCCGCGGCTTCGTGCGCGAGGTACTGTCGATCGCGTCCTGGGCGATCGCCTTCGTCGTCGCGATCCTGTTCTATAAACAGCTCGTGCCCTTCGCCAAGCAGTATATCAACCACGACATGGTCGCCCAGGTCGCCGCCGGCGCGGCGATCTTCCTGGTCACGCTGATCGTCGTGTCCTATATCACCATGCGTGTCTCCGACTACGTCCTCGACAGCCGCATCGGAGCGCTCGACCGCACCCTCGGTTTCGTCTTCGGCGCGGTGCGCGGCCTCCTCCTGGTCGTCGTCGCCATGCTGTTCTTCAACTGGGCGGTGCCGCCGGAGACCCAGCCGCGCTGGGTGGCGAGCGCCAAGTCAATGCCGCTGCTGAACTCGATCGGCCAGAAGCTGATCGCGGCGCTGCCGGAAGACCCGGAGCGCAAGCTGCTCGACCGCCTGCGCAACCGCGGACGCACTACCAGCACGACCCCGGCCGCCGAAGGCGCCGAGGCGGACCAGGACGCGAACTATCGCAATAACGAGCGCCAGGGCCTCGACCAACTGATCCAGTCGACCGACGGCACCGCGCAGTAACACAGCATCGCAAAAGACGCCGGCCGCTCCGCCGGCGTCGGGCTTTTTGGAGACGCCATGAGCGGTCCAGATCCTATGGAACTGTCCACCAATCCCTTCGACGACGACAAGCTGCACGAGGAGTGCGGCGTCTTCGGCGTTTTCGGCAACCCGGACGCCACCGCCCTCACCGCACTCGGCCTGCACGCCCTGCAGCACCGCGGCCAGGAGGCCGCCGGCGTCGTCTCCTTCGACGGCCAGCAGTTCCACACCGAGCGCCATATCGGCCTCGTCGGCGACCATTTCACCAAGGCCTCGGTGATCGAGCGGCTGCCCGGCGATAAGGCGATCGGCCATACCCGCTATTCCACCACCGGCGCGCCGGTGCTGCGCAACGTCCAGCCGCTGTTCGCCGAATTCGCCGCCGGCGGCTTTGCGGTTGCCCATAACGGCAACATCACCAATGCGCTGACCCTGCAACGCATGCTGCAGAAGCGCGGCTCGATCTTCCAGTCCACCTCCGACACAGAGACGCTGATCCACCTCACCGCCACCAGCGACAAGGGCCATCTGGTCGAGCGCTTCGTCGATGCGCTGCGCCAGCTCGAGGGCGCCTATGCCATCGTCGCGCTGTCGGAAAAGAAGATGATCGGCTGCCGCGACCCGCTCGGCGTGCGCCCGCTGGTCCTCGGCGACCTCGACGGCGCCTATGTCCTGTCCTCGGAAACCTGCGCGCTCGACATCATCGGCGCCCGCTTCGTGCGCGACATCGAGCCTGGCGAGATGGTCATCATCACCGAGGAAGGCGGGCTGGAGAGCATCCGGCCGTTCATCGAGCAGAAGCCGCGCTTCTGCATCTTCGAGTATGTCTATTTCTCCCGGCCCGATTCCATCGTCGAAGGCACCAACGTCTATTCGGTCCGAAAGAGCATCGGCGCCGAACTTGCCCGCGAATCCGGCATGCCCGCCGACCTCGTCATCCCGGTGCCGGATTCCGGGACGCCGGCCGCTATCGGCTACGCCCAGGAGGCCGGCATTCCCTTCGAGCTCGGCATCATCCGCAATCACTATGTGGGCCGCACCTTCATCGAGCCGTCGGACCACATCCGTCACCTCGGCGTAAAGCTGAAGCACAACGCCAACCGCAAGATGCTCGAAGGCAAGCGCGTCGTCCTCGTCGACGATTCCATCGTCCGCGGCACCACGTCGCTGAAGATCGTGCAGATGGTGCGCGAGGCCGGCGCCGGCGAGGTGCATATGCGGATCGCCAGCCCGCCGACCATGAATTCCTGCTTCTACGGCGTCGACACGCCGGAAAAGAGCAAGCTGCTCGCCTCGCGCATGTCGATCGAGGAGATGGCCGACTACATCAAGGTCGACAGCCTGGCGTTCCTGACCATCGACGGGCTCTATCGCGCCGTCGGCGAGACAAAACGCAATGCGGAGCAGCCGCAATTCTGCGATGCCTGCTTCACGGGCGACTATCCGACCCGGCTCACGGATCGTTCCAACAACACCACGGTCCGCCAGCTTTCGCTTCTCGCCGAAGCCGGCTGACCGGACCACAAGATTTTCGGACCCTTCAGAATATGACCAAGCCTTTTGCCGACAAGATCGCGGTCGTTACCGGCGCCTCGCGCGGTATCGGCTATTTCACCGCCAGGGCGCTGGCCGAGGCCGGCGCCCACGTCATTGCCGTTGCCCGCACCGAGGGCGGCCTCACCGATCTCGACGACGAGATCCGGGCCGCCGGCAATTCCGCGACGCTGGTGCCCCTCGACCTCACCGACTATGACGCCCTCGACCGGCTCGGCGCCACCATCTACGAGCGCTGGGGCAAGCTCGACATCCTCGTCGGCAATGCCGGGCTCCTCGGCGAACTCGCCCCGCTCGGCCATATCGAGATCAAGGCCTGGGAGCAGACGTTCAACGTCAACGTCACCGCCAACTGGCGGCTGATCCGCTCGTTCGATCCGCTGTTCAAGCGGTCCGAGGCCGCGCGGCTCGCCTTCCTGACGTCGGGCGCCGCCCACAAGTGCCGGGCGTTCTGGGGCGTCTATTCGGCCTCCAAGGCGGCGCTGGAAGCGCTCGCGCGCACCTATGCGGAAGAGACCCGCAACTCGCCGACCCGCGTCAACCTCTTCAATCCCGGCCCGGTCCGGACCGGCATGCGCGCCCGCGCCATGCCCGGCGAGGACCCCGAGACCCTGCCGCATCCGAGCGAGCTGGCCCCGGCGATCCTCAACCTCGTCTCGCCGTCGATCGACGTCACCGGCAAGATCTACGACTACCCGACCAGCACCTTCCTGACGCCGGGCATGCCGACGCCGGACGACGCGGCACCTGTGATCGGATTTTGAACCGGGCGAGTCACCGCTTCTGCCTATGATTGAGAATAAGTGACGGCACTCAGCCGTCATCGCGAGCGCAGCGAAGCGATCCAGAACGGCGTTTGGGAACTGGCTCCGCGGACCGCCACGCTCTCCGTCGTCATCCCGGCCGGAGCGAAGCGGAGAGCCGGGACCCATTGCCCCTGTCAACGCAGGAGCCCGCATCGGGCCTTGGCTCGGCCGACGTCTGGTCACATGCCGTTTTCCGTCAACCGACGGCATACCGCATGGAGATGGGCAATAGGCCCCGGCTCGGAGGCCGGGGTGACGGCGGGGTTTTTGGCGGGTGAATGTGTCCCATGACGTAAGCATCGGGAGGCTCAGGCGCCGATCCAGAACCACTGGCTCGGAGCGCGTGGCCCTGGATTGCCGCGCTCGCTGCGCTCGCTCGCAATGACGGCCGGAACGTTATTTAAAACAGCCTGTTACGACCGTTTCTTCTTCTTGGACGCATAGGGGTTGTCGCCCTTCCTGAGCGTCAGGCGGACCGGGATGCCGGGCAGCTTGAAGGCGTCGCGCAGGCTGTTGACCATGTAGCGGGTGTAGGCGTCCGGAAGGGACTCCGGCCGCGAGCAGAAGGCGACGAAATGGGGCGGCCGGGCCTTGGCCTGCGTCATGTAGCGCAGGCGGATGCGGCGGCCGGAGACGGCCGGGGGCGGATGCTGGGCGGTGGCGATCTCCAGCCAGCGATTGAGCTTTGCCGTGGAAACGCGCCGGTTCCAGACCTCGTAGGCGTCGGCGACGGCCTTCATCAGCTTGTCGATGCCCTTTCCGGTCATGCCGGAGATCGGCACCAGCGGCACGCCGCGAAGCTGCGGCAGCAGCCGCTCGCATTCGGTGCGAAGCTCTTTCAGCACCGGCTGCGGCTCTTCCACCAGGTCCCACTTGTTGACGGCGATGACGACGGCGCGGCCCTCGCGGGCGACGAGGTCGGCGATGGACAGGTCCTGCTTCTCGAACGGCTTCATGGCGTCGAGCAGCAGGACCACGACCTCGGCAAAACGGATCGCCCTCAGCGCATCGGCGACGGAGAGCTTTTCCAGTTTCTCCTGCACCCGCGCCTTGCGGCGGATGCCGGCGGTGTCGAAAAGCTTGATGTTGCGGCCCTTCCAGCTCCAGTCGACGGAGATGGAATCGCGGGTGATGCCGGCCTCCGGACCGGTCAGCAGCCGCTCCTCGCCGATCATCTCGTTGATGAGGGTCGACTTGCCGGCGTTCGGGCGCCCGACGATGGCGACCCGGAGCGGCCTTTTCGGATCGATCGCCGGCTCGGTGCCCTCGTCGTCGTCGCTGACGTCGACCTCCACGACCGCTTCGTCGGCCTCCGTCGTGGCCGGCGCGGTGTCGATGCCGATGTTGCGGAAGGCCTCGTCGAGCGCGTCGAACAGATCGGCCATCCCCTCGCCGTGCTCCGCCGACAGCGCCACCGGCTCGCCATGGCCGAGGGAGAAGGCGTCGTAGAGCCCGGCCTCACCGGCCCGGCCCTCGGCCTTGTTGGCAACGAGGGTGACGGGCGTCTCGAAGCCGCGCAGGAACTGGGAGAAATGCTTGTCGAGCGGCGTGATGCCGGCGCGAGCGTCGATCATGAAGAGGACGAGGTCCGCGGCCTTCACCGCCTCCTCGGTCTGGGCGCGCATGCGGCCGGTCAGGCTGTCGGCATCGGACTCTTCCAGCCCCGCCGTGTCGACGACGGTGAAGGTGAGATCGCCGAGCCTTGCCCTGCCCTCGCGGCGGTCACGGGTCACGCCCGGGCGGTCGTCGACCAGAGCCAGGCGTTTTCCGACGAGCCGGTTGAAGAGCGTCGACTTGCCCACATTGGGCCGCCCGACGATAGCGACTGTGGCGACCATGATGCGGTCCCGGCCCTCCGGCTCTATCGGAACGCGGTCAGCGTGCCGTCGCCGGAAAGCACGAAGATCGTTCCGTTCGCCGCAATCGGCGAAATGTAGGTCGGCTCGCCGATATCGGTCGTGGCGGCGATGCTGCCGTTGGTGGCGTTGACGGCGACCAGCTTCTTGCCATTGGAGGCGAACCACAGCCGGCCACCGGCGAGGACAGGCCCGGCCCAGATCTTCAGGTCGTCCTTGTCGTCGCCGCGCGGCAGTTGCGTTGCCCAGATCAGCTTGCCGCTGGAGCGGTCGAGCGCCACGGCCCGGTCCTCAAGGTCGACGAGGAAGACCGCGTTGCCGGAGACCACCGGCGTGTGCACGCTGCCGACCCCCTGCTCCCAGATGCGCGAGCCGTCAGACAGGTTCAGCGCGACGATGCGCCCGGCAATGCCGGTCGTATAGACCGTGCCGCCGGCGATCACCGGGCTCGCCGAGACGTCGGAGAGGCCCGACATCGAATGGATGCGGTAGGACCGGGAGACGGCATCGGTCCATTTCGGCTCGCCCTTGGCGATCGACATCGCGATCACTTCGCCGGAGATCGAGGGGAAGATTGCGGTGTCGCCGGACACGGCCGGGCTCGCCGACGACAGCACGCCGCCGGTGTTGGGAATGCCGCGATAGGTCCACAGCTCCTCGCCGTCGGCCTGGTTGAGGGCGTAGAGCTGGTTGGTCTGGGTGACGACGAAGACCTTGCCGCCGACCGCCGCCGGGGCGCTGCGCGCCGGCGCGGCGAGCCCCGCCCGCCACAGCACCTGGCCGGAGCCGGCATCGAGGGCGACGACCTGGCCGAAGGCGGTGGCCGCATAGATACGGCCGGAATCGGCCGCCAGCCCGCCGCCGGCCGCGTTGTCGTCCTCGCCTTCCGGACGGACCGAGACGCTCCAGGCGCGGCCGCCGCCGGTCGACAGGGCCGTCACCTGGCCGTTGGGATCGTAGGTGAAGATGCGACCGCCATAGACGATGGGCCGCGCAGCAACGCGTAAGGATTCGCTCGTCAGTGAGCCGAAGCCGCTGACCAGGCCCTTCGAGCCGGCCTTGACCCGCCAGGCCCGGCCGCCGCCGCCGGCAACGGCGACGTTGCCCGGATTGTTGGCGGCATCGCCGCCCGACTGGGGCCACTGGGAGAGGTCACGCGCACCGCCGATCGAGGCGGTGCCGTTGGACACGTTCTTTACCGGGTCGGCCCCCTCGAACAGGGTGTGGCGCTCGCCGGGAAGGATTTCCTCCTTCTCGTGGAAGGGATTGAGGTCCTCCAGGCTGGAACAGCCGGCGACCGTGCCGAGCGCAAGGACGAGGGAGGCGGCGAGAAGGCCGCGACGGGTCGTTGATGCCATGCTTACTGATCCTTGCCGTCGGTGCCTTGTTGCGGGGTCGGGGGGCTGGCCGCATCGGCGCTCTCGTCGCCCGCCGCATTGTCGGTCGCCGGTGCGCTGTCAGCCGCCGGTGAACTCTCCGTAGATGGGGCGCTGTCCGCGGTCGCCGCGCCCGAGCGCGATCCGATCAGGCCGAGCATGATCTCGGCGCGCTGGCGCAGTTCCTGGGGCGCGGCGCGGTCGGCGACGATCTCCTCGAAATTCTCCTTCGCCGCGGCGACGTCGTCGGCCTTGTAGGCGGCAAGGCCGATGATCTCGCGGGCCGAATGGCGCCACGGCTCGCCGGTCGCGGCCATCGGCGCGAGATAGGTCTTGAGGTCGTCGTAGCTCGCCGTGTCGACCATCAGATAGCCGGCGCGGATGCGCGCGGCATCGCGCAGTGGCTTGGCCAGCGAGCTGTTGTCGGCGATCGCCCGGAATGAGGTGATCGCCTGCTCGATATTGTCGGTCTCGGCGGCGAGCGATGCGGCGCGCATCTCGGCAAGCGCGGCGTAGCCGGAGGGGGCGTCGGCGGCGATCCCGTTGAGGGCTTCCTCTGCCGTCGTCGCCTGGCCCTGATCGGCCGCTTCCAGCGCGGAGACGAAGCGGTCGCCCGCTTCTCGGGAGCGCGAGGCCTCCCAGGCCTCCCAGCCGCGATAGCCGGCAGTGCCGACGACGATGAGAACGGCGACGGCGACGACATAGAGGCCGTATTTGTCCCAAAGACGCTTGTAGTTTTCGTGGCGAAGCTCTTCATCAACTTCGCGAAAGATGTCGGACATATTCCTCCGCCCCGTGACCTGCCGGCCCGTGCACTCAAGAACCCGAAAAAGCGGCGCCACATTAGCCGGTTGACCGTTTTCTCGCAAACCGTCTTTGGCGCCGCGACGGGCGCCGCTATGGGCATCCCGGGCGCGCGCCCGAAACCGGCCGCAGATGCGGCACGACTGACGCATTGGCCGGCCTTTTGGACGAGAACAAGGCGGCGCGCAAGGCGCGGCGCCGAAGAATCCCCTTCCGCCATCGTTGCCGGGGAAGTGTTGCAGAAAGGCGGCGACCGGCCGCCGGTCGGCAGCTCCCGCCCGAAGCCCTAGAAGACGGGGACGCCGATCAGCCAGCTATGCGCCTTCATGACGAAGATGCCGTAGAGGACGAGGCCGCCGACGATGGCGATGATGTCGTTGCGCACCGGGCCGCCGGTGACGGTCACCAGTCCCGCCCGCTCGCGCCGCGCCAGCGAAATGCGGGCGATGACGCCCCAGGCAAGGAACGAGCCGAAGAGGACGACGGAGGCAAGGTCGCCATTGACCAGCAGATGGGCGAAGGCCCAGAGCTTGACCGCCAGCACCATCGGGTGGCGCACGGCCCTGGTGATGCGACCATGGGCGTAGGCGCTGATCAGAAGAATGAACACCGGCAGCATCAGGAGATGCACGAGGTGGCGCAGGAACAGCGGCGGGTCGTAGAGCACCGGCACGCCGGCGGCCCGCGCCTCGCCATAGCCCCAGACGATCAGCACCAAGCCGACAAGGGCGATGACCGCATGGACGGCGCGATAGCCGTTATCGCCCAGCGTTCCCGTCAGGCGGCCCTTCAGCGCCGGCATCGACGGCACCAGATGGACGCCCAGAAAGGCCACCAGGCCGATGATCAACATGGTCATGACTTCACCCCACCCCGCGAACAACACATGCGTCAAGCCGATAGCATTCCCGGTCGCGAAAAGCGACCCGGGCTGGGGCGATTTAGACGGCCCGCCGCCGAGCCCTGCCGCCAGCCCTTGCCGCGGGGCCGCGAACCGGCAAGGCTGGCAGCCATTCGTTCGAGACCAAAAGACGGCAGGGAGGACGCCATGGACGACGACAGGCTGGAGCACTTTCGCGCGCTCCTGATTGCCCGGCGCGACGAATTACAGGGCCTTTCCGATACCTCGGCTGAGAGCCGCGGCACGGTGGAACTCGACCAGCAGAGCGTCGGCCGGCTGTCGCGCATGGACGCCCTGCAGCACCAGGCGATGGCCGCGGCCAACGAGCGCCAGCGCGCCGCCGAGCTCTCGCGCATCGCTGCCGCGCTCGACCGGCTCGGCCGGGGCGACTACGGCTACTGTCTTTCCTGCGGCGAGGACATCGTGGAACGCCGGCTGGAGATCGACCCGTCGGCAACGCTCTGCGTCGACTGCGCCCGCAGCCGGGACCGGTGAGGTTTCCGGTCCCGCAAGGCGCTCCCGGATCCGCCCCGAGATCATCGGAAAAACCGATATCCGCCAGAGCGATTAACCCCGTTCTGCAACTGCCAAAGCCAAATCACGGACAGTTTATTGAAAGCCATTCTAAAATATGGCAATTCTTAGGCAGAGTGGCAGGTCTTGCGATTACCCCCAAGTAGTCGCGTCGGGTGGAGAAGTCTTATGAAGCGCATTCTGCTGACCGTTGTGTCCCTTTTGTTTCTCACGCTGACCCCGGGCATTTCCAGTGCCTCGGTCGTTGCCAGGATCGATCTTTCGCAGCAGAAAATGCGCGTCATCGTCAACGGTCGGCAGACCTATTCCTGGCCTGTCTCCACCGCGCGGCGCGGCTATCGCACGCCGACCGGCACCTACCGGCCGAAGGTGCTGAAGCGGATGCACTATTCGTCGAAGTACCACAATTCGCCGATGCCCCATTCGGTGTTCTTCCGCGGCGGCTATGCGATCCACGGTACCAACGCCATCCGCCGGCTCGGGCGCCCCGCCTCCCATGGCTGCGTGCGCCTGCACCCGGCCAATGCGCGCCGCCTCTACCAGCTCATTCGCCAGCACGGCATGCGCAACACCCAGATCGTCATCCGGCGCTAGATCATCCCCGATCGTCCGGACGAGAAAGACCGGCCACCCCATGCGGCCGGTCTTTACGTGCGGCCCCAGCGCCGGCAGCGGCTTGCTTAACCCGGCATTAACGCTGCACGAAAAACTGTCGGCAATCGCGGCCTTGATGCCGGCGCTGTTAATCCGCCGGACATGTGCCCTGCCCTAGAGTCTCCGCTATCCGGCGTTTGGAACGGGGGATCTTCGATGGGTGCTGCAGGCAGTTACGGCGACTTCATGCTGGCGATGCGGGAACGCGAATCCAGCAACAACTATTCGGCGGTCAACAGCTACGGCTATCTCGGCGCCTACCAGTTCGGCGAGGCGGCGCTGATCGACCTCGGCTATGTGTCCGCCGACGGCAACGCCTACAACAACGACTTTTCCGGCGGCTTCACCGGCAAGGACGGCATCGACAGCCGCGCCGAATTCCTCGCCACGCCCGCGGCACAGAACGCGGCCGCGCAGGAGTGGTTTTCGCTGCTGTGGGACCGGATCGAGTATTTCGGCCTCGACATCTATGCGGGCCAGACCCTCAACGGCGTCGCGCTGACCAAGAGCGGCATGATCGCCGCATCGCATTTGCTCGGCACCGGCGGGCTCAAGGACTTCATCGAATCCGGCGGCACCGACGTCGGCAGCGACGCCTACAATACCCGGCTCACCGAATATCTGGAGCATTTCGCCAACTACCAGACGCCGGGCTCGTTTACCGATGACCGCAACGAGGCCAACGACCTCGACGGCGGCAGCGGCTCCGACGTCCTCTTCGGCCGGGGCGGCAACGACACGCTCACCGGCGCAAAGGGCAACGACAAGCTCGGCGGCGGCACCGGGTCGGACGAGGCGCATGGCGGCCCGGGGAACGATACCCTGCTCGGCGGGCGCGGCGGCGACGCGCTGTACGGCGACGGCGGCCGCGACCAGTTGCTCGGCCATGTCGGCAGCGACACCCTCGACGGCGGGCGCCACGACGACACGCTGAAGGGCGGCAACGGCCGCGACTTCCTTCTCGGAGGCGGCGGCGACGATCTGCTCTCCGGAAACCGCCACAATGACCGGCTGCTCGGCGGCACCGGCGACGACCGGCTGTTCGGCGGCGGCGGCGACGACTGGCTCTGCGGCGGGCGCGGCAACGACCGCCTCGTCGGCGGCAGCGGCACTGACACAGCGGGCTATGGCGGCGATCCCGACCGCTACACCGTCACCGATCTTGGCGACGGCAATGCGCGGATCACCGACGATGTCGGCCATCTCGGCAGCGATCTCCTGATCGGCGTCGAACACGTCAATATCGGCGGCACCGTCTTCGACATCGAAGACCTTTTCTAGGACGCCGGAAAAACAGAACGCCGGGGCGGTCGGCCCCGGCGTCTGCTCCCTTATCTCAAGATTTCCGATTTGCCTCAGGCGGCGCGCCAGGCGATCTCCATCTCCTCGCGAAAGGCGAAGCGGACGAGATGGCGTTCCATGACGTCGGCGAGCCTGTCGGCTCCCTCCGCATCGGGCGCGACCACGTAAAGGGTGAGCGCCCGCTCGTCGGCGGCCATCGCACAGGTGCCGCCGGCAAAGGCGATCGACCCGGTGGTTTCGTCGAAGGTCACCGGCAGCTTGTGCCCGAAGTGCTTGGCGAGCTGCTGCAGGTAACGGCTCGCCCGCTCCGTCGCGATGTCGGCGACGCGGTGGACGCCGGGCACGCGGGCGGTCTCAGCGTTCTGTAAGGTTCCGGTCATTCCGCGTTCTCCACCTCGGATGCGGCCCGATCGATGGCGGCGGCCATCGCCTTTGCCGCTTCCGGATCGACCGGCCCTTCGCGCAGCCTCAGGCGCAGCGCGGTCTTCAGGTTTTCCATGGCGCGGACCACCGGCGCCGGAGCGCCGGCATGCCGGCCGCCATGGCCGTCGGCCGTGCGGGACATCAGGGCCTCGGCCGCGGCGCGGTTGGCGGTCAGGAACGCCGCGCCCTCTTCGGTGATGTGGTAGCGCTTGCGACCGCCCTCGGCCGCCTCGATGTCGGCGTAGCCCATGTCGTCGAGCCAGGCGAGCGTCGGGTAGATGACGCCCGGACTCGGCGAATAGCTGCCGGCGAAGCGCTCCTCGATGGCCTTGATCAGCTCGTAGCCGTGGCGCGGCGTCTCGTCGATCATGGCCAGCACCAGCAGCCGCAGCTCGCCATAGTCGAACAGCCGGCCGCGGCCGTTTCCGCGCCCGCCGCCGTGGCCTCGGCCATGGCCGTGTTCGTGGGCATGCTCGTGGGGCACGCAGCCCTCGTGTTGATGGTTCTGGGTGAAATGGCGGCCTCTGCCGCCGGAGTTTCGATGGTTTCTCATGGGTTCCGATATAAGTCCCGATATATCGTATGTCAAGATATATCGAGATATGTTCGGCGCTGTGCATCCAGCGGCGAGCAGAGAGCCCGGGAAACGTCGGGTTAGCCGCGCGCATTTGCGGAAAGGCTCCCGGCGGCACGCGCAACGGCACCCGCCTCCCGGGCGTCCAGGCCGAGGCGAGAAAAATTGCTTCTGAAGGAGATGGCCGAAAGCGACCTGTGCGACCCGCGCCGGGGGCCGCCTATTTGCCGAAGATCGCCGCGTAGCGTTCGGGCTTGAAGCCGAGTTCGATGGTGGCCTCCGTCTCAAGAACCGGGCGCTTGATCATCGACGGCTTTTCCAGCATCAGCGCGATGGCCTTTGCCTCATCGAGATCGGCCTTGGCCTCGTCGGGCAGCTTGCGGAAGGTCATGCCGGCACGGTTGAGGACCTTCTCCCAGCCCGCCGCCGCACACCAGCGCTGCAACGCCGCCTGTCCGGCGCCTTCCTTCTTGTAATCGTGGAAGACGTAATCGATATCGTTGGCGTCCAGCCAGTCGAACGCCTTCTTCATGGTGCTGCAGTTCTTGATACCGTAAATGGCGACGGACATGGCCCTCTCCCCGAAAAAGATCTTTGGTCTTCTTACGGTATCGGGCACCGATTCGGTATCGCTGCGGCTGCCGGTGGTGGCCGGACCCGAAATGTCACCCATGCCGGCGTCGATTTTTTGAAACAGTGCCGAATCGCGCGCCGCTATCCGGCCGGGAACGGCCTTGGAAACCCGTGGGCCGTTTCATTTCTGCAATTTGAAAAAGCAAAGTCCAGTCGACGCAACCCACAGAACAAGTGTTTAGTACGAGATTCGGTACAATAATAATCAGCTTCTTCTAATTTAATTCAAATTCGCAGGGTTTTTCCACATCGGACCGGCATGAACTACTTTTGATCTTTGCTTTTCCCGCATCGCGGTATATTGAGTGAAAAATTCCCGCGGTTTTTTCAGATTCCGCGGCACCGGGCCTTCCGGCCGGTGTTGTCCTGCGGTTGCCGCCCGGTGCGGTTGTCGCGGTCAAACCGCCGCCGGAAGCCGGTCAGGAATGCCGGCGTCCTCTCACCCCCCTTTGGCGCTGGCTTGCCGGCCGGGGGACCCCTCGGATTATTCTGAGGATTATCCCGGTCGGCACCCTTCCCTCCCGCGCTTCCTGTCCCTGCCCGCTGGCATGTCCGTCGATGTCGGCCGACCGGTTCGCTGCCGGTTCAACGGCGCGAGCTGTTGCTCTATCCTTTCGCGAAACATCCGCCGCGCCACCGGGCCTGCCGAAGGGAGCCTTTCTTGCACCAAACATCCCCCCGCCTCTCGCGTTTGATCGCCATCGGCGCCGCCACCTTTATGGGCCTCGCCTTCGCCGCGCCTCACGCGACGGCCGGCGCCTATGACGCCCAGTTCCGGAAGTTCCTGGAGCGTGAGATCGTTCCGGCCGCCCGCGCCGCGGGGGTCTCCAGCGGAACGCTCAGCCGCGAACTGTCCGGCCTTACCCCCGACACCTCGCTCCCGGGCCTCACGCGCCCCGGCGGCGGCGGGCCGCCCAAGGTCAACTACCAGGCCGAATTCCGCGCCCCGGCCCGCTACTTCTCCGACAATCGCTTCACGGCGCTCGTGCGCAGCGGCCGCTCGCTGATGGCCCGCCACAAGGGCACCCTCGATGCGGTGGAGCGCCGCTTCGGCGTGCCGCGGCGCATCGTGCTCGCCATCTGGGCGCGGGAATCCGGTTACGGCAGCGCCAGCATCCCGAAGGATGCGCTGAGGGTCGTTGCCACCCGCGCCTTCATGGGCCAGCGCCCGGATTTCTTCAAAAAGGAGACGGTGGCCGCTTTAAAGATCCTCGATGACGGGCATATCAGTCGCCGCGAGATGAGAAGCTCCTGGGGCGGCGCCCTCGGCCAGCCGCAGTTCCTCCCGACCAGCTTCCTGAAATACGCCGTCGACTTCGACGGCGACGGCAAGCGCGACATCTGGCGCTCGGCGCCCGACGTCCTTGCCTCCATCGCCAACTACCTGAAGGACCATGGCTGGGTGCCGGGCCGCGACTGGGGCTATGAGGTGACGGTTCCGGCGGACATTTCCTGCTCGCGCGAGGGACCCGACCGCGGCCAGCCGATCGCAAAGTGGGTGCGCGAGGGGATCAAGCGGGTCAAGGGCCGCGACTTTCCGGCTTTCGAACTGAAGCTGCCCGGCTACCTCCTGATGCCGGCCGGGCGCTTTGGGCCGGCCTTCATCGCCACCGACAATTTCTACGTCCTCAAGGAGTACAACGAATCCGACGTCTATGCCCTCTTCGTCGGCCATCTCGCCGACCGCTACGGCAACGATGTCGGCTTCGTCGGCAACTGGCACCCGATCCGCACCACCACCCGCGGCAAGGTCCGCCAGCTCCAGCTATCGATGGAAAAGGCCGGCCACGACGTCGGCGGCGCCGACGGGCTCATCGGTTTCAAGACACGGCGCTCGCTCGGCATCGTCCAGCAGCAGCGCGGCAAGGCGCCGACCTGCTGGCTGGACTGATTCGGCTCCCCCGAAACGCAAAAGGCGCGGCCACCACGAGGCGGGCCGCGCCTTTTTTCAATCGACCGTTCCGGCCGGATCAGCCGTTGGCGTCGCGCTCCTCGTGGGTGCGGGCAAGCGCCTTCTGCAGGTAGAGGTCGCGGTCATAGACGTCGAAATAATAGCCCATGTCGCCGCCCGCCTTCGGCCAGGCCGTGAAATAGGCCACATAGACCGGGATGTCGCCGCGCACGCTCTCGCTTTCGTTGACGCCCGGAGCGATGCGGCTCGACACATAGTCCTGCGACTTGCCGAGTACGGCGGCGGCCATCAGCCGCGGATGCTGCAAGCGGATGCAGCCATGGCTGAAGGCCCGGCGGTCATGCTTGAAGAGGCTCTTGGCCGGCGTGTCGTGCATGTAGATGTGGTGCTTGTTCGGGAACAGGATCTTGACCGCCCCGAGTGCGTTGCTGGAACCCGGCCGCTGGCGCACATTGATCGACTGGGACTGGGTCGCGACCGCGTACCAGTCGACCGAAGCCGACGATACCGCACGCCCGCCAACGGTGGAGACCTCGTAGCCGGCGCGGTCGAGATAGGACGGGTCCTTGTTCAGCTTCGGCACCATCTCGTTGACGATGATCGACAGCGGCACGCCCCAATAGGGGTTGTATTCCACCGTCTCGATCTTGTCGGTGAAGAAGCTGGTCTGGTTCGACTTCTTGCCGACGACGACGCGCATCGTCAGCGGGTCGCGGCCTTCCTCGCTGTAGGTGGCGGTGAAGGCGGCCTGGTTGATGAAGACGTGGCGGCGGCCGAAGGCCTCCGGCAGCCAGCGCAGACGCTCCATCGCCAGCTCGATCTTCTCGATCTTGGCCGCATTGCTGACGCCGACCAGCGAGCGCACGGTGCTCGGCCCGACGATGCCGTCGACCGTCAGCTTGCGCTCCTTCTGGTAGTCCTTGACGAGGGCGACGAGCTCCGGCGTGTAGTCCGGCCCGCCGTCATAGGCGGCGAGCGTCGCGGCGTGATTTTCGGCAAGCTCCTCGGAACCCTCAGCCTTGATCGCGGCGACGATGTTGGCGACTTCCTCGCTCGACTGACCCGGCTTCAGGAGCAGGGTCGGGTCGATCTCGACGCGCGTCGCCTCGTCGGCGGCACGAAGGGCGGCGAGCTTTTCGACCATCGCCCGGAACGTGTCGTTGTCCGGGTGGTGCGAGGCGATTGCCGTCGAGACGTCATCGCTTCCCTCGATGTCCGCAAGCGCGGCTTCAAGGTCGACTTTCTTGCGCGGCAGGTCGTGGTAGCCGGAGATGCGGTTGGGGTCGACCCGGCCGCGTTCGGCGTCCAGCACATAGAGCAGGACCTTGGAGGTCAGCGCGAATTCAAAGCGCAGCAACTCGCGCTCGCGCGCTTCTTCGTCGGCGTTTTCCGCAAGGTTCGGAAGCTCGACCGCATAGTCGTCCGGCAGCAGGCCGAAGCGGTCGGCCTTGGCCAGCGCCGCGAGCGCGGCCTCGGCCTTCTCGTTGACGCCGTCCGCGTCGACCCAGAGGAAATGCTCAGCCTCGGCGTAGTGCGCCTTCATGGCCTTGGCCACTTCCGGCAGCGTACGCAGCTTGAAGTCGGCAAGCAGCGGACGCGCGGCATCGAAGTCGGCCGGACGGACCGCTTCGGCGATCGCCGGGGACGCGGTCTCGACCGGTGCTGCGGTCACGGTCGAGCCGGTCGGTTCCGTATCGACGCCGTCGCTCCCGGTGGGGGTGGCATCGGCAACGGGGCCAGCCTGCGTTGCGGCCGGCTCAAGCTCGGCGGCGAGCGGCGTTTCGCCAGCGGCGTCCGCATCGGCAGCGGGACCGATTTCGGCCGCCGGATCGGCTTCCGCGACGGCCGCCGGCGCCGCGACGGTCTCGCCGGACGCGGCGTCGTCGCCCCTCAGAGCGGCGGCGGCGGCAAGGAGCGCGACACCCGGATCGCTCATGTCGACGGGCGCGGCATCGGCGGCCTCGGCCGCCGGCACGTCCTCGGAAATGGTGTCGGCAGCGTCCGCCTCGACGTCCGGCAGCGGCGCCGTTTCAACGCCATCCGCCGCACCGATGGTCTCGGTCGTCTCCGGCAAAGCGGCATCACCGGCGTCGTCAATCGCGGCTTCCGTCAGGTCCTCGGCATTCGCTTCCGGGGCGGCCATGTCCTCGGTCGGAACGGCCGATGCTTCCGTCTCGACGGGCGCGGACGTCTCGGGCGGGAGTGACAACGCTTCGTCGCCGGGGAGCGCCGGCGCGGCCGCCGGCCCTTCCGGCAGGGTCGCCAGCGGTGCCGGCGCGCGCTCCGGCACCTTCGTCAGTTCCGAAAAGGAAAAAAGCTGCTGGCTGTCCGGCTTGTAGGTGTAGTAGCGCGGCGAACTGATCCGCACCTTCACCTTCTTGCGCTCCGGCTCCGGCTTCTGTCGGTCTTCCTTGTAATATTTCGGGTTGAACAGGCGGTCGAGGAAGCTCTGGGCATGGACCGGCCCGCCGGGGACCATGGTGAAGATTCCAACCAGGAGCCCGGCCGTTCCGATGTTGCGCAGGACCGTCTTTGCCATCCGTCTGTCTGCCTCGATTCGTCTGATTTCCGCCGCCCACCAGCGAGCCGCAACTGTGTAAGGAATTCGTTTCTGAATGCAATAAGTTTGCAGGTTCGGGCGCGCTTGCCGCCGCACTGTCGTCCAATTGCATCACCAGGCGCCGGTCGCCGTTGACGGGCAAGCGAATCCCCTTGCCCGCGAATGCCCGCGAGCGATGCCCGAACACACCGTCTTTTCGGGCAATTCCCCGAGATCAGCGATTTTTTAACCGTTGCGGAACACATATAGAACGTGTATGTTTCGTTCGTGGTTTGTACCACGCTTTGGACCTTGCGGAGTTCGACCGATGCTGACGCCGAAACAGTACGAGCTGTTGATGTTCATTCACGAACGTTTGAAGGAATCCGGGGTCCCGCCGTCGTTCGACGAAATGAAGGAGGCGCTCGACCTTCGCTCCAAATCGGGCATCCACAGGCTGATCACGGCGCTGGAAGAACGCGGCTTCATCCGCCGGCTGCCCAACCGGGCGCGGGCGCTGGAAGTCATCAAGCTGCCGGAGTCGGTCGCCCCCAGTCTCGCTTCCAGCGGCCGCGGCAAAGGCTTTCATCCAAGCGTCATCGAGGGCTCGCTGGGTCGCGCGCCCGCCGCAGCCAAGCCGGCCGGCGACAGCGACGCCCGCTCGGTCACCATTCCCGTGATGGGCCGCATCGCCGCCGGCACCCCGATCGAGGCGATCCAGCACCGCACCCATTCCGTTCCGGTCCCGGCCGACCTTCTCGGGGCCGGGGAGCACTACGCGCTGGAAGTGCGAGGCGACTCCATGATCGAGGCCGGCATCCTGGACGGCGACACGGTGGTGATCCGGCGCGCCGACACGGCCAATAGCGGCGACATCATCGTCGCCCTCGTCGACGAGGAGGAAGCGACTCTGAAACGGCTGCGGCGCAAGGGCGCGTCCATTGCCCTGGAGGCCGCCAATCCGGCCTATGAAACCCGCATCTTCGGACCCGACCGGGTGCGCATCCAGGGCAGGCTCGTCGGCCTGTTCCGGAGCTACTGAGCTTCGGGCATCGGTCAGCGCCGCTCAGGTGGTGCCGGCGGATGCCAGGGACGGCGGAGTTTTGACAGTGCCGTCTCTATGCTGATGGGCGCGTCCCCGTCGCCGGTGAAGGTAATCGCGGTCGCGCCGGTGCGGGCAAGTGCAGCCCGGTCGAAGACGAGGGCGTGCCTGGCGCAGTCTTTCGGCGCCGCGAAGGACGCAATGATGATGTCCGCGGCGTGGCAGTCCTCGGCAAAGGCGAGGGACCGGCGCACCAAAGCGATGCGCCAGAATTGGCGGGCACGGTCCTTGGCGACGATGGCGGCAAGGTCGGTCACAGCGGACGGCGGCGGCCGGGCGGGGGCAGTCGTTTCCGGATGCTGCGGCGCCAAGTCCGAGCCGTTTGCGGTGGCTCTTTCCCCCGTGTCATTCGCCGCGAGGCTACCCTCTGGTGGGCCGGTGCCATTGGGGTATTGCCGTTCTGTTGCCTCCTGACCCCAATTCGACGCCGGTGCTCCGGATCGTTCTGCGGCTTCCTTTGTCGGCGGCCCCCTGCCCGAAATTCCGACCTGCCTCTCTGCCCCTTCCAGAACACAGCCGAGGTCGTCGCAGAGAACACCTGCGACGAGCGACGGATCGTCCACTGGGCGCGGATCGCCGTCGGCGCGCAGCCAGGTGCCGACCACAAAATCGTTCCTGGTATCCGGCGCGAAGCGGAGGGTTCCGCCGGGACCGCGGAGCGCCACCAGCCGGCCGTCGTCGGAAATGAGAAGGTGCGGAGTTGCGGCAAGGGGCGCCAGCGCCATCCCGAGGCCAATGCCGGCAAGGCCGAAGAGGCGGAGCCGGGTCTTCCAGAGCGCCAGCCAGAGAAGGCCGGCCGTTGCGGAAAGGACGGCGACGCCGGGCACCCGGCCGACGATCGATCCGGTTCCGGTGGCCGCCGCCACCCAATCGGCGATGCCGATGACCCGGTCGATGCCCCAGCCCATGGCCGGCAGGACGAGCGGGTCGAGCCCGAACGGGATGGCGATCAGCGACAGGACGCCGAGCGGCATCACCACGAAGGCGACCAGCGGCATGGCGGCGAGATTGGCGACGAGCCCGAGCGGCGCCAGCCTCTGGAAATGAAAGACGGCATAGGGTGCCGTCGCAAGGCCGGCGATCAGTGAGGTGAGCGCCAGCCCGCCGACATAAAAACCGAGGGTCTTTAACGCGAGGCCGGCGATCCCGCGCCGCTCGAAGGCAGTCGCATTGCGCCGTTCCGACAGGGTCTCGTAGGCGGCGATCAAGGCGACGACGGCGGCAAAGGACATCTGGAAGCTGGGCCCGACGACGACCTCCGGCGCCAAGACCATGACGATGAGCGCGGCGACGGCCACCGATCGCATGGTCAACGCCGGCCGTCCGGCAAGGATCGCGGCAAAGACGATCGCCGCCATGACGAAGGCGCGCTGGGTGGCGATTCCGGCCCCCGACAGGCCTAGATAAACGGCGCCGGCCCCAAGCGCCGTCAGGGCCGCCCATTGGCGCACCGGGTGGCGGAGCGCGATCCCGGGAAAGAGCGCCAGGAGCCCGCGCACCACGCCGAAAACGGTGCCGGCGACGAGCGCCATATGGAGGCCCGAGATGGCGAGGATGTGGGCGAGCCCCGCGGTCCGGAGCGCCTCGGTCGTCTCCTCCGAAATGCCGCGGCGCTGACCGACGATGAGCGCGCTGGCAACGGCCCCGGTATCGCCGGAAAGGACGTCGCGGATGCGGGCGGCGACCGCGCCGCGCGCACCGTTGAGGATTGCCCTCGCCTTCAGGTCCCAGGGCGGCGGGCCGAGCCCCGGCCCCGCCGGTTTCGGGGCGCCATAGGCAAAGCCGGTGGCGCCGATGCCTGCGAAATACTGCGCCCGTGCGAAATCGTAGCCGCCGGGGATCGGGGGCCCGCGCGGCGGGCGAAGGCGGCCGCGCACCGAGACGCCATCGCCGGCGCGCAGCCGAATGTCTCCGGTATGGCGGACCGACATCCGCACCCGGTCCGGCTGGTCGGGGCTGGAGACATCGGAAATCGAGGAGACCCGGATGAGGAGCCGCAGGCCGCCGCTTGCCTCCTCCGCCTCCTCCACCCAGCCGATGACCGTGGCGGTCATCTCCCGGTCGAGCCGGGGCGCGGCGACCAGCTCCGTGCGCGCCTTGGCGATGACGAGGCCGGCCGCCATGGCGGCAATGAGTGCGGCGATCGGAAACCCGAAAGGCCTTTCCCTGAGGCGGCGGGCGACGAGCACCGCGGCGAGAGCGAGGCCGGCGAGCGCAAAGAGCATCGGCTCGCGCGGCAGCGAGAAATAGATGCCAATGCCGACGGCCATGCCGACCGGCAGCCACAAGAACCCCCGGCCCGCCTCGATCTCATTCAGGAACCGTGCGCCGAGCCAGAGCCTTGCGACGTCCAACCGCGCCGCAATCCGGCCGCGCCAAAGGGGTCGGCCCGGCCCGCGATAACGGCCGAGTCTCCGCCGCCGCCGGACGTCTGCTGCGCCCCGGCCGGTCTTTTGCTCGTCCGTTTCTCCGCGTTCGTGCCGCTCCGACATCCCCGTCCGGCTCGTCTTCAGTCCGCGATCGGGCCATGCTACACCATCGCCGCCGGCGCAGAGCCGGATTCCCGTTGAACCGGCAAAGGCACGCAATTCATGGTTTCGCCCGTCATCACCCGCTTCGCCCCCTCGCCGACCGGCTTCCTGCATATCGGCGGCGCCCGCACGGCGCTCTTCAACTGGCTTTATGCCAAGGCGAATGGCGGCCGGATGCTGCTCAGGATCGAAGACACGGACCGCGAGCGCTCCACGGATGCGGCGGTCGCGGCGATCCTCGACGGTCTCACCTGGCTCGGCATCGACTGGGATGGCGAGGCGATCTCGCAATATGAGCGCGCCGACCGGCACCGGGAGGTCGCCGAGGCGCTGATCGCATCGGGCCATGCCTATCGCTGCTACACCACACCGGAAGAGCTGGCGGAAATGCGCGAGAAGGCCCGCGCCGAGGGCCGGCCGCCGCGCTATGACGGGCGCTGGCGCGACCGGGATGCGAGCGAGGCGCCGGCCGACGCGCCGTTCGTTGTGCGCATCAAGGCGCCGCTCGACGGCGACACGGTGGTCGAGGACCACGTCCAGGGCCGGGTGACCTTCCCGAACAAGGACCTCGACGATTTCGTCGTCCTGAGGTCGGACGGCTCGCCGACCTACATGCTCTCCGTCGTCGTCGACGACCACGACATGGAGATCACCCACATCATCCGCGGCGACGACCATTTGACCAATGCCGCGCGCCAGACACTGATCTACAGGGCGATGGGCTGGGACGTACCGGAATTCGCACACATCCCGCTGATCCACGGGCCGGACGGGGCGAAACTTTCCAAGCGCCACGGCGCGCTCGGCGTCGATGCCTATCGCGAGATGGGCTATCTGCCGGCGGCGATGCGCAACTATCTCGCCCGGCTCGGCTGGAGCCATGGCGACGACGAGATCTTCTCGACCGAGGAGATGGTCTCCTGGTTCGGACTGGAGGCCATCGGCAAGTCGCCGGCGCGGTTCGATTTCGCCAAGCTGGAAAACCTCAACGGCCACTACATGCGCACCACCGATGACGGCGACCTGCTGAACGCTATCGTCGATCTCCTCCCCCATCTGGAGGGCGGGCCGGCGCTCGCGGCAAAGCTCGACGAGGCGACGAAGGCGCAGTTGCTGGCGGCTATGCCCGGCCTCAAGGAGCGCGCAAAGACGCTCCTGGAACTCATTGACGGCTCCCAGTTCCTCTTCGCGGAGCGGCCGCTCGACCTCGACGACAAAGCAGCGAAAATCCTCTCCGACGAGGCCCGCGACGTGCTTGCCGGGCTGGTGCCGGAACTGGAAAGCGTCGAGCCGTGGAGCGCGGAGGGCTGCGAGGCGGTCGTGCGCGCCTTTGCCGAACGCGAAGAGCTGAAACTCGGCAAGGTCGCCCAGCCCTTGCGGGCGGCGCTGACGGGCCGCGGCACCTCGCCGGGCATCTTCGACGTGCTTGCCGTGCTCGGCAAGGAGGAGAGCCTTCTGCGCCTGCGAGATCAGGCGGCCTGAGACACCAAAACGCCACAAAACATCGCAGAAATCCGGGCACGCCCTTCAGTTTGTCTTTTTCGCATATGCGAAAGCACGGCGCCCCCGTGCTTGCGGCATTATGTCAAATCGGATACGCATTCCCGACAAGCTGTGCCCGCATGTGCGCGTCCGGCGACGGCCGGTTGGGGTTGACCGCCGACGCCATGCGCCCGACGGCCGGGTTTTTGACGAAGGGATTGTGTGAATGAACGAAAAACAAGCAAAACTTACGCTCGGCGAGAACGAGTATTCCCTGCCGATCCATGAGGGCTCGATCGGCCCGGATGTCATAGACATTACCAATCTCTACAAAGACACCCGTTGCTTCACCTACGACCCGGGCTTCACCTCCACCGGGGCCTGCTCCTCTGAGATCACCTATATCGACGGCGACGAGGGCACGCTGCTCTATCGCGGCTATCCGATCGAGCAGCTCGCCGACCAGGGCGATTTTTTGGAGGCCTGCTACCTGCTGCTCTACGGCGAACTGCCGACCTTCGCGCAGAAGGAGAACTTCGTCCACCGGATCACCTACCACACGATGATCCACGAGCAGATGTCGCGGTTCTTCTCCGGCTTCCGCCGCGACGCCCATCCGATGGCGGTCATGGTCGGCACGGTCGGCGCGCTTTCGGCCTTCTACCATGACTCGCTCGACATCGCCGATCCGCACCAGCGCATGGTCGCCTCGCTTCGGATGATCGCGAAGATGCCGACGATCGCGGCGATGGCCTACAAATATTCCATCGGCCAGCCCTTCATCTATCCGCGCAACGACCTCGATTACGCCGCCAACTTCCTGCACATGTGCTTTGCCGTCCCGTGCGAGGAGTACAAGGTCAATCCGGTGCTGGCGCGGGCGATGGACCGCATCTTCATCCTCCATGCCGACCACGAGCAGAACGCCTCGACCTCGACGGTGCGGCTCGCCGGCTCGTCGGGCGCCAACCCGTTCGCCTGCATCGCGGCCGGCATTGCGTGCCTGTGGGGCCCGGCCCATGGCGGCGCCAACGAGGCGGCGCTCAACATGCTGGCCGAGATCGGCTCGGTCGACCGCATTCCGGAATACATCAAGCGGGCCAAGGACAAGAACGATCCGTTCCGCCTGATGGGCTTCGGCCACCGGGTCTACAAGAACTACGACCCGCGCGCCCGGATCATGCAGAAGACCACCCACGAGGTGCTGGGCGAGCTCGGCGTCAAGGACGATCCGCTGCTGGAAGTCGCCATGGAGCTGGAAAAGATCGCCCTCAGCGACGAGTATTTCGTCTCCAAGAAGCTCTACCCGAACATCGACTTCTATTCCGGCATCACGCTCCGCGCGCTCGGCTTCCCGACCACCATGTTCACGGTGCTCTTTGCGCTCGCCCGGACCGTCGGCTGGATCGCCCAGTGGAAGGAGATGGTCGAGGATCCGTCCCAGAAGATCGGCCGGCCGCGCCAGCTCTACACCGGCGCCCCGAAGCGCGACTACGTGTCGATCTCGCAGCGGCGCTAGCGGCCCCTGCAACACGGCAGACAGAGAGACCCCGCCGGAGCGATCCGGCGGGGTTTTTGCGCTCACTCGCAGCGCATGTCGACGTCGGCGATTGGCAACAAGGGCCCTATGGATTGCCGCGTCGGCCTGACGGCCTCCTCGCAATTGTCTGTTTGAAGTTGGTTAGGATTGTTGTGTCGCCGCAGATGGCGATGCCGGGTCCGGGGCGGCCGCTCCGGACCCGGCGCGGATGGGCCGGCCGTCTCGCAATCGGGTGAAGACACCCGCCGTCATCCGGGTCGCCCGTCCGCTTTCCGCAATCGCTTGATGTGTTGCCAGGGTTTAACGCCCGCAGACAATCGCAAGCACGACGGAGCATAATCCCGATGGCCAACCAATCCAACGACCTGCGCGTCCTTGGCTGCGATGTCGGCAAGGACAGCATCATCCTGTTCGATACCCTGAGCGGCCGGACGCGCTGCCTCGACAACACCCCCAAAGCGTTGCGCCGGGCCCTTGCCGAGGTGATGCCGGACCCGGCCGGAGCGCTTCTGGTCTGCGAGGCGACGGGCGGCCACGAGGCAGCGCTTCTGGCCGC